>NZ_JANPJP010000339.1:0-7454 GCF_031425575.1 Phenylobacterium sp.
CTGGAGCCCGACCGCGTGGAGCGGATGATCTCCGAGATCGTCCGCCAACTGGAAAGCATGGGTGAAACCGAATTGCCGTCCTCCACCATCGGCGAACTGATGATGAAGCACCTGAAGCAACTCGATGACGTCGCCTACGTCCGCTACGCCTCGGTCTACCGCGATTTCCGCGAGACGGAGGACTTCGCGCGGTTCCTGGGCGAGGAGGGGCTGAGCGAGGGGACGGACGAACGCTAGGGGCATACGGCTGGGCAACGGCTCTGCATTGCGCCGTGGCGATCTCGTTGTATCTTGATGATCCTGCCGGCGCTTTCGCCGCCGTCTCACATCGCAACCAACCCTCGGGGCGTAAAGTGATGACCAGAATTTGTACGCTCCTCACGGCGGTCTCCGCGGCGACCCTGATCGCCGCCGACGCCCAGGCCGGCACCCTCTGGATGGGAACCCTGACAGGCGCTCAGGAGGTGCCACCGGTCGCGGTCCCCTTCACGGGCACGGGGTTTCTGATCCTCAACACCGCCGAAACCTCCGCGGTCATCACGGTCACCCACAACGTTCCGGCCGCCATCGTCGTCAACGGGCACGTTCATCGCGGCGTCGTAGGGGTGAACGGGCCTGTCATCTTCGGCTTCCCCAGCAGCCCCGGCGCTCCGGCCGGCGTCAGTCCGGTGGGGCCGCTCACCTGGGCCATTCCGACGGCCGAGGTGGCCAACCTCAAGGCCCAGGGGCTCTACTTCAACATCCACAGCCAGCCGAACCCCGGCGGCGTCATCCGCGGCCAGATCGTCCGCGCCCTGCTCGCGCCGTCGGCGACCAACGCCTCGCAGCTGGCGGTGGCCAATGCGCTGGATGTCTCGGCTGGCTTCAGCACCGAGCTGGACCAGCTGCTGATGGCCCAGGCGGTGGGCACGGCCGCGGGGCGATCCCAGGCTCTGGAAGAACTCTCTGGCCGCACGATCTACGCCCAGGGCCGCCAGGCCGTCGAGACGATGGTCGATTTCCAGGAGACGATCTTCGGCCATACCGATGACGTGACCCGCCGCCCGGCGGCCGGCATCGGCCTGTTCGCCGCAGCGGGGGAAACCTTCGGCAAGCGCGACGCCGAGGTCGGTCAGTCCGGCTCGAAAATCTCCCGAACCACGTTCATGGCGGGCGTCGACCTCGCGTCCGGCGAGGACCTGACCGGGGGCCTGGCCATCGCCTACGCCACGGGCAAGGACAAGTTCCGCGGCGGGGTCGGCGAAACCGAAGTCGAGACCACGTCGGTTCAGGCGTTCGTCTCGGCGGGGCAGGGCGTGGTGTTCACGGGCGTAGCCGGCTACGGGTGGAGCAACCTCGACACCCGCCGGTCCCTCGCCAGCCTGGGCCGCACGGCCACCTCGTCACAGGACGGCAAGGTGTGGTCGCTGGCGGCCAGGGTCGCGGCCCCCATGGCGTTCGGCGGTGACAGTTCGCTGGCCCCCTACGCCCAGATCGACATGCAGCGCGCCACCATCGACGCCTACAGCGAGACGGGCGCCGGCGTGGCGGGCCTGGTGGCGCCCAAGCGCAAGCAAGACAGCTCCGCCGTCGAAGCCGGCGCCACCCTGACCCTTCCCCTGGCGGCGGCCGGCGGCGGCCTCACCGCGCGCCTGCGAGCGGGCTATCGCTACCGCCTCGACGACGGCGGCGACGACTTCGCCGTAAGCCTCGCCGGCTCACCGGTCGCCTTCCTGACCAGCGTCCAGTCGCAATCGCGCAGCGCCGCGCACATCGGCGCCGCCCTCAGCGGAAACCTCGCCACAAACCTGACGGCCTCCGCCAGCTATCGCGGGCTGCTGTCTAAGGACAGCAACGCCCACGCTGTGCAGGCGCGCGTGGCGTTGGCCTTCTAGGAGGGTCGCGCGGGGTTCCTACGCTCTGCGTTTTCGCATAGGCGGAACCAAGATATGGAACGCTACGTGCAGATTGCCACAAGATGTAGACAGGAGCCGCGAATCTCGAGAAACATATTAACTCGGCGTTAAATCGCTTTCGACCTGCCACGAATCGCATAAATCTCAAATTGCGGGGGCGATTCTGCCCTCGACGGCAGGGCGGGCCTATCTGTCTCAGGAAAATTTCCCCGGAAGAGCAGAAGTCTAACTGCTTGAAAGGGGCCGGCTGTCTAAGGCCGGATGGGAGAGGACGACGGTCCGACTTGGCGGTCCGAGAACGTCGCCCCCTCACCGAGTTTCCGACTCGTCGAAGTCGGTGCAGCGATTAGTAGCGTTCGGCGCATGTCTGCACAACAGACCTATCCGCGCCTCTGTCTCGCACACCACTTTGGCGATCCTTACTAGGAGCGCCTGTGATCCACTTCGAGCTACACATTGGGCAATGTGCGTCGTCCTTTTCGGGATCCGACGCATGAACCACGAGTATTCGGTCCTTGGCGGCATCAATCGCGCCCGTATCGGGCAGGTGATCGCCATCATCGCTGCCACAGTTTCCTCCATTGTTGTCGCACTGGTCTTGGCGGCGTTCGACGTCGCACGATCTTTAGGCCTCGGCGAGCATGTGCCGCCTGTGCTGCTGCCTCCCATCGGGGCGGGAGTCGCCTTCACTCTCCTCTACTGGTTGTTCGACCGGTACATCTGGAAATTGCCCTGGATCGCCAGCGCGCTTGGGGTCCCGCACCTCGCAGGGCGTTGGAGATGCGAGGGCCAAACTATCAATCCAGACAAGTCGAAGGGATACGAATGGTTGGCTCAGATCACTGTTGTGCAAAGCTGGGACAAGATTCGAGTCAACTTAAAGACGCATCAGTCGGCCTCGAATAGCTGCACAGCCGCGCTGTTACGTGACGATGCAGAGGGCTTTCGGCTCTTCTACAGTTACCGAAATGAGCCGAAGGCCGATCAGCCCGAACTCCAAAGCCATCGCGGCTACGCGGAACTTGTCTTCCAGCCGGACCTGAAAACGGCTGAAGGCGAGTACTTCAACGGCCTTGGCCGATTCACATTCGGAACCATGAAACTCACAAAGGAGGCCTAGATGCCACGCAACATCAGGGGACGACTGGACCGCCTAAAGCAGCGCCGTAGCGGAACCGACCGTCTCGACTGGCTAATTGAGTCAGAGAGAGCTGACATCCTGTTGAAAAGTATCCTCGACGAGCCCTGGCAGAAGCGCGTCAGCGTGAATACGCCCAATACACGCTACGCTATCGGCTCGATGGCGCAGGTGGAGCCGGAGTACACTGCAATCAGCCTCGAAACCGCAACTCGGGTCGGGAAACAGCTGAAAGCCAATCTTGAGGCAGCGGGCTTCTCGATAGAATTCAGGCTACAGGGTTCCGTCCCGCTTGACGTACATATCCGCGGCGTCAGCGACGTCGACCTTCTCACCCTCGACACGCAGATTCTCATTTACTGTAGTGATGGCGTTCTCGGTCAGAGCGGTTACTACAGCCCCTCGAAAATGACATCCCTTGAAGCCCTCAAAAAGCTGCGGGCCCAGGCCGAGGTCATCTTGACGACCAAGTTTCCTGCGGCGAAGGTCGACTGCACGGGCGGTAAGGCGATCTGTATCTCCGGCGGATCGCTCGCCAGGCCTGTAGACGTGGTGCCGTCGATTTGGTGGGATACGGTCGACTATCAAACTACTAGACAAGAGCATGATCGTGGCGTGAACATTCTCAACAGGAAGGTTCCAGAGACGCTTCAGAACCAACCCTTCCGCCACATTAAGCGCATCAACGATTTCGATGCTGTCGCAAGGGGTGGATTGAAAAAGGCGATTCGTCTCTGCAAGCATGTAAAGAACGATGCGCAGGAGGAAGGTACGGTCATCGACCTGCCTAGCTTTGATATTGCCGCGACGATGTACCACGCGAACCTGCAACAGCTTTCCACGAACCAGTACTACGAACTAGGTGTTTTGGCTGAGACGCAGAGACATCTTGATTTTCTTGCAACCAACCACGATGAAGCGCGAAAACTCTACGTACCGGACGGATCGAGGAAGATATTTGACAGTAGCGATAAGCTGCGCGGGCTAAACGCATTGTCTACGGAGATGGACGATTTGATGACTGAGGTCGCGAAAGAGCAAGCGCCACTACTTGGGGCAACGCCGAGCTGGTACGATAGTCGCAACGTCCTAGCAAAAAGCATTGTCGCAGGGTAAGATTGAGAGTATTATTGCAAATACATTCGTATTCGGTGACTGTGACAGTAACCGAAAAATAGCCCAACCTACGTAGATCATGAAAGCTGAGCGGTTATTGCAGCTGTTGTGAACCTGATGGCAGGTTATCCTGTCCCGCTAACGCCAAAAGTCATCCACGAAACAGACACCTGCCTTCAGAGAGCAAATCTGACCCATTGAAAGTCGCATTTCTCGTCGCTATCGGCGGTAGACCTTACGTCGATTGCCGAGCCGGATCACGGTAATGATCATGACGCCGTCGCTTGGGTCGGCAATGATCCGCCAATCGCCGACCCGATACTTCCAGAAATCGCCGAAGTCCCTACTGCGCAGGGCTTCGCCTAGGCTGCGCGGGTCTTCGAGCACCGCGACGCGGTCACGCAGGAAGGTCAGGATGCGTTTTGCGATTTGCGGATCGAGTTTGCGGAGTTGTTTGGCGGCGCTGTCGGAGAGTTCAACGCGCCAGGCCATATTCATCCAGCAGTTCGCTTAGCGGAATGCGGGCCTCCGTTCCGGCGCGGACGCGTGCGCGAACTTCGGACGACAAGTGAGCATCCTCCAGATCGTCGATATGCTCGACAATGGCTTGCGTGGCGTAAAAGGTCTTTGAACGCCCTGTCAGCGTAGAGAGCGCAGCGAGACGCTCTTCGACCTGGGCCGGCAGTCTGAGTGACATTGGCATAACGACATCGGTATCATAGCGATACACGTATCGCAAGGCGCGTCGGACGCTCTCACTTCGCCGCAACCACCCCCGCCGCCTGCCGCTCCGCCAACCGCGCCCCGCCCAGGATCCCCTCCATCGCATAGTTCCCCTCCATCGCATAGTTCCCCTCGTGGCAGGCGTATTCATAAACCCCGCCCTTGGGGACGGTGAGGGTGTATTCGGCTTTCCAGGGCGCGGCGTAGTGGTTCGGATCGGTCACTTCGAACTGGTAGAAGATCTCGGCCTTCCCCATGCGGGTGAAGCGCTCGACGATCCGGCCGTCCTTGGTCAGCGGAATGGAGCTTTCCGACGCCTGCGCCGGGTGCACGTTGACGGTTTCCATCACGAACGTGTCGCCTTCCCACCACCCCACCGAGTCTCCCAGCCAAGGCGTGATGGCGGTGGGCCGGTGCGCGGCGCGCGCCGCAGTCGCCGTGTCGAAGATCGGAATGATCCGCACGTCGTGAACCATCTCGATCACCATCACCATGTGATGCGGGGTCTGCACGAACTGGTAGGTGTTGTTGTAGAGCGATCCCAGCATGCCGGGCCCGCCCGTGTTGCCGAACCCGATCAGGCACCGCTCTCTCAGCGGGAGATCTTCGGGGTCGGTATAGTCGCCTCGGCCGCTGACATATTCCTGACCGATCCGGCGCTGGGTCGCGGTGCTGGCCGCGCGGTCGCGGTACGGGATCCTGCCGTCCGCAGGCTCGACGATGCCGGAGGCCCGGATCTCGCCCTTGACCACCGAATAGCCATCGCCCGGGTCCACCCAGAAGGCGTTGTACCCGCCCGGATCGCCGGACCCCTGCGGGGCGGGCGCATTGGGATCGGTGGGCCTGGCGTCGGCGGCGCGGAAGGCGGCGCTACGGCCCGCAAGAGCGTCGGCCTCGGCGCGCGACAGCACCAGCCGGGGCTGGCTGGCGGCCCGTTCCAGGGGGGTCATCGTGCGGCTGGTCCACGTGCCGCTCAGGTCGGCGGCAGGGCCCGGCGTGGGGGCCGGCTGGGCGCAGGCCAGCCCGGCGCTCGCCGCAAACGCACACGAGAGCATGAGAACCTGGGACAGTGCGACATGGCCGGCCATTGATTTCTCCCTCGAGACGCAGATGTGTTTCATGTGAGCGCACGGTACATGGCTTTGCCGTATCGCGTAACGGCACTGGCGCGGGCGGGCCTCACGGGGCGGCAGGTGGCGCTACGGTGTGCTGAAATGGCTCGGGATCTTATAACTTGTGCTCATACGACACGAATTTGCATGGGTTTTATACGCTTCCTGACTGAAAAAACCGCGGTCACCGAATTATGGTTAACTAAAACTTGACCATCCTGGCTCCAGTGGCATGTTCAACGGCTGGCGCCGCGTTGGCGCAGCTTTACAATGGGGCAACATGACCAACAGTTCACTACGCATCGCCGCATTCGGCGCCCTCAGCGCCCTGGCGCTGGGCATCGCCGCGCCGGCCTCGGCGCAAAAGATTTCGTCTGGTTCTTCCGGCGACCTGACCTGGTTTGCCGAAAGCCGCATCATCGGCCAGATGCCCACGTCGGCCGTCCTGCCGCCGAGCAACACGATCGGGGGCGGTGATCCACTCTACTACCCCACCACCAACAAGAGCGGGACCGTCGCGCTGATCATGACCTACGCAAACGACGTCAGGTTCATCTGTTCGGGCAGCGTCGTCGGCGGCGGCACGTCGATTGCCACCGCCGCGCACTGCGTCAGCGACGGCTACGGCACCGCCAATCCGCTGAGCACGAAAGCCTACTTCTTCGCCGGGGACGCGGATCAGCGCACTGCCCTGCAGGTTGGCGGCGTTGAGATCGACGTGACCCGCTACATCGTCAATCCGGAATACACCGGCGAGGTGATCGACCAGAACGATATCGCCATTCTGCGCCTGGCCAGTGCGGCGCCGTCGTTTGCGGAAGTCTATGACCTGTACACAGAAGGCGACCTCACCGGTCGCAACTTCAATGTTGCCGGTTACGGCGCGCGGTCCACGGTCGGTGGTGCGCAGGGCAACACGCCGCCGTTTGGCGCCCGCACCGGCTTTCTGCGCGAAGGCGACAATACCTATGACTACGCCTGGGGCAATCCGCTGTTCCAGGGCTTCTTTACGGAACTCGACGGCAACGGTGAGAACTTCTTCGGTACGGCAGAGGTCGAGTTCAGCTTTGTGTCCGATTTCGACAACGGGCTGAGAGCACAGGACCAGTCGCGACGGATTGCCAATGCGCTCGGACTGGGTCCCATCGGCAACAACAACTTCGACCACACGGGCCTTGGCGCGCGTGAAGTCGGCATTGCCGGCGGCGACTCGGGCGGCCCGGGGTTCATCGATGGAAAGTTGGCCTCGATCAACTCCTACGGCCTGACGTTCGGCGTCAATTTCGGCGATTTCGGTGGCGGCCTGAACGCCGGCTGGGGTGAGTTCAGCGGCTATGTGCCGATCTACATCCACACTGACTTCATCAATTACGCGGTTTCAGTGCCCGAGCCGTCGAGCTGGGCGTTGATGATTGCCGGCTTTGGCCTAGCCGGCGCCGCCGTGCGACGTTCACGTCGTCAGAGCGCGGC
>NZ_JANPJP010000340.1:0-17354 GCF_031425575.1 Phenylobacterium sp.
CTCGATTTCGAGGACGAACAGCAGGTCGCGACCTACGACATCCGACAGGGCGGCGACCTGGCCGCCGACCGCGCCCTGCTCTCGGGGCTGGGGGTGACCCGCGAGACCGCGCTCGCCGACATCGGCTGCGGCACCGGCATCCTGGCCTGCGCGGCCGCCGGCATGGCCCGCTCGGTCCGGGCCATCGACGTGTCGGACACCATGCTGAGCGCCGCCAAGGCGCGGGCCCGCGAGATGGGCGTGACCAACATCACCTTCGAACTCGGCGGCTTCCTGACCTTCCCGGCCTCCGGCGACCTCGACCTGATCATCACCAAGAACGCCCTGCACCACCTGCCAGACATGTGGAAGGCTGTGGCGCTCACCCGCATGCGCGACGCCCTGAAGCCCGGCGGGCGGATCTACATCCGCGACGTGGCCTTCAACTGCACGCCGGACGCCATCCCGCGCACCGTGGAGAGCTGGATCGGCTGGATGACGCGAGAGACCGGCTATAGCCGCGAGGAGGTCGCCTGCCATGTGCGCGAGGAGCACTCGACCTTCGGCTGGATCCTCGCCCGCATGATCGACGACGCCGGCTTCCGGCTGCTCAGCCGCACCCATGACGGGGTCTATGCGACCTTCCTGGCCGAGGCGGTCGCCTGATGTGGCTTCCACTGGCGGCTGTCACCCTCTAGAGGTCGAACACCTGTTTCAAAGACGAGGACGTGAACGATGAACCCCGTGGAATTCAAGGATCTGCCCGGCCTGGTCGGTCAGGAGACCGGCGTGTCCGACTGGCTGGAAATCACCCAGGAGCGCGTCAACCAGTTCGCCGAGGCCACCGGCGACCATCAGTGGATCCACGTCGACGTCGAGCGCGCCAACCGCGAAATGGGTGGCCCGATCGCCCACGGCTACCTTACCCTGTCGCTGCTGCCCTTCCTGGGCGGCGGGCTGATGCCGGTGAAGGGCGTGACCCGCGGGATCAACTATGGCTCCGACAAGGTGCGCTTTGTGAACATGGTCCGAGTCGGCAAGCGCGTGCGCCTGCGCCAGAAGCTGATCGGCGTCGACGCCAAGGCCGGCGGCGTCCAGATCCGCATGGAATGCACCATCGAGATCGAAGGCGAAGAAAAGCCCGCCTGCATCGCCGAGACGCTGTCCCTGCTGTACGGCGCCTAACACGACCGAGCTCTCCCCGCCCCTGGGTGGGGAGGCGCTTAACCTACCAATCGGGCGAGACAGCCTCTTCGGCCGAGGCCGCCTTGGCGCCCGTGAACACCTCGTTCGAGGCCGTGGTCACCGGCGCATAGGGGTTCTCCACCAGACCGATGGTCTCGCGGATGTACTTGGCCTGGGTGACGATCCCGATCTCCAGGCGCTCATTGTTCAATTCCACCTGCTGGGTCAGCAGGCCCGCGATGAACTGCGCGGGCTGGGCCTCGGTGGCGCCCGAACGACGGCGCGAATTGTCGGCCATGAACACCGGCCCGCCCGAATTGCCCGGGAAGACGCTGAAGTCGAGCAGGAAGGTCGGGAAGACCTTGGCTGGCGCGATGGGATAGGAGGCGACGCGGCCGGCCCGCAGAATCGGGAAGCCGGCGCGGTTGGCCGCTAGGCCCCGGGGGAAGCCGAGCGCCATCATCTCGTCGCCCGCGCCCACCTTCAGCGAGGCGAAGGTCTGATCGTCGGCCAGCCAGCTCAGCGGAATCGCGGCCTTGGCGAATTGCTCCGGCGCGGTGATCGAGATGGCGGCCACGTCGCGGGACGGATGGTGGGTCCAGAGTTCACGGCCCTCGGCGTCGCGGATCTTCAAGGACTGGGGCGAATAGGTCCAGGAGCCGTCGGGGTTCTCGATCCGGTAGCCGATGCGGGCCTCGGCCCCGGGCATCTTGGCCAGCACGTGGTTGGCGGTGACGAGAACGGTGCGCGGCTGGCCATCGGGGCTCAGCGACTGGATGAGGAAGCCGGTGCCGACCGTGCGGGTGCCGTCCCCAAGGGGCTGCTCCAACTGCACCGTCGCGTGGATCAGTTCCACAGATAGGTCATAGACCATCGACGTCCCCGAAAAATTTCTGCAACTCGCGCAACCAACTAGCGGGATAGTTCCTTAAGAACGTCGTTAAGGCAAAGAACGATCTGCGGTTTAGGCGCTGCGCCATGTTGCCGCGTGGCCCAAGGGTTACGCCTTGAGAGCGCCCCGCGCCTGGGCCATCTAGCAGGGATGACCCGTCCCCTCCCCCCCGTCGCCCGGCGCGAGCCCAAGTCCATAACCCAGCTCGGCCGCACGCGCGTCGACGACTACGCCTGGATGAAGGACGAAAACTGGAAAGACGTCCTGCGCGACCCCAAGGTCCTGCGGACTGACATCCGCGAGCATCTGGACGCCGAGAACGCCTACACCAAGGCCCTGCTAGACGACCCCACCAAGGCGCTGCAGGCGGCGCTGTTCGCCGAGATGAAGGGGCGGATCAAGGAAGACGATTCGTCGGTCCCCGCCTCGGATGGGGCCTGGGACTACTATGTCCGTTACGAGATCGGGGCCGAGCATCCGGTGCATGGCCGCCGGCCGCGCGGACGGACCGACGGCGAGGTGGTGCTGCTGGACGAGGAGGCGCTCTCGAAGGGCAAGGCCTTCTTCCAGGTCGGCGCGGCCCACCACAGCCCCGATCACCGCCTCTACGCCTGGGCCGCCGACGAGCAGGGGTCGGAGTACTACACGATCCGCATCAAGGACCTAGCCACCGGCGAGACCTTGGCCTTCGAGATCGAGAGCGCCTATGGCGACTTCACCTTCTCCCCCGACAGCCAGTGGCTGTTCTGGATCTGGCGCGACGAAAACGCCCGGCCCTCCAAGGTCTACCGGCGTCCGGCGCGCGGCGGCGAGGACGTCCTGGTCTATGAGGAGGCCGACGACGGCATGTTCCTCGGCGTCGGCACCACCTCAGACGACAGCCACGTCGTGGTCCATGTGGGCAACCAGGAGACTACGGAAATCTGGCTGATCCCCGCCAGCGATCCGACCCGGCCGCCCTTCGTGGCCGAACCGCGGCGGGTGGGCGTGAAGTATGAGCTGGACCACTGGACCGACCGCTGGGTGATCCGCACCAATGACGACGGTGCGGTGGACTTCAAGCTGGCGACCAGCACCGCCGAGATCCCGGCCAAGTCCACCTGGACCGACTTCGTGGCCCATCAGCCGGGCCACTATGTCACCGGCTTCGCGGCTTATGCCGGCCACCTGGTGCGGCTGGAGCGGGTGAACGCCAACGACCGGATCGTGGTCATGGCGCGCGGCGGCGGCGAGCATGAGATCGTCTTCGACGAGGAGGCCTGCGCGCTCTCGCTGAGCGGCGGCTATGAGTACGAAACCCCGATCACGCGCTTCATCTACCAGTCGCCCACCACGCCGCGGCAGTGGTTCGACTACGACATGGCCAGCCGCGAGCGAACCCTGCGCAAGACCCAGGAAATCCCCTCCGGCCACGATCCGGCCCGGTACGTGGCGCGCCGCCTGACGGCCACCGCGGCCGATGGGGCCGAGGTTCCGATCACCGTCCTGATGCTGAAGGACACCCCCCTGGACGGCTCGGCGCCCCTGCTGCTCTACGGCTACGGCGCCTATGGCCACGCCATGGAACCCAGCTTCTCGATCCGCAATCTCAGCCTGGTGGACCGCGGCTGGATCTGGGCCACGGCCCATGTGCGCGGCGGGTCCGACAAGGGCTGGGGCTGGTTCCTGGACGGGCGCAAGGAGAAGAAGCCCAACAGCTTCAACGACTTCATCGCCTGCGCCGAGCACCTGTCCGCTCAGGGATACGGCAAGGCCGGGAAGATGGTGGCCTATGGCGGCTCGGCGGGGGGCATGCTGATGGGCGCCATCGCCAACCTGCGGCCCGACCTGTGGGCCGGGGTGATCGCCGCCGTGCCCTTCGTGGACGTGCTCAACACCATGAGCGACACCACCCTGCCCCTGACGCCGCCGGAGTGGCCCGAATGGGGCAACCCGCTGGAGGACGAGGCCGCCTACGACACCATCGCCGCCTACAGCCCCTACGACCAGGTGGCCCCCCGGCCCTATCCGCCGGTGCTGGCGACGGGCGGGCTGTCGGACCCCCGCGTCACCTACTGGGAGCCCCAGAAATGGGTGGCCAGGCTGCGCGCGGTCTCGACATCGGATGCCCCGATCCTGCTCAAGATCAACATGGACGCCGGCCACGGCGGGGCCTCCGGACGGTTCGACTTCCTCAAGGAGATCGCCCTCGACTACGCCTTCGCCATCTGGGCTGTGGACAGGGGTTGGGAGTGATCGTCCGTCAGCGAGCGCTGACCTCGCACATGTTGGCCGCGGCGGAGGGTAGATAACCGGGGCCAGGCCGGCAGGATCGCGCCAATGATCGACGA
Organism: Phenylobacterium sp.; assembly: GCF_031425575.1. Taxonomy (GTDB): domain Bacteria; phylum Pseudomonadota; class Alphaproteobacteria; order Caulobacterales; family Caulobacteraceae; genus Phenylobacterium. The sequence goes on from NZ_JANPJP010000340.1 coordinate 4,387, forward strand.
AGACCGCGCCGGATCGACATCCCCGACCCGCCGCGAGCGGTGCGCGCCACCCGGACCCGAGCCTCATCGCCGGCAAAAGTCCAATGAATTCCGCGCGCCGCCTGAACGCGGCGACTCTGCCCCCTCAGGATCGCCGACCGCGCCGCCGCCTGTCTCGCGGCGCGGCCAAGGCGGCCGACACTCACCGGCAGGTGACGGTCAGGGTCCCAGCCGATTCGGTGCGGGCCTCGGCTGCTGGACGGTTGAACAACGGTTGAGCTTGGGCCAAGAAACCGCCTGACCGACCCGCCCTTCCACCCCCTTTCCAGCCCTCGCGGCGGAGGCCCGACGTGACAGTCGTCTACTTCCACGGCCAGCCCGGATCGCCGGCCGAGCTGGACCTGGTCTTCGCCGACCCCCGCGAGCACCAGGGACGGGTCCATGCGCCGGACCGGGCGACCGATCGCCCCGACCTGCCGCTGGCGGCCTATCTCGACCACCTGGCGGCCGACATCGGACAGCGCTTCCCCGAGGGCCCGCTCCGCCTGGTGGGCTTCTCGCTCGGGAGCTTCGTGGCCGTCGAGATCGGCCTGAGGCTGGAGGCGCTTGGCCGCAACCTCAGCCTGGACCTGGTCTCGGCCGCCGCGCCGCTGGATTGCGGTGACTTCCTGCCCGACATGGCAGGCGGCGCGGTGTTCGCCCTGGCGCGCAACCAGCCGGCGCTGTTTTCCGCCCTGACCTCGGTCCAGGGGGGACTGTCTAGGGTCGCGCCGGGCCTGCTGTTTGCGCAGATCTTCGCCGGGGCGGCCGGGGCGGACGCGCATCTGGCCCGCGACCCGGCGTTCCAGGCCAGGGTGCGCGGGATGATCGCCCACAGCCCGGCGCGCGGCGCCCGGGCCTACCGGCGCGAGATCCTCGGCTATGTCGCCCAGCCCGCGCAAAGGCTGGCCGGCCTCAGGGCGCCCATCACCCTGTGGCAGGGCGACGACGACACCTGGACCCCGCCCGCGATGGCGGAGGCCATCGTCGCGGTCCGGCCCGCAACCCTGCGGCGGTTCCCCGGCCTGTCCCACTACTCGACCCTGCAGGCCGCCCTGCCCCAGATTCTCGCCGGGGCCGCCTCCACCTAGGGCGCGCGTGCTCACTTCGCGATCCGTCGCCGCGACCGGCGACCGCCAGGACGAGACCGCCTGGGTCAGGGGCCATCCCGACTTCGCCGCCATGATCGCGCAGGGGGTGGACGAGGCCGCCGGCAAAAGCGTGCGCAAGCTGAAGACGATATGAGTGCACTGTCATCGAATTCAGACGAGCTCTGAATTTACCCGAGTTCACCAGGCTTGACCCGGGACGCGCGCCAGAAGCCGAAGGCGTTGATGGCGGCGAAGGCTGCCGAGCCGGCGGCGACGGCCAGGGCCGGACCGGTCACCCCGGCGAGCTGTTTCGCCAGGATCCAGCTTCCCACGGCGGTGATCGCCAGACGGACCGCGCCGGCCGCCAGGGCCCAGCCGACCCGCCCACGACCCTGGCTGGCGAAGTACAACATCAGCCCGACGCCGAAGCAGCCATAGGACGGCGCCGCCACCCGCAGGTAGTCAGCGCCCGCGGCGATCACGGCCGGGTCGGAGGAAAAGAGTCCCATCCAGGCCGCCGGAAACACAGCCGCCAGCACGCCGATGCCCTGGGTCACCACGAAGGCGGCGGCGGCCGCTTTCCAGGCCGCCTCCCGCGCCCGATCGGTCCGGCCCGCGCCCGTCGCCACGCCCACCACGCTGATCACCGCGGTGGCGAAGCCGAACAGCAGGGGAATCAGCAGGAAGTCGATCCGCGAGGCCACCCCGTAGCCGGCCAGCGCCGCGGCGCCCGCCAGGGCCACGGCCCCGGTCACCAGCACGGTGGTCAGATTGGCCATGATCGTCCCCAGCGCCGAGACCAGGCCGACGCCGAGGATGTCGCCGAAGGCCTGGCGCGAGAGCGGTGTGGGGCGCAGCCTCAGAGCCCCGGCGCCGCGCGCCAGATGGCGCAGCAGGAAGGCCGTCGCGCCCAGATAGAAGATCAGCACCGCCGCGCCGGCGCCGCCGACCCCCATGTGCGGCAGGGGTCCCCAGCCGAAGATCAGGGCTGGTGACAGGGGAATGGTGGCCGCCGCGCCCACCAGGGACACCGCCGCCGGCAGCTTGACCTCCCCCGCCCCGCGCATGGCCGAGGCGACGAGGTTCATCACCCAGAACGGGATCGATCCGCCGAACACCCAGGCGGAATAGATCAAGGCCTGATGCAGGACCACCCCCTCGCCTCCGAGGGCCGAATAGAGCCGGCCGCCCAGGCTCAGAAGCAGGACCGTGAAGAGCGCGCCGAAGATCACGGCGATAACCATGGCGTGCCAGAGCAGGACATTGGCCCGCTCGGCCTGGCCGGCCCCCAGGGCCCGGGCGATGGCCGAGGACACCCCGCCGCCGATACCGCCGTTGCTCATGGTGGCCATCAAGGCCACCAACGGCGCCACCAGGGTGACGCCGGCCAGGGCCTCAAGCCCCAGCCGGCTGGTCCAGTAGGTTTCGATGATGCTGACGCCGATCTGGGCCAGGATCACCACCATGGTGGGCAGGCCCAGTGCGATCATGGTGCGCAGGGGGGGTCCGGTGAGCAGGCGTTCGGTGCGGGCCTGGGCGGCGGTCTTGGTCATGAGGTCAGCCTGCTTGGGTCGGCGCGGGATCGACGGTCTCGTCTCCGCGCGAGAGCAGCCAATAGGTCACCGGCGTCGCGACCCGCGACAGGAAGGTGGAGGTGATCAGCCCCCCCATGATGGCGATCGCCAGCGGTGAGTAGAGCCCCGAACCCTCAAGGGCCAGAGGCAGGAGGCCCCCGATGGCGGTCACCGAGGTCAGCAGGACGGGCAGGAAGCGAACCTCGCCGGCCTGCTCGATGGCCGCCCGCAGCGGCACCCCCTGCCTGCGCAGCTGCTCGGTGAAGTCCACCAGCAGGATGGAGTTCTTGATCTCGATTCCGATCAGGGCGATCAGGCCGATGGTGGCGGTGAAGGACAGGGAATTGCCGGTCACCCAGAGGGCGGCCACCGCCCCGAACAGGCCAAGGGGTATGACGCCTGCCACCACCAGGGCCGTGCGGAACTTGCCGAACTCCAGCACCAACACCGCCAGGATCCCGAAGATCGCCACCAGGATCGCCGCGCCCAGGCCCGCGAAGCTCTCGGACTGAGCCTCGGCCTCGCCGCCCAGGCTCAGGCGGTAGCCGGGGGGCAGCGCCAGTTCGCCCGCCAGGCGCGCCGCGGCGTCCTCCGTCACCGCAGAGGTGAGGAAGCCAGTCTGGATCTGGGAGGTGAGGGTGACGCTGCGCTGGCGATTGAATCGCGTGATCTGAGCTGGGCTGGAGCGGAACCGCGGCTCGGCCAGGGCCGAGAAGGGCGCCGACTCGCCAGCCTGGGTCGGGACATAGAGGTCCTGGAGAACCGAGATCTCGTTACGGCCAGTCATGGGCAGGCGCACCCGCACCGGATAGTCATCCCCGTCGGGGTCGCGGAAGCGGGCGGTCTCTTCCCCCGACAGCGCCAGGCGGGCGATGCGGCGAACGGCGCCGGCCGAGACGCCCAGGGCCGCGGCCTTGTCTTCCTCGACTCCGAGATCGAGGTCAGTGCGGTCCAGCCGGATCGGATTGCCCACATCGCGCGTCCCGGGCGTCGCCTTCAGGATCTGCTCGGCCCGAGCCGCGAGGCCCTTGAGCACGTCCAGGTTCTCGCCCGAGATGCGCACCGCAAGCGGCGCCTCGATGGGCGGGCCGTTCTGGAACGCGACCAGGCTTATCCGGGCGCCGGGATAGGCCGCCAGGTCGGCGCGAAGGGCGTCGAGCAGCCGGGGGCTCGCCTCGGGCTCCCAGACCTTGAGGCCGGCGAACACCTCGGCATAGCTGGTCTGGGTCTGACGCTGCTGCTGGTTGTAGAAGATCTGCGGATTGCCCCGACCCAGGTTGGCGGCGGTCCAGACGATGGCGGGCTCAGCGGCCAGGCGACGCTCCACGAAGCGCAGGGCCTGGTCGGTCTTGGCCAGGGAGGTTCCGTCGGCGGTCTCGATGCGGACCAGGAACTGCGGGGTATCGGCCGGGGGAAACAGGCTGGAGCCGATTGCGCCCAGCATCGGCAAGGTGGTGGCGCAGATGGCGGCGATGAGGGCGAAGGCGGTCCAGGGGCGGGCCAAGGCCCGGTGCAGCAGCGGGGCGTAGAGGCGATGAATGCCGCCGTTGACCCACCGCAGCAGGGCGTTGCCCTCCGGGTCCTCATGACGCGACAGGATTCGGCTGGCCAGAAAGGGAATGATGGTCAGGGACACCAGGAGCGAGGCGCCGACCGTGCACAGGACGGTGACCGGCAGAGAGCGGATGTGTAGCCCCCCGACCCCCCGGGCAGGGCCAGCAGGGGCAGGAAGGCGAACATCAGGGTCGCGGTGCAGCCAATGACCGCCAGGGTGATCTGCCGCGTCCCGGCGATGGCCGCGGTCACGCGGTCGGCGCCGGCGCGCAGGTGTCGGGCGATGTTCTCGGTCACCACGATGGAGTCGTCCACCAGCAGGCCCAGGGACAGGACAAAGCCCGCGACCGCCAGCTGGTTGACCGTGAACCCCAGGGCCTGCAGCAGGGCCAGGCCGATCAGCAGCGACAGCGGGATGGACAGCATCACCACCCCGCCCGCCCTCAGGCCGAGCGGCAGGAGGGTGATCAGCACGATGCCGAGGGCCAGGCCGAAGTCGCGGAACAGCCGCAGTAGCCGGTGCTCCACATTCTTGGCCTGGACAAAGCCGCGCTCCAGCCTGACCCCGGCCGGAAGGGTCCGCTCGAAGTCCGTCACCGCCTGGTCGATGCCGGCCGTCACCTTGGCGACGTCGGCGCCGTCCTTCTGGGTGGCGGTGACGAACACCGCCCGCCGACCGTTGAAGCGGGTGAGATGATCGGCTTCCTGCTGGGCCCAGCTGATGTGGGCGACGTCGCGCACCCGAACCACCTGTCCGGCCTGCCTGCGGACCGCGATCTCGCCCACCGCCGCCAGGTCGCGGAAGGCGCCGCCGGACTTGATGTTGAATCTCCGGTCGCCGGCATGGGCCGCGCCGATGGGGGTCTCGGCCCCGGCCGAACGGAGGGCGTCGGCCACGGCCGTGGCCGGCAACTGCAGGGCCGCCAACCGGCCCAGGTCCAGGGCGACACGCACCTCCGAGGCGGGAACCCCCCAGTAGCGCGCCTCCCGCACACCCGGAGCCCGGTCCAGGCGTTCGCGCAGGCTGTCGGCGAGCTTCTCCAGCCGTCGCATCGGCAGGTGATCGCTCACCAGGGCCAGTTGGACGATGGCCACCTCGGTGGTGCGCGCCCGGCGCACCTCCAGTCGTGTCAGGCCCTGCGGCAGGCTGGCGCGCACGGCGTTCACCTCACGGACCACCTCGTCGTACTTGCGCTCCGGGTTCACGCTCCAGTCGAACTCCACCGTCACCACGGCGGCCCCGTCCAGGCTGGTGGAGGTGATCGAATCGACATTGTCCAGGCCATCGAGGGCGGCCTCGATGGGGTCGGCGATGAGTTGCTCGACCTCCGCCGGCTCGGCGCCCGGCAGCACCGCCTGGACGGTGACGATGGGGATCGGGAAGTGAGGATCCTCAGAGCGCGGCGTGGAAAACAGGGCGTTGACCCCCAGCAGGATCAGCAGACCGAACGCCACCAGGGTGAACTGCCAGTTGCGGACCGCGAAGGCGGCGATGTCAAACCTCACCGGGCGACGCCGCTCTTTGGGGCGCCGACAGCCAGGCGGGCGGGATCGACAACGCTCACCCGATCGCCATCGCCGACGAATCCGGCCCCGGCCGTGATGACCCGGGCGTCGGCCGCCAGGCCGTTGACCAGGGCGTCATCGTCCAGGAACCCGCCAAAGGTCACCGGCCGGCGCCGCGCCACGCCCTGTTCCACCACGAGGACGAAGGCCCGTCCGCCACTGGCCTCCAGGATCGCCTCGGCCGGAATCCGCGCGAAGGTCGTTCCCGTGGCGGGCCCCACCGCGATCCAGGCCCTGGCCACCTGGCCACTGCGGAGGCCTTCGGCTGCGAGAATCTCAATCTCGACATCGACCGCGCCGGTCTGAGCCCCGGCCCGCTCGCCCACCCGGGCCACACGGCCGGCGACTTCGTTGGAGAGGCCGTCGATGCGGACGCCAGCCGACTGGCCGGGCTTGACGCGGCTGACGTCACGATCCGACAGGGGCGCGCGCAGGATCAGCGGGCTGGCTTCATCGGCGATCCTGAGGATCGCCTGGCCGGGCTGAACGACCTCGCCGGCCTGGGCGTGGCGCTGGAGCACGACGCCCGTCACCGGCGAGACCAGGCGGCTCCATCGGCGGTCAAAGGCCGCGGCGCTGACGCCGGCCTGGGCGATTGCCAATGCGCTGCGGCGGTCCTCCAGCCGCTGGCGGCTGACGAAGCCCTTGTCGAACAGGGCCTGGTCCCGGGCCTGGTCGCGCCGGGCGCGTTCCACCTCCGCCACGGCGCGGGACTCGGCGGCGGCCACCCCTGTGGGGTCGACGGCCGCCAGCAGTTGTCCGGCCGCGACCCGGTCGCCGTCATCGACCTGCAGGCGGGTGATGACGCCGGGAATGCGGAACGACAGGGTCATCTCCCGCTCCCGCGCCAGTTGTCCCGTGGCGCTCAGGCGGTCAACCGCGTCCGGGGGGCGGACCGCAGCCGCCTCCACACTGGTTGGCGGCGGCGGCTTAGCAGGGGCGGCGTCCGGGGGCGCGCAGGCCGTGATGGCGGCCAGGATCGTGGCCGCCATCACCCCGGCGCAAACGCGGCGCGATCTCTGCATATGCCCCGACCCCAACGATGACCCCATAACCGATCATTGATAGGTAATCAGTGATACATGACCGCACATTGTCAATGCCCGGCCACGCATGACAGATATGCGCTCATGAAGCTGACTACGGAACGCTCGCCCCGGAAGGCCAAGGGGCAGGGGCCGGAGCGGCGGGAGGAAATCCTCGCAGCCGCCTTGCGGCTCTTCAATGAGTTCGGCGTCTATGCCGTGTCGACCCGGCAGATCGCCGTGGCCGTGGGGATCTCTCAGCCGACCCTCTATGCCTACTTCCCCACCAAGGACCAGATCGGCTCCGAGCTGCAGAACCGGGCCTTCGGGCTCCTGGCCGACGCCCTGACGGCAGGCGCCAAGGGCGATGTGCGCAGCCTGGAAGACCTGGTGGCGATGCTCCGGATCTATGTCGATTTCGGGCTGACGAACCCCGACATGTACCGGATCGCCTTCATGTGGCAGGCCGCGCCCGGGGGCGCCGGGCGCCCTGAACCCGACCAAGCCCTGTCCCCCGCCGCACAGTCGACCTACGGGGTCCTGCGACGGGAGATCACCGATCTGCATGAGCGCGGCCTGACCCTGGGCCTGGACCCCGAAACCCTGACCCAGAGCGTCTGGGCGGCCATGCATGGCCTGATCGCCCTGGTCATCGTCAAGCCTGGCTTTCCCTGGGTGGAGCGCGAACACCTGATCACGTCCCACCTGACCCTGATCGCCCGGGGCCTCCTGGCTCGCGCCGCCGCGAGCGCCTTTCCAGGGACCGCGTCAAGCCGCTAGGATCATCGCTCAGCAGCACCAGACTGCACGGTGAGGAGTGAGACATGATCCAGGGACCCATCACGGGCGGACAGCACGGCTGGGCGTTCAACCGGCCGCTTATCGACCTGGCGGCCAAGGGCTTCGTCGAGGCGGAGTACGTCCTGGAGGGTCAGGCGACGACCTACGGGCCCGTCGCGGGCGCCGAGCTGGGGCGCGACGGGAAGTGGACCGTGGAGCCGCGCGGCAAGGTTCCCTTCAAGACCCGCTTCCTGGTCTATCGGCCCGCCGACCCGGCGAAGTTCAACGGCACGGTGGTGGTGTGCTGGAACAATGTCACCGCCGGCTATGAGCTGTTCTTCGGGGAGGGCCCCGAGGTGCTGGAGGAGGGCTACGCCTATGTCTGCGCCACGGTGCAGGCCGTGGGCGTGCACGGGTTCGAGGCCAACCCTCAAGGGCTCGCGGCCTGGGACGCCGAACGCTACGGGACCTTAAGCATTCCCACCGACGACGCCTCCTATGACATCTTTTCCCAGGTCGCCCGCGCCGTGGGGCCGGGCCGCGGGGGCGCGGTCGATCCGATGGGCGGGCTGGCGGTCAAGAGGGTGATCGGCCTGGGCGCCTCGCAGTCGGCGGGGCGGCTCTCGACCTATATCAACGCGGTCCATCCGCTGTCGCCTGAGCAGGGCGGTCACGCCTTCGACGGCTATATGCTGCAGATCTATTTCGGCGGCGGCACGGCCATCGAGGGCAGCGATCCGCCGGTGCGGGTGTCGCCAGGTGCGCCGGGCGCCGCGCGTCCCCTGCCCCGCGCCCAGAACCTGATCCGCGAGGATCTCGACGTGCCGGCGATGATCGTCAACACCGAGCTGGAGGCCATCGCCTGCCTCAAGGTGCGCCAGCCCGACACCGAGCGGTTCCGCACCTGGGAGGCCGCGGCCCTGACCCATGTCTCCTACCAGGCCCAGCTGACCCGCAACGAGAAGTACCAGCGCGACTTCGGCGTGGCGCCCGCGCCGCCGTCAGAGGACATGAACCGCATCTACCTGCAGCCCTTCTATGACGCCGCCCTGCATCACATGAACCGCTGGGTGAACGGGGGCGCGGCCCCACCGTCACAGCCGCTGATCGACTTCGACGCCGACGGCAAGGTGGTGCGCGACCGGCACGGGATCGCCACGGGGGGCGTGCGCCTGCCCCAGGCGCAGGCGCCGGTGGCGATGAACAGCTCCCAGCCGGTGAGCGACGACTTCTCGGGTCGGCTGCGGGGGTCGAACCGGCCCTTCGACGCCGCGACCCTGGACGCGCTCTATGGCGACGAGGCGGGCTACCTGGCCCGGTTCCGAAAGGCGGCGGCCGCCGCCGTCGAGGCCGGGGTGATGATGCCCCGCGACGTCGAGCCGGCGGTGGCGGAAGCGGCGCTGGAATACCGGCGCGCGCGGGCGCTCACGGCGCGCGAGCCCGCCACGACGGCGGGCTGACGCGGGAGGTCACTCCTCGAGGGCGTAGCCGAGCTTCAGGCTGACCTGGAAGTGGGCCACCTGGCCCTCCTCCACGTGCCCGCGCACCTGGGTGACCTCGAACCAGCGGATGTGCCGGCGGTTTTCCGACGCCTTGGTGATGGCGGTGCGGATGGCGTCATCGACGGACGTCTTGGACGTGCCGACGATTTCACTGACGCCGTAGGTGTTGTCTTCGGTCATGGAGCCTCCAGGTTTCTGCAGGTCCAGAGCGCGCGACGTGAGCCCGGGTTCCAGGCGGCCCGCCTGGCCGGCGCTGAGGCGCGATCTTTACGCGGCCCTTACGCCCGCGCCCGCGATCCCGCATCGAACCGCAATGCGCAGCCGGGCTAGCACCGGCCTGTCCATGTGGACGGGTCAGCAGCAGGGTCGAGATGACGGCGGTACAGGTTGAGGACGGGGCGGCGCAGGACGACCCCAAGGTGGCGCGGCGGAGGTTCTGGGCCCTGACGCTCGGCTCCATCGGGGTGGTGTTCGGCGATATCGGCACAAGCCCGCTCTACGCCATGAAGGAGGCCCTGGCCCACGCCAAGGGCGGCGCCGGCGACCTGGCGGTGTTCGGGGTGGTGTCCCTGGTGTTCTGGGCCCTGCTGCTGATCGTGACGGTGAAGTACACCCTGGTAGTGATGCGGGCCGACAACCGCGGCGAGGGCGGGACGCTGGCCCTGATGGCGCTGGCTCAGCACGCGCTGGGGCGGCGCTCGCGGCTGGTGCTGATCCTGGGGATCTGCGGGGCGGCGCTGTTCTATGGCGACGGCCTGATCACCCCCGCCATCTCGGTGCTGTCGGCCACGGAGGGCCTGGCCCTGGCGCCGGGGATCGGCAAGTTGTTCGAGCCCTATGTGCTGCCGGCCGCCGCGGCGATCCTGGCCGGGCTGTTCCTGGTGCAGTCGCACGGGACGGCGGCGGTGGGGCGGTTCTTCGGGCCGATCACCCTGGTCTGGTTCCTGGTGCTGGCCTGTCTGGGCCTGATCCACATCGTCCAGGAGCCGGCGATCCTGGCGGCCTTCAGCCCGGTCTATGCGGTCAAGCTGCTGGTGAGCAACGGCCTGCTGGGCTTCGCCATCCTGGGCAGCGTGTTCCTGGTGGTGACCGGCGCCGAGGCGCTCTACGCCGACATGGGCCACTTCGGCCGGGCGCCGATCCGGGCGGGCTGGCTGATGGTGGCCTTCCCCTGCCTGATGCTGAACTATCTGGGCCAGGGCGCCCTGGTGCTGGCCGATCCGCAGGCGGCGGCCAATCCCTTCTTCCTGATGATCCCGCAGGCGGCCTACTGGCCGGTGATGCTGCTGACGGCGGCGGCCACGGTGATCGCCAGCCAGGCGGTGATCACCGGCGCCTTCTCGGTGACCCAGCAGGCGGTGCAGCTGGGCCTGCTGCCGCGCATCGAGATCAGGCGGACCAGCGAGACCATCGCCGGACAGATCTATGTGCCGGCGGTGAACGCATTCCTGCTGGTGGGCGTGCTCTGGCTGCTGGTGATGTTCCGCTCCTCCTCCAACCTGGCGACGGCCTACGGCATCGCGGTGACAGCCACCATGGTGGTGACCGTGCTGCTGCTGTTCGTGGTGGCGCGGCGACATTGGAAGTGGCCCCTGGCCGCGGTGCTGGCCCTGGTGGTCCCGCTGCTGGCCATCGACCTGGTGTTCCTGGGCTCCAACGTGATGCGGATCGCCCAGGGCGGCTGGTTCCCCATCGCCATCGGCGCCCTGATCGTCCTGGTCATGCTGACCTGGATGAAGGGGGTGGCGATCCTGGGGGACAAGACCCAGCGCGACTCCCTGCCCCTCGCCGACCTCATCGAGAGCCTGAGGGCCAGGCCGCCGCACCGAGCGCCAGGCACGGCCATCTTCCTGACCTCTCAGGGGGACCTGGCCCCCGTGGCCCTGATGCACAACCTCAAGCACAACAAGGTGCTGCACGAGAAGAACGTGATCCTGACCGTGGCCACCAGCGACCGGCCCCGCGTGGCCGACCAAGACCGGGTGGCGGTGGAGAGCCTCGGACCCGACTTCAGCCGGGTGACAGTGACCTACGGCTTCATGGAGCAGCCCAATGTGCCCGCCGCCCTGGCCGCCTGCCGCCGCCAGGGGCTGAGGTTCGACATCATGGCCACCTCGTTCTTCCTGGGGCGCCGCTCGGTGCTGCCGGGCCGGGAACCGGGGATGGCGCTGTGGCGGGACAAGCTGTTCATCTACCTGCTGCGCAACGCGGCCAACCCCACCGACTTCTATCAGATCCCGCCGGGCCGGGTGGTGGAGATGGGGGCCCAGGTGACGGTCTAGGGCCCCGTCACGAACCGGTAACCGACGCCCGGCTCCGTCACGATGTGGCGGGGCTGGGCGGGGTCGGCTTCGAGCTTGTGGCGCAACTGGCCGATGAAGACCCGCAGGTATTGAGTGTCATGGACGTGGGCCGGTCCCCAGACGGCGGTGAGCAGCTGGCGGTGGGTGACCACCCTGCCCCCGCCCTCCACCAGCTGGGCTAGCAGCTGGAACTCCTTGGGCGAAAGCCGCACCGCCGCGCCGTCGCGGCGCACCGCGTGCATGGCCAGGTCGATCTCCAGGGCGCCGGCCGTGACACTGCGCGGGGCGGCGTCGGCGGGAGCCCCGCGTCGCAGGGCGACCCGCAGCCGGGCCAGCAGTTCCCCCACCCCAAAGGGCTTTTCCACATAGTCGTCGGCGCCCAGGTCCAGGGCGTCGATCTTCTCGGTCTCCCGGTCGCGGGCCGAGAGGATCAGGATGGGTCCGGCATAGAAGGCGCGCGCGCGGGCGAGCGCCTCCTTGCCGTCCATGTCGGGCAGGCCGAGGTCGAGGATGACGGCGTCCGGCGCCCGGCGCGCCAGCTCCCGCAGGCCGTCGGCGGCGGTGTCGGCGCGGATCGGCTCGAAGCCGGCCGCCTCCAGGGCCGGCGTCAGGAACCGGTGGATCTGCGGCTCGTCGTCGATGACCAGGATGCGGGGGCGCAGGCTCACATCAGGTCCTTGGGCGTCGGGTGCGGCTTTGGCAAGGCGATCAGGATGCGGGTCCCGTGGCCGTCGGCCACCGGGCTGGAGGCGGCGATCCGCCCGCCCATGGCCTCCACGAAGCCCTTGGCGATGGAGAGGCCGAGACCCAGTCCGTGGCCCCGGTCGGTGGGCTGGTTCAGCCGCCGGAAGCGGTCGAACACCTGCTCCAGAGCCTCGGGCGGGATGCCCGCACCGGCGTCCTCGATGGCGATCAGGACGTGTCCGAGGTCCTCGTGCACCGCCAGCTCGATGGCCGCGCCGGGCGGGCTGTAGGCCGCGGCGTTCTCGATGATGTTGAGCACCGCTTGTTCCAGCAGGGTGGGGTCGGCGTTTACGCGGGATAGGCGGTCGGCGAAGTCGCGGCGGATGAGCCGGCCGTCCAGGCGGCCCTCCAGCCGGTCGACCGCTGAGGCCAGGACGGCCCGGACATCGGTGAGCTCGCTGCGCGGGGTCAGGGCGCCGCCTTCCAGCCGGCTCATGTCCAGCAGGTCGCCGACATAGCGGTTCAGACGCCGCGCGGCCTGGGCGATGCTCTCCAGCAGGTCGCGGCGGACGGCGGGCTTAAGCTCGGCCTCGAAGTCCAGCAGGGTGGTGGAGGATCCGAGCACCGTGGCCAGGGGGGTGCGGAAGTCGTGGCTGATGGAGTTCAGCAGGGCCGAGCGCAGGTGGTCGGCGCGGCGGAGGCCCTCCAGCTCGGCGGCGGCGACCGCAAGACTGGCCCGCTCCAGGGCCACGGCCCCCTGGCGCAGCACGGCGGTCAGCAGGCCCTCCTGATCGGCGGGCAGGCGCGGGCCGCGCAGGCCGATCACCCCCACCTGACCGCCCACCCCCTGCAGGGGCCGCATCGCCCAGCT
>NZ_JANPJP010000341.1:0-1796 GCF_031425575.1 Phenylobacterium sp.
GCGGCCTCGGTGTAGAAGCCGCGCCCGACCCCCGACTGGTTGGTCACCACGATCACCAGCCAGCCGGCGCGGTTGAAGGCGGCCACCGCCTCGCGCGCACCGGCGATCCAGCGGAAATCCGCCCACCGGTGCACATAGCCCTGGTCTTCGTTGAGGACCCCGTCGCGGTCGAGGAACAGCGCGGGCTTCAGGGCGAGCGGCGGGGGCACCGCGACACTATAACGGCAAGGACACGCAGACGGGGTTCCAAAAAGCTGGATTCCCGCCATACGGTGAGATCGGGTTTAGCTTGTGAGGTCCCTTTGGCCGCCGTCCTGACGATCAACGACCTGCGGGTCGATTTCGAAACCCATGACGGCGAGGTCAGCGCCGTGCGCGGGGTCTCCCTGGAGATCGGCCGGGGCGAAACCCTGGGCGTGGTGGGCGAGAGTGGATCGGGCAAGAGCCAAACCTTCATGGCGGTGATGGGCCTCCTGGCCCGCAACGGCCGGGCCCGGGGGTCGGCCAGGTTCCTCGGCCAAGAGCTGCTGGGTCTGAAGCCGCGGGAGCTGAACCGCATCCGCGGCTCGAAGATGACCATGATCTTCCAGGACCCACTCACCGCCCTGACCCCCCACGTGCGGATCGGCGAGCAGATCGCCGAGCCCCTGCGGCTGCATGGCGGGTTCAGCGGCCAGGCGGCAGAGGCGCGGGCGCTGGAGTGGCTGCAGAAGGTGCGAATCCCCGACGCAAAACGCCGGTTGCGGCAATACCCTCACGAGCTTTCCGGCGGCATGCGCCAGCGGGTGATGATCGCCGCGGCCATGGCCGGGGGCCCGGAGTTGCTGATCGCCGATGAGCCGACCACCGCCCTGGATGTCACCGTCCAGGCCGAAATCCTCGACCTGATGGCCGACCTGCAGCGGGAGACGGGGGCGGCCATGGCCCTGATCACCCATGATATGGGGGTCATCGCCCGGCTGGCCGACCGGGTCTGCGTGATGAAGGACGGCGGCTTCGTGGAGCAGGGGCCGGTGGAGACCATCTTCCGCAACCCCGCCACCGACTATACCCGGGCCTTGCTGGCGGCGATCCCCCGGCTGGACCGGGACGACCGGGGCGGGCGCCCGCAGACCGAGCCGGCCCGGGCCGACGCGCCCGTCGTGGTCGCCGCCCGGGACGTGAAGGTTCACTTCCCCATCAGCCAGGGGATGTTCGGCAAGCCGGTCCAGCTTCGCGCCGTGGACGGCGTCTCCTTCGATGTGCGCGAAGGCGAGACCCTGGGCGTGGTGGGCGAGAGCGGCTCAGGCAAGTCGACCCTGGCCCGCGCGGTGTTGAACCTGATCCCGGCCACCGCCGGCGCGGTCACCCTGATGGACCGGGACATCACCCACGCCGACCGAGCCGCCCTGCAGGCCGCCCGCAAGGACCTGCAGATCGTCTTCCAGGACCCCCTGGCCAGCCTCGACCCGCGGATGACCGTGGGCCAGTCCATCGGCGAGCCCCTGGGGGTCTATCGAGCCAACATGGGCCGGACTGAGCGGGAGGCTGCGGTGCGCGAGATGATGGGCCGCGTCGAACTCGATCCGGCGATGATCAACCGCTATCCGCACGAGCTCTCCGGCGGCCAGAACCAGCGGGTGGGGATCGCCCGGGCGATGATCCTGAAGCCCAGGCTGGTGATCTGCGACGAGGCGGTCTCGGCTCTGGACGTTTCCATCCGTGCCCAGATCATCGACCTGTTGATCCAGCTACAGAAGGAGATGGGCCTAGCGATGATCTTCATCAGCCATGACCTGGCGGTGGTGCGGGAGATC
>NZ_JANPJP010000342.1:0-1937 GCF_031425575.1 Phenylobacterium sp.
CCTTCAGCGGCAAGATCGTCGCCGTCCGACCTACGTCCACCGACGGTCTCTACGACGTCGTCTTCCGCTCAACCAAGATCGCCACCATCGACCTGCATGGGCAAAGCGACCAATCTCACAGTGCCACGGATGTCTCCGAACGCCTGTCACGGATGTCCCCGGTCCAAACAAAACAGGGGGGGGGAAATGCAGCGCTACCCCGCGTCCTCGACCTTCAGGCTTTCGCGCAGGGCGCGTTTGAGGAACTTGCCCGAGGCGTTCCTCGGGATGGCGTCGTCGAGGAACCAGACGTAGCGGGGGGCCTTGTGCTTGGCCATGACGGTCATGCAGTGGGCGCGCAGGCCGTCGGCGGTGAGGCTGTGGCCGGGGCGCAGCAGGACGGCGGCGCCGACCTCTTCGCCCAGGCGCTCGTCGGGCACGCCGAAGACGCAGGCCTCGGCGATCGCCGGGTGACGGTAGGCGGCGGCCTCGACCTCGGCGCAGTAGACGTTCTCGCCCCCGCGCAGGACCATGTCCTTCTTGCGGTCGACGATGAAGATGAAGCCGTCCTCGTCGATGCGGGCGACGTCGCCGGTGTGCAGCCAGCCGTTGGTGATGCTCTCGGCCGTCGCGTCGGGACGGTTGAGGTAGCCCTTGATCACCGGCGCACCCTTGACCCAGAGCTCGCCCACCGCGCCCGGCGGCAGTGTGGCGCCGTCATCGTCCACGCATCGCGCCTCGAAGGTGGGCATGGCCGGGCCGCAGCTCTCGGGCTTGTCGACGAAGAAGTCGGCGGCGATGGCGGTGATGATACCGCAGGTCTCGGTCATACCGTAGCCGGTGTTGGGCCGGGCTGTGGCGACGGCGGAGTCGATCTTGGCCACCAGGTCGGGCTGCAGCTGGGCGCCGCCGCCACCGAGCGACAGCAGGCTGGAGGTGTCGGTCTTGGCGAAGTCGGGGTGGGTGATCACCTCGCGGGCCATGGTGGGCACGCCGCTGAGGGCGGTGACCTTCTCCCGCTCGATCAGCTTCAGGGCCTCGCCCGCATCCCACTTGTACATCAGCACCATGGTCCCGCCCGCCGCGGTGATCAGGTAGGCGGCGCAGTTGTTGGCGGTGACGTGGAACAGCGGGGTGACGATCAGGCCGACGGGGGTTCCCGGCGGCGGCGCGGCGGCCGGGTCGATGCCGTTGGCGCGCATCGTCGCCAGGCCCTGGACCTGGCCGGAGAAGCCCATGTTCATCAGGTTGGCGACGCAGCCGCGATGGGTGAGCTGGGCCCCCTTGGGGAAGCCCGTGGTGCCCGAGGTGTAGAAGATGCAGGCGTCGGCGTCGGGATCGACCTGGACCTCCGGCATGTCGCCGCCCCCGCTCAACACCTCGGAGAACGGCAGGACGCCCTCCGGCGGATCAGCCATGCGGGTGACGACGAGGCGGGTGTCGGCGGCCATGGCCGGGCGCTCAAGAATGCGGGCCAGGCGCTCTTCATCACAGAAGACCACCTTCGGTGCGCTGTCCTTGAGGGCGTATTCCAGCTCGTCGGTCACCCACCAGGCGTTCATGCCCACGGCCGCGACGCCGAGGCAGACGCAGGCCCAGTAGAGCAGCATCCATTCGGGATAGTTGCGCATGGCGATGGCCACCCGGTCGCCGGGGCGCACGCCCTGGCCCCACAGCCAGGCGGCGATGGCGTTCACCCGTTGGTGGGCCTGCGCATAGGTGACGCGCTCGTCCTCGTAGACCATGTAGACGCGGTCGGCGTAGGCGGCGGTGGACAGCCAGACGGCGCGGATATTGGGCGGGGCGTGCTTGTAGCTGCGGATGGTGTTCCCGCGGACCTCGATCGCCTCGACCTCGAAGGGCTGTCCAGGGGCCGTTAGCTCGGCCCAGGCCTGCTTGAGTTCCGCGTAGTGCATTGTTTCGTCCCGGCGTTTTTTGATTTTTGCGTGTGGCTCCAT
>NZ_JANPJP010000343.1:0-3232 GCF_031425575.1 Phenylobacterium sp.
CGCTACCTGGGCTGGAGCTGGACCGATCCGGTGGCCGCCCTGGTGGGCGCGGCCCTGCTGGCCCACTTCGCCTGGCGGCTGCTCAGCCGCACGGGCGCCGTGCTGCTGGACGTCAATCCCAGCCCCGAGCTCACCGCGCAGATCCGCGCCCGCCTGGAGGGCGAGGGTGAGCGGGTGCTGGACCTGCATCTGTGGCGCCTGGGCCCCGGCCATCACGCCGCGATCGTCGTCCTCACCGCGACCGCTCCGCAGGCGCCTCAGGCCTATCGCGCCCGTCTGGCGGGCCTTGCGGGGCTCAGTCACGTAACTGTGGAAGTCCGCGACCACCTGACTCCTTGACCAAGGTGGCCGGATCGGCGTTTTCAAGACGTGATGAATCAAGGGCTTGGGCAGCTACGGGCTTGGAGCCGGTCGGGCGTGGACGGCGCATCCGCCCTCGGCCTGTCCCTGCTTGTCGCCAGCCTGAGAGCCCTGACCTGGATCGAGGACCGCGCGGCGGAGTGGCCCCAGGCTAGACGCGACTTCCTCTTCGACACCCGGATGTTCTGGGCCGCCCGCTGGCGGCCGGCCTCGGCCCTGGCGGTCCTGGGCGGCCTGGCCATCCTCGGCGGGACCTATGTGGCCACCGGGACGCCGGACGAGGCGCCGGCCCCCACCATCCTGGCCGCCGGAACCGGCGCGCCGCGGCCTCACGTCGCTCCGCGCCCCAAACCCGGCCCGCCGCCGGAGGCGCTGCAGAAGCGCCTGGACGAACTGGCGGCCAGCTATCGCGAACCCGTCGGCATCGCCGTGGCCGACACCAGCGAGGACTGGATGGCCCAGGTGGCCGGCGACGACGCCTTCCCCCAGCAGAGCGTCTCCAAGCTCTGGGTGGCCATGACCACGATGGACGCCCTGGACCAGGGCAAGCTCAGCCTGGACCAGGCGGTGGTCCTCGGCCCTGACGACCGCAGCGTCTTCTTCCAGCCCATCTCCCACAAGATCGGCTCCACCGGCTACGCCACCACCCTACGCGACCTGGTGCGCCGGGCCCTGATCGAGAGCGACAACGCCGCCAACGACAAGCTGCTGGCCGAGGTGGGCGGCGTCGACGCCGTGGCCGACATGCTGGCGCGCAAGAACCTCACCGGTATCCGCATGGGCGCCGACGAGAAGAACCTGCAGGCCAAGATCGCCGGCCTGACCTGGAGCCCCGAGATGGGCATCGGCGGCAATTTCAAGGACGCCCGGGCCCGGCTGCCCGACGCCGTGCGCGACGCCGCCATGCACGCCTATCTCGAAAACCCCCTGGACGGCGCGACCCCGGCCGGCGTGGCCACCGCCCTGGTGGCCCTGAAGCGCGGCGAGCTTTTGTCGCAGGAATCCACCGACACCTTCCTCGCCACCATGTCGGAGGCCCGCACCGGCCCCCGGCGCCTGAAGGGCGGCCTGCCCTCCGGCTGGTCCATCGCCCACAAGACCGGCACCGGCCAGGACTGGCGCGGCGGCTCCATCGGCATCAACGACGTCGCCGTGCTCACCGCCCCCGATGGTCGCTCCTACGCCGTGGTGGTCCTGATGAAGCGCACCACCAAGCCGGTCCCCGCGCGGCTGGCCTTCATGCAGCAGGTCTCCAGGGCCGTGGTGGCCAACTGGGAGAGCGAACGCGACGTCGCCCGCAAGACGCTGGCCAGCCTGCGTCCGGGAGAGTCTTCCGGCGGTCACTGAATCGACAGCGGCTTGCGTTGACTTGGCGGGGGTCGTCTGTATAAGTCCGCGCCTTCGCACGCAGGACCTTCCCGCGGGCGTGATCCTTTTTTGCTAAAGTCTCAAGGCGCGAACGATGTACGCGGTGATCAAAACCGGCGGTAAGCAGTACCGGGTTCAGGCGGGCGACCTTCTCGTCGTCGAAAAGCTTGAAGGTGAGCCGGGCGCCAATGTGGCCTTCGGCGACGTCCTGATGCTGGGCGATGGCGAGACCATCACCCTGGGCGCTCCGATCGTGGAAGGCGCCTCTGTCAGCGCCACCCTGATCGAGACCCGCAAGGGCCTGAAGGTCAAGATCTTCAAGAAGCGCCGCCGTCAGGGCTATCGCCGCACCCGTGGCCATCGCCAGCACGAGAGCGTCCTGCGCGTCACCTCGGTGGCCGGCGCCGGCAAGACCGTTAACTGGGACGGCGTGGTGGACATGACCACCAAGGCGGTCCTCAACGCGCGCGCCCGGAACCTGAAGCTGGAAGAGGCCGCGACCGCCAAGGCCGCGCTCGCCGCCGAAAAGGCCGCCGCGCCCGCCGCCGCCGCCAAGAAGGCTGCTGCTCCCAAGGTCGTCGCTGCGCCCAAGGCTGAAGCCGCCGAGAAGAAGCCCGCCGCGCCGAAGAAGGCCGCCGCCAAGAAGCCCGACGCCGAATAAGCGTCGGATCAAGACAAGTTTAGGAGACCACAATGGCTCACAAGAAATCTGGCGGTTCATCCCGCAACGGCCGCGACTCGGCCGGCCGTCGTCTCGGCGTGAAGAAGTTCGGTGGCGAGGCCGTCGTCGGCGGCAACATCATCATCCGTCAGCGCGGCACGAAGTTCTTCGCCGGCGTGAACGTCGGCATGGGCCGTGACCATACCCTCTTCGCCACCGCCGACGGCGCTGTGCAGTTCGTCACCAAGCGCGACGACCGCACCTATGTGAACGTGGTGGCTGCCGAGACCAACGCCAGCTAGGCGGAACCTGTCTTCTCCGGTTCCGCCCCGACGATCAGTCAGGCGGACCGGACGCAATCCCGAAAAGCGGGAGTCCGGAACGCCGGGCTCCCGCTTTTTCTGTTTCAGGGGTCCCGTCAGAGGACCCGGGAGGTTCAAGATGTGCTCCATCCAGATCGAACCCGTCATCGAGACCCAGCGGCTGCGGCTGCGCCGTCCTCGGATGACCGACGCGCCGCGCGTGGCCAAGCTTCTCAACGACCGTGACCTGGCCCGCATGACCCCCGCCGTCCCCCATCCCTATGGGCTGGAGGACGCCCAGGCCTATCTCGCCCAGGACGCCGATCCCGAGGATCGGGCCCTGTTCGTTATCGACCATCCCGAGCAGGGGCCCATCGGGGTGGTGGGTTTCGACAGCGACAACGGCCGCGTCGAGATGGGCTGCTGGATCGGCCGCCCCTTCTGGAACCTGGGATTCGCCACCGAGGCCGCCAAGGGGGCCCTGGTCTGGGCCCACAAGGACTGGAAGCGGCGCTACGTCCTGGCGCGCCACTTCTCGGAC
>NZ_JANPJP010000344.1:0-27763 GCF_031425575.1 Phenylobacterium sp.
CGGCTATGAGGCGTGCGACTACGCCGACGAATGGCGCGCGACGCAGGCCCGCGCCATGGCCGCCGCCGGCCGCCTGCTCTAGCCTGCCACCTCCATAGCCAGCGGGATGAGGGACGCCAGCAGCAGCAAGGCCATGGTCACATTGAAGGCCTTCAGCACGGCCGGGCGGTCCAGGAACCGGCGTAGGCCAACGCCGAAGCTGGTCCAGACGGCCACGCAAGGGCCGTTCACCGCCATGAACACCAGGGCCACCAGCAGGACATTGAGATTGTAATTCTCCGCCGGGGCGTAGGCGGTGATGGCGCCTATGGCCATGGCCCAGGCCTTGGGATTGACCCACTGGAAAGCCGCGGCCTGCCAGAAGGTCTGGGGCCGGCCACTGGCCTGGCCGCCTGCCATGCCCTTGGAGGTGGCGATCTTCCACGCCAACCAGACCATGTAGAGGCCGCCCGCCACCGCCAGCACGTCGTGCAGCCAGGGGAAGGCCACGAACAGGCCGCCGAGGCCCAGCCCCACCGCCAGCACCATCACCCCAAAGCCGATCGCCACGCCGCCGAGGTGCGGCAGGGTTGCTCGGAAGCCGAAGTTGGCCCCAGACGCCATCAACATAGTGTTGTTGGGGCCTGGCGTGATCGAGTTGACGAAGGCGAACAGGGCCAGCGCCAGCAGCAGGTGCGGAGTAAGCGACGTCATCGGCTTTCCTTCGGAGTAGCCAGACGACGGATAAGGGGCGCTCGAAACCTGAAGAACCCCTCGCCGCGTCGGGAGGGGTTTGGATCGGTCGAAGCTAGATCGCACCCCCCTCGGGCACAGCTACGCGGCAGGCCATGAAGGCCTGGGCGATGATTGCGAGGGGTGCGCAGGAGCGGGTCACGTGCGGGGATTCCTAGAGAACGCCGGCCTCGTAGCACGGGTCACCAAGCTTGGCCACGGGGGCTAGCGCAGGTCGTAGAGACGGCGTAGGACGGCGGGCGCCAGGCCGGGCAGGTCCTCGGAAATCAGTCCCGGGCCGTGCAGGTCGGCGGCGTCGGCGTGGATCCAGGCCGCGGCGCAGGCCGCCTCGAAGCTCTCCATGCCCTGGGCGATCAGAGCCCCGATGAAACCCGCCAGCACATCGCCGGAGCCAGCGGTGGCCAGCCAGGACGATCCGTTGGTGTTGACCGCGGTGCGGCCGTCCGGGGCCGCGATGACGGTGTCGGGGCCCTTGAGCAGGACGATGGCGTCGGCCTTCTTGGCCGCGCGGCGGGCCGCGGCGATCCGCTCGGGCGCGTCCTTCAGGAACCCGGGGAACAGCCGCTCGAACTCCCCGGGATGGGGGGTCAGGACGTCGTCGACGTCCAGCACCGAGAACAGCTCCTCGGGGTCGTCGCGGAACACGGTGATGGCGTCGGCGTCGATCACCAGGGCCGCGCCGGTGCGTGCGAGCGCCAGGACGTTGAGCAGGGTCGTCTCATTCACCCCGGCCGCAGGGCCGATGATGGCGGCGTCCACATCGGCGGCCAGCTGCTCCAACTCCACCTCGGTGTCGAAGCCGCGCAACATGACAGCTTCCAGGTGGGCCGCGTTGACCGCGAGCGCCTCGGTGGGCGACAGCAGGGTCACCAGCCCTGCCCCCATCCGCAGACCGGCACGGGCCGCGAGGCGGGCGGCGCCGGTGTTCCAGGCCTCGCCGCTCACCACCACCAGCCGGCCCCGGGCATGCTTGTGCGCGCCCGCGTCCGGCCAGGGGAAGCGCGAAAGCCAGAGTTCCGGAGTGTTCTCCAGGAGGATCGCGCCCTCCGTCACCAGCCCGATGTCGGCCACGACAATGTCGCCGCAGCGGCTGGCGCCCGGCTCCAGCACATGGGCCGGCTTCTTGGCGTGGAAGGTCACGGTCAGGGCGGCGCAGAAGGCGACGTCACCGACCACCTGGCCGGTGTCGCCGGCCAGGCCGCTGGGCAGGTCGATGGCGACGACGCGGTCGGGGATGCGTTCGCACATCCGAGCCAGGCGCGCGGCCTCCCCGTCGAGCGGCTTGCTGAGGCCGGCGCCGAACAGGGCGTCGACGTAGAGGTCCGCCTCGCGCGGCGCCTCGCCGATTTCGAAGGTCTCGCCGGTCCATAGCGCCGCGGCGGCCTTGGCGTCTGCGCTGGCCGGCGGCGCCAGGCGCTCGACCCAGACGTTCCAGCCTCGCTCGGCCAGGATGCGGGCGACGACATAGCCGTCACCCCCATTGTTGCCCGGGCCACAGAGTACGGCGGTGGGCCGGGGCGCATGGCGCTCGCAGATGGCGTCGGCCACGGCCAGACCGGCGCGGGCCATCAGCGCCTGGCCGGTGGTCCCGGCCGCGATCGCCGCGGCGTCGGCGGCCGCCATCTCAGCTACGGTGAGGATCGGCCGCACGGCGCTTACTCCTGGACTTTGAACTCTAAAGGACGCCGGTGGAGGCTTCTCGCCCCTGCTCCACCAGGCGGAGGGTCTCGCCGTCGGTCTCCAGCACGCTGATCGAGGCGTGGTCGGGACGGAAGACCAGAACGCGCTCATCGCCCGCGAGCTGTGACATCACCGCGTTGATCGCCACATAGTGGCTGAAGACGGCCGTGCCTGCCCGCGCATTGAGCGAGCCGGCGACGTCCTGCCGCCAGGCGTCGTAATCCAGCTCGCCCTTCACGTCCTTCCAGAGCCCCTGGAAGACCTCGCGCAGCCACGGCGGCCGCTGCTCGGCGGTCAGGCCCTTCGGCGTGGGGATCTCGCCCACGAAGGGGTCGATCTCGATCTCCACGCCCAGGGCTTCCGCGGTCGGCATGGCGGTTTCCCGGCAGCGGCGCAGGGGCGAGCTGACCACCTTGGTGGGGCGCTCAGCCTCCGGCAGGGCCAGCAGCACGTCGCGGGCGGCCTCGGCCTGCGCCCGGCCGGCGTCGTCCAGGCCCGGATCGTCATCGGCCTCGCCCCAGACGGCGGCGGGCTTGCCGTGGCGGATCAGGTAAAGTCGCGACATGGGAAATCTCAGTCTGGAATGAAGATGTTCTTCTGGCCGTCTTCGGTCTGACCGACCGTTCCCGTACGCCCCACCCCTTCGCGCGATTCGAGGTCGCGCAGGGTGGTCTCGTCGCTGGGGGTCTGGGCGACGAAGCGGCGGCCCTCGGAATCCCGCCCCACCACGATGCCCAGCATGTAGCCCTCCCGGCCGTGAACCACCGTGTACGTCTCAATAGTGGCGGCGCCTTGCGGCTGTTCGATGACAGTCGGGTGCGGCAGGGCGTCGATCTGATCCTGGATCACCTTCGGGTCCTGGCGGTCGAAGGCCTTGGCCGGCGGACGGGTGGAATAGACGCCGGTGGACTGCTTGGTGAGGAACCAGCCGTTGGCGGTCACCAGGCCCCAGTCGCCGGGATTGTCCCGCAGACGCTGCATCATCACGGCGATGGAGTGCATGGCGTAGTTGTTCCCGGGCCCGCCCATATAGGGCAGCCCGCCGGTCACGGTCAGGCCGCGCGGGTCGTCTAGCTTCAGGCCCAGTTCCTCCGCGCCGATCTCCACGGCGACCGGGAAGCAGGAATAGAGGTCGATGTGGCCGATCTCGTCCAGGGACACTCCGGCCATCGCCAGGGCCCTCTGGCCGGTCAGGCGCATGGCGGGGCTGGAGTGGTAGTTCTGGCGATCGATGGGGAACCACAGATCATAGGCGTCGGCGCAGCCGTGCAGGTAGACCAGCTTCTCCTCGGCCACGCCCAGCTCGCGGGCCTTCTTCAGGCTGCAGACCAGGACGCCGGCCGACTGGTCGACCTCCATGATGGCGTTGAGGTACTTGGTGTAGGGGAAGCCCACCATCCGGTTGCGCTCAGTCACCGTGATGAGCTCCTCCGAGGAGCGCGCCACCGGGAACCAGGCCTCGGGGTTCTTGGCGGCCACCTCGGTGAAGGGCGCGAACAGGTCGCCCATCTGCTTCTGGTGGTCGGGGATCGAGCGGCCGTCGCGGCCGCGCAGGGCGTTCTCGAACAGCGGGTAGACATTGATCGGCCGGCCCAGGCCATGCCGGTTCTCGTAGGGCGTCGAGCCGGGGCGCGGGTCGCCGATGCGTTCCGGGGCCGGCAGCTCCTCGGCGTCGTCCCAGTCGTCGAAGCCGAGGCCCTTGGTCAGGCGCTTGGTGGCCGAGCCCAGGAACTCGCAGCCCACCACCAGGGTCAGGTCGTTGTCGCCGCGGGCGATCCGCTCGCAGGCCACATTGATCAGCTGCTGCGGGCTGTTGCCGCCCATGTGGGAATAGACCGCCCAGCGCGGATCAGCCCCGATACGCCCGGCCAGCGTCGCCGGCGGATTGGTGGCGTGCGGCACCAGCCGGCCGCCCCCGGGGGCGTCGATGGTGAACCCCACCACCGCCAGGCCGTCGATCGCCGCCAGGGCCTGCGCGCCCAGGCCGGCGTCGGCTGCGGCGCGTTCCGCCGCAATCTTCAGCAACTGGGTCGGGGACGGCGAAGCGCCCGCCTCACCGCGATAGGTGAATTGGCCCGCTCCGATGAGAACTGGGGTCCTGTCGTCCATGTCACACGCCTCCGCCCGAACTTGCGCGCGATCCTAGGCGCCGGAAGCCGGCGGACAAAGGCGATTCCGGCAGTGGTTATTTCTTGCGCAGCCTCTGCTGAGAAAATAGACATTCGCGGATTCCCATCCGCCACCGCGCAAACCTCGGCGGGCGCCCCCTTGTCGCCCCGCGCCGGAGCGTGCTCGTAGCCGGCAACCGCTGGGGCGGCGCTGTTTGAGTACCAAGTCGGGCCATGAAGAAAATCGAAGCGATCATCAAGCCGTTCAAGCTCGACGAGGTGAAGGAAGCCCTTCAGGAACTCGGCGTACAGGGCATGACCGTGATGGAAGCCAAGGGCTATGGTCGCCAGAAGGGCCAGACCGAGCTCTATCGCGGCGCCGAGTACGTCGTGGACTTCCTGCCCAAGATCAAGATCGAGGTGGTCATCGCCGACGATCAGCTTGAGCGCGTGCTGGAAGCGATCATCGGCGCGGCGCGCACCGGCCGCATTGGCGACGGCAAGATCTTTGTTTCCGACATCATCGACGTGCTGCGGATCCGCACCGGGGAAACCGGGGCCGCCGCCGTCTAAGACTTTAGCCTATCGAGATATCTGCAAGGGGATACGACTATGGCGACCGCCAAGGACATTCTGAACGAAATCAAAGAGAAAGACGTGAAATACGTCGACGTGCGCTTCACCGACATCCGCGGGAAGATGCAACACGTCACCTTCGACATCGACCTGATCGACGATGACTTCCTCAACGACGGCACCATGTTCGACGGCTCGTCGATCGCCGGCTGGAAGGCCATCAACGAAAGCGACATGAAGCTGCGTCCGGACCTGGACAGCGCCTATATCGACCCCTTCTACCAGCAGACGACGCTGTGCCTGTTCTGCGATGTCGTGAACCCCGACACCGGCACCCCCTATGACCGCGACCCGCGCTCGATCGCCAAGGCGGCCCTGAACTTCGTGAAGGCCTCGGGCATCGGCGACACCGTGTTCTTCGGCCCGGAAGCCGAGTTCTTCATCTTCGACGACGTGAAGTGGTCGGTGCAGCCGAACAACACCGGCTATTCCTATGACTCCATCGAACTGCCCGGCAACTCGGCCAAGGAATACGCCGAAGGCAACATGGGTCACCGTCCCGGTCCGAAGGGCGGCTACTTCCCGGTGAACCCGATCGACTCGGCTCAGGACCTGCGCGGTGAAATGCTGGCGGTGATGGGCGAGCTCGGCATGAAGCCGGAAAAGCACCACCACGAGGTGGCCCCGGCTCAGCACGAACT
The DNA here is from genome assembly GCF_031425575.1 of Phenylobacterium sp. Lineage (GTDB taxonomy): Bacteria > Pseudomonadota > Alphaproteobacteria > Caulobacterales > Caulobacteraceae > Phenylobacterium. The sequence goes on from NZ_JANPJP010000344.1 coordinate 5,798, forward strand.
CGGCCTGAAGTTCGACACCATGATCGTCATGGCCGACCGTCTGCAGCTCTATAAGTACGTCATCCACAACGTGGCGGCGGCCTACGGCAAGACGGCCACCTTCATGGCCAAGCCGATGTACGGCGACAACGGCTCGGGCATGCACGTGCACCAGTCGATCTGGGGCGACGGCAAGCCGCTGTTCGCCGGCGACAAGTACGCTGGCCTGAGCCAGATGTGCCTCTGGTATATCGGCGGCATCATCAAGCACGCCAAGGCCATCAACGCCTTCTCCAACTCCACCACCAACAGCTACAAGCGTCTGGTGCCCGGCTACGAAGCCCCGGTGAAGCTGGCCTATTCGGCCCGCAACCGCTCGGCCTCGATCCGCATCCCGCACGTGGACAGCCCCAAGGGCAAGCGTCTGGAAGCCCGCTTCCCCGACCCCATGGGCAACCCCTACCTGACCTTCACCGCCCTGCTGATGGCCGGCATCGACGGCATCGTGAACCATATCGACCCGGGCGCGCCGCAGGACAAGAACCTCTACGACCTGCCGCCGCGTGAGCAGAAGAAGGTCCCGGAGGTCTGCGGCTCCCTGAAGGAAGCCCTGGAAAACCTCGACAAGGACCGCGGCTTCCTGAAGGCCGGCGGCGTGATGACCGACGAGTTCATCGACGCCTATATCGAGCTGAAGATGGAAGAGGTCATGCGCCTGGCCCTCCACCCGCACCCGGTCGAGTTCGAGATGTACTACAAGTGCTAGTCAGCGCTCCGCGCTGAACCTGAGCGAAGGGCCGGAGAGCGATCTCCGGCCCTTTTGCTTTGTCCGCGATGCGGCTATCACCCGGCCAAGGGCGCAAAGCCCGACCGCTCCTCAAGGCCCAGACATGTCCGACACGCCGCCCGACCGCCTCGCGATCAGCCCCAACAGCCCCTATTACGACGCCGCCTGCCTCGAGCGCGGCGTCGGCGTGCGCTTCAAGGGCGTCGAGAAGACCAATGTCGATGAGTACTGCGTCAGCGAGGGCTGGGTGCGCCTATCGGTCGGCGCCACGGTCGACCGCAAGGGCAACGCCATGACGGTCAAGCTGCAGGGTCCGGTGGAGCCCTATTTCCGCGACACCCCCGAGGCGTGAAGCCGCCCCGCTTCGCGCGCGTCGTCCTCGTCACCCCGGACGGCGCCCTGCTCGGCGCCCTCCCCGCCCTGCCCATCGCAACGCCGTGGTGGCAGGACGTCGCCCCGGTGATCGCGGCCGTGCGCGAGGCCCACGGGTTCGAGGTGGTCGTCCTGCGGGTGCTGGAGATCGCACCCAATCCGAAGTCGGTGAAGGTCACCTATCTCGCTGAAGTCTCCGAGCCGGTCGCAGCCGCCGAGCCGTGGGACGGTGACCTGGACGACCAGCCCCTGCGCAACAGCTACGCCAAGCTCGGCGGCCCAGCGGCGGCCCTCGCTTGGGCCAACTCCATCCTCGCCGAGAAGGGGATGACGCCTGCCGGTCCGCCGCGCCAGGTGCGGACCTGGAACCTGTCCAGCCTCTGGGCCATCCCTGTGCAGGGCCAGACGATCTGGCTGAAGGCCATCCCGCCCTTCTTCGCCCACGAGGCGCCCCTGATCGAAGCCCTGGCGGGCGAGGCGGTCCCGACCCTGCTGGGCCGCGGGGACGGCCGCTTCCTGATGGCCGAACTGCCCGGCGCGGACCTGTTCGAGGCTGAGACAGATCAGCTTTTCGCCATGGTGGACCTGCTGGTGGGCATCCAGGCCAAGTGGATCGGCCGCGAGGCCGACCTGTTCACCCTCGGCCTGCCCGACTGGCGCGGCCCGGCCCTGACCGCCGCCATCACCGACGTGTTCGAACGCACGGCGCCTGAGCTCTCCACCAAGAACCGCGGGGCGCTCACCGCCTTCGTCGCCGACCTGCCGCGCCGTTTCGCGGACCTGGCGGCCTGCGGCCTGCCCGACACCCTGGTGCACGGCGACTTCCACCCCGGCAACCTGCGGGGCGACGGGGAGAATCTGGCGTTGATGGACTGGGGCGACAGCGGGGTGGGTCATCCCCTCCTGGACTCTTCGGCCTTCCTTGATGCGGTCCCGACCGAGGCGCTTGAGGCCGTGCGGGCCGTCTGGCTCGCCCACTGGCGGGAGGCCGTCCCTGGGTCTGACCCGGCCCGGGCCCTGACTCTGCTGGCCCCCATCGCAGCGGCCCGGCAGGCGGTGATCTATCGCGGCTTCCTCGACAAGATCGAACCCGCTGAGCACCCCTATCACGCCGCCGATCCGGTGGACTGGCTGAGCCGGACGGCGGCCCTGGTGCGGGCCGAACCTAGAGGCGACTCGCCGCGCTGACGGCGTCGAGCAGCCCCATCTGGGCGATGGAGTCCTTGCCGGACGTCAGGGGCGCGGGGCCGCCGCGCACGGCGTCGACGAAGGCGCGGAGCTGGAAGTCATAGGTCGGCTCACGGCTGAAGGTTTCGCGGCGGGGTTCGGCCCCGGCTAGCCTCACCTCCAACAGGTGGCCCATCTGCGGAGCCAGCGGATTGATCGCCTTCAGGGAGCCCAGCGTCCCGGTGACCTCCAGGCTGGCTATCGGCGTCTCCTCCACCATCGAGCCGCTGATCCTGGCGGTGGCGCCATTAGGGAACAGCAGTTCGGCTTGGGTCGAATGATCCACCCCGCCACGCCCGAAGACGCCGCTGGCGCGCACCACGGTCGGCTCCGCCCCGGCCGCCGTTCGCGCCCAGTGCAAGGGGTAGGTTCCGATATCCATTAGCGAGCCGCCGCCCAGGTCGCGCTCGTAGCGGATCTCGGTTCCGTCATCGACCAGCTTGGTCTGGAATACAGCGGCGAGGTCGCGCACCTCTCCGAGCTCGCCCGAGTCGATGATCTCCAGCACCCGGGCGAACAGCGGGTGGTAGCGGTAGTGGAAGGCCTCCATCAGCACCCGGCCGCTCGCCTGCGCCGCCGCCACCATGGCGCGGGCCTCTCCGGCGTTCATCGCGAGGGGCTTCTCGCACAGCACATGCTTGCCGGCCTGAAGGGCGGCGATCGACAGGTCGGCGTGCCGCGAGGGCGTGAGCGCATTGTAGACCGCGTCGATGTCGGGCCGGGCGATCAGGTCCTCATAGGTCTCCGACACCTCAGGAACGCCGTGCAACTCGGCGAAGGCGCGCGCCCGGGCCGGATCTCGGGCGGCGATGGCCACCACGGTGGCGACCCCCGTCGCCTTGGCCGGCAGGATCATGGCGGTGGGCGCGATCTTGGCCGCGCCGAGGACGCCGATGCGCAAGGGCGCCTGTTGGCTCGTCATCAGCTTGTCCCCAGGCTTGGTGCGTCAACGCGGCGCGTCCATTGCTTTAGCCGTTGGGGCGATTCATACCGAGGCCCCATCGAATCGATCCAGTTTCCGACCATGTCCACTAAGCCCGTTCCCCAGGCTTCCCTCTTCGACGACGCGCTCAATCCCGCCCCGGCCGCGCCGTTGGCGCAGAGCCATGAGCCGCGCCCCGATCCGGCGATCACCGGCGGCTATTCGGCCAAGGACATCGAGGTGCTCGAGGGTCTGGAGCCCGTCCGCAAGCGCCCCGGCATGTACATCGGCGGCACTGACGAGCGCGCCCTGCACCATCTGTTCGCCGAGGTGCTGGACAACTCCATGGACGAGGCCGTCGCCGGCCACGCCAAGATCATCGAGGTGATCCTCGACGCCGACGGCACGCTGACGGTGAAGGACGACGGCCGCGGCATTCCCGTAGACCCGCACCCCAAGCATCCGGGCAAGTCGGCCCTGGAAGTGATCATGACCGTCCTGCACTCGGGCGGGAAATTCTCCGGCAAGGCTTATGAGACCTCCGGGGGCCTGCACGGCGTCGGCATCTCGGTGGTCAACGCCCTGTCCGAGCGCGTCGAGGTCACAGCCTTCAAGGACGGGTTCGAGTGGCGCCAGGCCTTCACCCGCGGCAAGGCCATCGGCGGCATCGAGAAGCTGGGCGCCACCAAGAAACACGGCACCTCCATCAGCTTCGCGCCGGACCCGGTGATCTTCGGCGACGGCGTGGCGTTCAAGCCCGCGCGCCTCTACCGCATGGCGAGGTCCAAGGCCTACCTGTTCGCCGGGGTCGAAATCCGCTGGAAATGCGACCCGTCGCGAATCCAGGACCAGACCCCGGCCGAGGCGACGTTCCGCTTCCCCAACGGCCTGGCCGATTTCCTCGCCGAGCGGGTCAAGGGCATTGAGACCGTCACCCCCGAGCCCTTCGCCGGACGCTATGAGCGCAAGGGCGAGGCCGGCAAGGTCGAGTGGGCCGTCACCTGGACCCCGGCCGGCTTTGGTGAGGCCGACAGCTTCATGCAATCCTACTGCAACACCGTGCCCACCCCGGAGGGCGGCACCCACGAGGCGGGCCTGCGCGCGGCCCTGACCCGTGGCCTGAAGGCCTATGCCGAGCTGACCGGGGAGAAGCGTGGCGGGATCATCACCGCCGACGACGTGGTCTCCCAGGCCGGCGCCATGGTCAGCGTCTTTGTCTCCAACCCTGAATTCCAAGGCCAGACCAAGGAGCGCCTGTCCTCCACCGACGCCCAGCGCCTGGTGGAAAACGCCCTGCGCGATCCCTTCGACCACTGGCTGACCGCCCAGCCGAAGGCCGCCAGCGCCTTGCTGGAGTTCGTGGTTGAGCGGGCCGAGGAACGGCTGAAGCGCCGGCGCGACAAGGACGTGGCGCGGGCCTCGGCCACCCGCAAGCTGCGGCTGCCGGGCAAGCTGGCCGACTGCTCCGCCAACGCCATCGTCGGCGCCGAGATCTTCCTGGTCGAGGGCGACAGCGCCGGCGGCTCGGCCAAGCAGGCCCGCGACCGCCGCACCCAGGCCATCCTGCCCCTGCGCGGCAAGATCCTGAACGTCGCCTCGGCCACCTTGGACAAGATGGGGGCCAACAAGGAGCTGTCGGACCTGATGCTGGCGCTCGGCGTCCAGGCCGGCTCGCGGTTCAAGGAAGAGGACCTGCGCTACGAGCGCGTGGTCATCATGACCGACGCCGACGTTGACGGCGCCCACATCGCCAGCCTGCTGATCACCTTCTTCTATCGCACCATGCCCGACATGATCCGGTCGGGCAGGCTGTACCTCGCCCTGCCCCCGCTCTACCGCATGAGCCATGGCGGCAAGACCATCTACGCCCGCGACGACGCCCACCGCGAGGAGCTGCTGGCCACCGAGTTCAAGGGCAAGAAGCCCGAGATCGGCCGCTTTAAGGGCCTGGGCGAGATGATGCCGGCCCAGCTGAAGGAGACCACTATGGATCCCAAGAAGCGGATCCTGGCGCGCGTCACCCTGCCCCGCTCCGAGGAGGCCGTGGAGGACCTGGTGGAGGCGCTGATGGGCCGCAAGCCGGAGCTGCGCTTCCGCTTCATCCAGGAGAACGCCGAGTTCGCCGCCGCCGATCTGGACTGGACCTAGAGGCGCTTAGCTGAACCGTACGTCGCGTAACGCGTTGACTTGAAGGCGGTAGCCCCTATCTTCCGCCGCGCGCAACGATCGCCGTCCGCGCCGCCCGGGTTTCGCATGCCTCCTTTTCGGGCGCGTTCCCGCCCACATTGCAACTGATGACCGAATTTTCTGAACTGGGCCTATCGCCCGCTACGCTCCAGGCCGTGGCCGACACCGGCTACACCACCGCCACGCCGATCCAGGCCGAGGCCATCCCCGTCGCCCTGCAAGGCCGCGACGTCCTGGGGATCGCCCAGACCGGCACGGGCAAGACCGCCGCCTTCACCCTTCCGATGATCGATCGACTGGCCGCCGGCCGGTCCAAGGCGCGCATGCCGCGCGCCCTCGTCATCGCCCCCACCCGCGAACTGGCTGACCAGGTTTCGCTGTCCTTCGAGAAATACGCCAAGGGCCAGAAGCAGAAGCTTTCCTGGGCCCTGCTGATCGGCGGCGTCTCCTTCGGCGACCAGGAAGCCAAGCTGGACCGGGGCGTCGACGTCCTGATCGCCACGCCGGGCCGCCTGCTGGACCATTTCGAGCGCGGCAAGTTGCTGATGACCGGGGTGCAGATTCTGGTGGTCGACGAGGCCGACCGCATGCTCGACATGGGCTTCATCCCCGACATCGAGCGCATTTTCAAGCTGACCCCGGCCAAGAAGCAGACCCTGTTTTTCTCGGCCACCATGCCGCCGGAAATCACCCGGCTGACCAAGCAGTTCCTCAATGATCCCGTGCGGATCGAGGCGACCCGCCCGGCCACCACCGCCGACACGATCACCCAGTACGTGGTCCGCCTGCCGACCGCCGACGCCAAGGCCAAGCGCACCGCCCTGCGCATGCTGATCGGCGCCGACGACGTGCGCAACGGCATCGTCTTCTGCAACCGCAAGTCCGAGGTCGATATCGTCGCCAAGTCCCTGAAGACGCACGGCTTCGACGCCGCGCCGATCCATGGCGACCTTGACCAGGCGACCCGCATGCGCACCCTGGAAGCTTTCCGCAAGGGCGAGCTGAAACTGCTCTGCGCCTCCGACGTCGCCGCGCGCGGCCTGGACGTGCCGGACGTCAGCCACGTCTTCAACTACGACGTGCCGCACCATGCCGACGACTATGTGCACCGGATCGGCCGCACCGGCCGGGCTGGCAAGCTCGGCAAGACCTATATGATCGTCACGCCGGCCGATGCGAAGAACATCGACAAGGTGCTGAAGCTGATCGGCAAGGCCCCGGAAGAGATCGTGCTGGAGGGCGTCGATTTCGCCGCCATCAAGGACGAGAAGCGCAGCGACAGCCGCAGCGGCGGCCGGGATCGCGGCCGGGGCGGCGAACGCTCGTCGGGCCGCAGTGACCGCGATCGTGAACGCGAGCGTCCTCGGGCTCCGCACGGCGAGGTCGCCTCCCTCGAACCCTTCGTCGCCGATCCGGACGCGGTGCGCGCCCCCAAGCCCGCACCCGTCGCCGCGACCGAGGAAGCCAAGGCTGAACGCGCGCCCCGCGCCCGGGGCCGCAATCGTGGCCGCGCCAATCTTGACGCCGAAGCCGCGCCTGCGGAGGCTGAGGCCCAACCGGTCGACGCCCGGCCCGAGCGCGAACCCCGCCCCGAGCGTGAAGCACGACCGGTCCGTCCGGAGCGTGAAGCCCGGCCGCAAGGTGAGCCGCGGGGCGAGCGCAGTGAGCGGCCCGCCCGCGCCGATCGCCCCGACCGCGCGCCGCGCGCCGAAGCCGCGCCGGAACGCACCGAGCGTCCCCGCCGCGAACGTGAGGACCGCCCGCGCGCCTCGGCTTCCTCCGAGGCCCGGCCGTCCCGCGAACGGGACCGCCCGCGCCGCGAGGACCGTGACGATGGCGACCGGGTAGTGGGCTTCGGAAACGACATGCCGGCCTTCCTGAAGGTCGCGCCCACCCGCCCACCGAGTGACGACTAGGCGACACAAGCTTCGAATAACAGCGGCGTTTTAACCGCTCGTTTGGCTATGTCGAATATAGTCCACCCCTAAGCTTGGATCGCAGCGCCGGGGGGCGTGCGCGGGCCGAAGATCGGGGATGACCGCCATGAGCGCTGGGATCGAAGTCAAGCTGCGTGGGCCGGACGCCTATATCTTGGCCCGCAAGGCCCTGTCGGCGATGGAACAGCACCAGATCTGGCCGACCGCGGTCAATTTCGAGCTCTGGACTCACTGCGTCGGCGACCCTGACGGCGACCTGGCCCGGGAAATCACCCGCATCATCTCCACCGGTGCGGCCTTCACCGACACTCTGAGCGACGAGCTGGCGGCGGTGTACCTGCCCAAGGCCCGCCTCAACGAGCAAATCCGTGACGCCGGGGACGCCCTGACCAAGGAACTGGCCAGCGTCTCCCAGGCGATCGAGACCGCCCAGAAGTCGAGCGTCGCCTACGGCCAGACCCTGGCCACCGCGTCCAAGAGCCTGAGCGAACGCGACGACGCCACCGAGGTTAAGTCGATGATCGACACCCTCGCCATCGCCACCAAGCGCGTCCAGAAGGAAAACAAGTCGCTGGAGAAGCGCCTCAGCGATTCGACCGCCGAGGTCGCCCGCCTGCGCGAACACCTGGAGCAGGTGCGCCGCGACGCCACCACCGACGGCCTGACCAACCTTGCCAACCGCAAGGCCTTTGATGAAGAACTAGAGCGCGCCTGCGCCGAGGCCGACGCCAAGGGTGAGACCCTGGCGCTCGCCGTGATCGACATCGACCACTTCAAGAACTTCAACGACACCTGGGGTCACCAGACTGGCGACCAGGTCATCCGCTATGTGGCCAGCGTCATCGGCGGCCGCGGGGCCCCGCCCCGTTTCGCGGCCCGCTACGGCGGCGAGGAGTTCGCCCTGATCTTCCCGCGCGAAGGCGGCGAACTCGCCATCGCCACCCTGGAAGAGATTCGCGAAGAGGTGTCGTCGCGAATGCTGAAGCGCCGGTCCACCAACGAGGACCTGGGCACCATCACCGTCTCGGCAGGCCTCGCCGAACGCCTGCCGGGCGAGAGCGCCCACAACTTCATGGAACGCGCCGACGGGGCCCTCTACGCCTCCAAGCGCGGCGGCCGCAACCGGGTGAGCCGGGCCGAGACGATCGCCGCCGCCGCCTAGGCCGACCGACGGCGCTTTTCCCCTAGGCTGACGCCGGGGTATCCTCCCTTAGATCGCGCGCAACGCCGACCGGGAGGAAACCATGGCCTATACGAAGCTCAAGACGTCCGTGCAGGACGGTATCGGCCTGATCACCATGGCCGATCCCGCGACCCTGAACGCCGCCGGCCTCGACCTGATGGACGAGTTGCAGCAGGTCTTCGACGCCTTCGCCAAGGAGGGTTCAGGGGTCCGCTGCGTGGTGCTCACCGGCGAGGGACGCGGGTTCTGTTCCGGCGCCAACCTTTCAGGGCGTGGCGGCCCGCAGGCGCCGGCCCCCGATCCTGAGGGCCCCGACGCCGGGGCGGCCCTGGAGAACGTCTACAACCCCTTCATGAAGGGGTTGCGGGACTATCCGGTCCCCATTGTCACGGCGGTGAACGGCGTGGCCGCCGGGGTGGGCTGCTCGCTGGCCCTGATGGGCGACATCATCGTGGCCGCGGAGAGCGCGTACTTCCTGCAGGCCTTCCGCCGTATTGGCCTGGTCCCGGACGGCGGCTCGACCTACCTGCTGCCGCGCCTGATCGGCAAGGCGCGCGCCATGGAGATGGCCCTGCTGGGGGAGCGCCTGCCGGCCAAGACCGCCCTCGACTGGGGCCTCATCAACCGCTGCGTCCCCGACGAGGCCCTGCTGGCCACGGCCATGGAGCTCGCCACGGCCCTGGCCACCGGCCCCTGGGCGCTGGGCTCCATCCGCAAACTGGTCTGGGAAAGCCTCGACGCCGAGTGGTCCGACCAGCTGCACGCCGAGCGCGTCGCCCAGAAGCACGCCGGCCGGACGGAGGATTCGCGCGAGGGCGTGCTGGCCTTCCTGCAGAAGCGCCCGGCAGCCTTCACCGGCCGCTAGGGGGTTCGGACCCGGCTGATCAGCACCGCGGCCGTCACCGGCGGCGCCTGTTCGATGCGGCGATAGGCGCGGCAGTCGGCGGTGCGGGAGAACAGGTCCAGGCCGACGAGGTCGCGGCGCAGGAGGGCGTGGTCACCGAAGTCGTGCAGGGCCCTCAGCCGGTCGCTGATCTGTTTCTCGGTGAACTCTTCACGCGCGGGCAGCCTTGACCACAAGACCCACAGGGCCAGGATCTGGTCGCCGCGCCTGGCCGGCCAGCGTGTCAGGCGACCCTCTGGGCCGAAGCAGCGGGCGACCCGCTCCACGGCGGCGAGGTCGGCGACCTCCTTCGGCTCAAGCTCGTCCGATGGGGCCTGGTCGGCCAGCGCCCTCAGGTCCTGGAAGTTGCGGCGGCCGGCCGACCTGGCCAGCATGTTCAGAAGTTCGACGTGGCTTGGCGCCGAGGTGCGCTCCAGGAGCTGGGCGCGCAGGGCCTTGGCGAAGCTGGAGACGTCCTGCGTCTGCAGCGGAATGACGGTTCTCGACATGATCTATCCCTCGCGTGCCGGGGATGAACGGTGATCGCCCTTCCGATCTGGCACGGTGAGATGTGTCAGTCGATGAAGTCTCAAGCAGGTTTAGCAAACCCTCGCGGGCGGCGACGCCTCGGTGAACTGCGGACCGTGGCTCTGGCGATAGAGCCGCGGGCGGGAGGCGTCAAGCGGCGGCGCTCGTCCAGGCGCCGCCGCAAGCCGGAGCCTCAGTGCAGGTCGAGGCGGTCGGCGTTCATGACCTTGGTCCAGGCCGCCACGAAGTCGTGGACGAACCTGGTTTGAGAGTCAGAGCAGGCATAGACCTCCGCCTGGGCCCGCAGTTCGGCGTGGGAGCCGAAGATCAGGTCCACACGGGTGGCCGTCCACTTTACCGCCTTGGTCCTGCGGTCACGGCCGAGGAACGCGTTGTCAGAACCCGCCGCCTCCCACTCCACGCCCATGTCCAGCAGATTGACGAAGAAGTCCGTCGTGAGCTGGCCAGGGCGGTTGGTGAAGACGCCGGCCCCGGACCCAGCCGCATTGGCGCCCAGCACGCGCAGGCCGCCCACCAGAACCGTCATCTCCGGCGTGCTGAGCCGCAGCAGTTGCGCGCGGTCCACCAGGGCTTCCTCAGGCGCCATGAACTGCTCGCCGCGGCGGTAGTTGCGGAAGCCGTCCGAGGTGGGCTCGAGCGGGGCGAAGGAGTCGGCGTCGGTCTGATCGACTGACGCGTCCATCCGCCCGGGGGTGAAGGGCGCCTCCACCTGCGTGCCGGCGTCCCCGGACGCCTTCTCCACTGCTGCGCCGCCCGCCAGGACGATCAGGTCGGCCAGGGAGACCTTCTTGCCGCCCACGGCCTGGGCGTGGAAGTCAGCCTGGATGGCTTCCAGGGTCGACAGCACCTGGGCCAGGCTGACCGGGTCGTTGACCTCCCAGTCCTTCTGCGGCGCCAGGCGGACCCGGGCGCCATTGGCGCCGCCCCGCTTGTCGGAGCCACGGAAGGTTGAGGCCGAGGCCCAGGCTGCCGAGACCAGCTGGGAGACCGACAGGCCCGAGTCGAGGATCTTGGTCTTCAACCCCACGATGTCAGCGGCGTCGATCAGCGGATGATCGACGGCCGGAATCGGGTCCTGCCAGATCAGCGTCTCGGTCGGGACGAGCGGGCCCAGATAACGACCGATCGGGCCCATGTCGCGGTGGGTCAGCTTGAACCACGCGCGCGCGAAGGCGTCGGCGAACTGGTCCGGATTGGCGTGGAAGCGCCGCGAAATCTTCTCGTATTCCGGGTCGAACCGCAGGGCGAGATCGGAGGTCAGCATGGTGGGCACATGCCGCTTGGCCGGGTCATGGGCGTCTGGGATATCGGCCGGCGCGTTCTTGGCCTGCCATTGCAGCGCGCCCGCCGGGCTCTTGGTCAGCTCCCACTCGAACTTGAAGAGGTTGTCGAAGAAGTGGTTGCTCCACCGGGTCGGTGTCTGGCTCCAGGTGACTTCCGGCCCGCCGGTGATGGTGTCGGCGCCGAAGCCCGTCCCGTGCTTGCTGCGCCAGCCAAGGCCCTGATCCTCGATCGCGCCGCCTTCGGGCTCCGGGCCCAGGAGGGACGGATCGCCCGCGCCGTGAGTCTTGCCGAAGGTGTGGCCGCCGGCGATCAGGGCGACGGTCTCCTCGTCGTCCATGGCCATGCGGGCGAAGGTGTCGCGGATATCCCGGGCCGAGGCCACGGGATCGGGGTTGCCGCCCGGCCCCTCCGGATTGACGTAGATCAGGCCCATCTGCACCGCGCCCAGGGCGGTGTGCAGCTGGCGTTCCCCGCTGTAGCGCTCGTCGCCGAGCCAGGAGCCCTCGGGGCCCCAGAACAGCTCTTCCGGCTCCCAGGTGTCGGCCCGGCCGCCGCCGAAACCGAAGGTCTTGAAGCCCATGGACTCCAGGGCGACGTTGCCCACCAGGACGTAGAGGTCGGCCCAGGAGATCTTGGCGCCGTACTTCTGCTTGATCGGCCACAGCAGGCGGCGCGCCTTGTCGAGGTTGGCGTTGTCCGGCCAGCTGTTCAGGGGCGCGAAGCGCTGCTGCCCCCCACCCGCGCCGCCGCGGCCATCAGTGACGCGATAGGTTCCTGCGCTGTGCCAGGCAAGGCGGATGAAGAGGCCGCCATAGTGGCCGAAGTCCGCCGGCCACCACTCCTGCGAGTCGGTCATCAGGGCGCGCAGGTCGGCGATCACCGCGTCCAGGTCGAGGCTCTCGAATTCCTTGGCGTAGTCAAAGGTCCCGCCCATCGGGTTCGACCGCGGCGAGTGCTGGTTGAGGCCCTCGAGGCGCAGGTTCTGGGGCCACCAGTCGCGGTTGGTGCGGCGGCTGCCACCGTGGCCCATCGGGCACTGGCCCTGGGCGTTGTCTTCGGCCTTGTCCATCTCTGTCTCCCTGGCGCGTGTCGGATGGCCGGCCGGGATGCGGCGCGGCGATCACGTGCGATGCGCCTAGAGACCCTCTTCAGATGGATTGGTAAAATCGATTGTTCTGATCACCTCCATAGAGCCGCTCTATAATCAGCCACGCCGTCAGGCGTCCAGCACCTTGCCGGGCTCGATGGTCACGCTCTCGCCGCAGCCGCAGGCGTCGGTCTGATTGGGGTTGCGGAAGGTGAACTTGGCCGAGAGCTTGGTCTTCTCGTAGTCGATCTCGGTGCCGATCAGGAACAGCACCGCCTTGGGATCGATGAGGATGGTGACGCCCTTGTCCTCCACCACCTCGTCCAGGGGCGCGGCGGCCTCGGCATATTCGATGATGTATTCGGACCCGGCGCAGCCGCCGTTCTTCACACCGACGCGCAGGCCCGCATAGGGGACCTCGGCGCGGCCCATGATCTCACGCACGCGTTCGGCCGCGGCGTCCGTCAGGGTGACGACCTTGGGCCGCGGGCGGCGGACACGGGGGGCGGCGGGGGTCAGGTTGAGGTCGGCCATGTCATCTATATGGGTCAGAACATGTTCAATGAAAGTTTCGCCTCGTCGGACATCCGCGAGGGATCCCACGGCGGGTCGAAGACGAGGTCCACCTTCACCTGCCCTATGCCGGGGATTTGCCTGACCGCATCCTCCACCCAGCCCGGCATTTCGCCGGCCACCGGACAGCCCGGAGCCGTCAGCGTCATGTCGATGGCCACGTCCTTGTTGTCGGAGACGTCGACCTTGTAGATGAGGCCCAGCTCATAGATGTCGACCGGGATTTCCGGATCGAACACCGTCTTCAGCTGCTCGATCAGCTGGTCAGTGATCACGTCCAGCTCATGCTGGCTGATCGGCGTGGTCGAGACGGGGGTGGCGTCGTCCATGAGGTCAGGCTCTAAGCGAAGAAGGCTTGGGTACGGTTGAGGGCGTCGACAAAGGCGTCGGCCTCCCCTTCCGTATTATATAGGGCGAAGGAGGCGCGGGCGCTCGAGGTGACGCCAAAGCGCCGCATCAGGGGTTCTGCGCAATGGGTCCCGGCCCGGACCGCGACACCGTAGCGGTCGAGGATCTGGGCCACGTCGTGGGCGTGCGCGCCATCGATGGTGAAGGACAGGATCGCGCCCTTGCCCGGCGCCTCACCGATCACCTTCAGCCAGTTGGCGCCGGCCAAGCCTTCGCGGACGCGGGCATAGAGTTTGTGTTCATGGTCGGCGATGGCGGCGCGGTCCAGTTTGGCGAACCAGTCGATCGCCGCCCCCAGGCCGATGGCCTCCAGGATCGGCGGCGTGCCGGCCTCGAACCGGTGCGGCGGGTCGGCATATCTGATCTCATCAAGAGCGACCGAGGCGATCATCTCGCCGCCGCCCTGGTAGGGACGCAGGGCGGCGAGGCGCTCGGCCTTGCCATAGAGGATGCCGATGCCGGTGGGGCCATAGAGCTTGTGGCCGGAGAAGACGTAGAAATCGACGTCGAGGGCCTTCACGTCGATGGGCTGGTGGACGATGGCCTGGCAACCGTCCAGCAACACCAGGGCGCCGGCGTCGTGCGCCATGGCGATGATCTGAGCGACCGGGTTCACCGTGCCCAGGACGTTGGACATGTGGGTCAGGGCCACGACCTTGGTCTTGGCGCTCAGCAGGTCGGGGATGGCGGCCATGTCCAGCTGGCCGTCGTCGAGGACCGGAATGAACTTGAGCACAACGCCCTGACGCTCACGCAGGAAGTGCCACGGCACGATGTTGGCGTGGTGCTCCATCTCGGTGAGCAGGATCTCGTCGCCGGCCTTCAGACTCGCGCCGAGGCCCGAGGCCACAAGGTTGATGGCTTCCGTCCCACCCTTGGTGAAGACGATCTCGGCCAGGTCTGCGTAGATGAAGTCGGCGGCGCTTTGGCGGGCCTTTTCATAGGCTTCCGTCGTTTCATTGGCCAGCGTGTGGAGCCCACGATGGACGTTTGAATAGGAGTGCTCCATGGCGTGGACCATGGCGTCGATCACGGCGCGTGGCTTCTGGGCCGAGGCCGCGCTGTCCAGATAGATGAGGGGCTTGCCGTTTACCTGGCGGGCCAGGATCGGAAACTCGGCGCGGATCGCTTCAGCATCAAAGGCCATGCTCAGGCCCTCAGCCGGTCGGCGGCCCAGGACCGCGCGATGTCGCGGACGGGCTCGAACCAGATCCGATCGGCCACGGCGCCGACGAAGGCCTCGATCAGCAGGGCGCGGGCCTCGGCCTCGGGCAAGCCGCGCTGGCGCATGTAGAACAGCGCCTCCTCGTCCAGGGCCCCGATGGTGTTGCCATGGGCGCATTGGACGTCATCGGCGAAGATCAGAAGCTCAGGCTTGGCGTCGATCTCGGCCTTATCGGAGAGGATCAGCGCGTTGTGACGCATGCGGGCCTCGGTGCGGTCGGCGCCTTCCTCCACCACGATCCGGCCCTGGAAGATGCCGCGCGCCTGGTCACGAACCACGCCGCGCGTGAACTGGTCGGTGGCGCCGTCGACGCCCTGGTGCAGGACCATGGTGGTCAGGTCGGCGTGGCGCTTGCCTTCGAGCAGATAGAGCCCATCGAGTCGCAGCTTGGCCTCGGCCCCCGGATGGGTGACCTGGGTCTCGATGCGCTGGCGGCGGGCGCCGTTGGTGATGACAGTCTGGCCGTAATCGGAGCCGGGCGACAGGGTGACCTGGGCCTGGCTGACATTGACCCCCTCGGCGCCGTCGGCGGCCAGGACGACGCGTTCGACGGCTGCGCCGGCGTCCAGAACGATCGTCAGGGCGGTGTCGGTGACATAGGCGCTGGAATCGCCCTCATAGCTTTCCAGCAAGCGTAGCTTGGCGTTCGCCCCGACCCGAACGGTGACCTTGCTGGCAAGCGCGCCACCGTCGCGCGACAGGACGCGCAGGGCGACAGCCAGCTTGCCGTCGGCCGGGACCTCGATGACCACATCCGGTTGGCCGCCGGCCACCAGGTGGCGCTCATCGGCCAGGGCGTCGAAGGGCCCTTCGGTCAGGCCCGCGAGGTCCAGGGCCGGAGCCGTCGCCGGCAGAACCCGCAGCAGGCCGCGCAGGTCGGTCCATTTCCAGTCTTCGTCACGCTTGCCGGGCAGCAGGCTGACGTCGCCGGATTTCAGTGCGGCGCTAAGGCTCAAGCGGCCCTCGCATACTTGTCGTAGCCTTCGCGCTCGAGCTCGAGCGCCAGATCGGGCCCGCCGGTGGCGGCGATGCGGCCGCCCGCCAGGACGTGGACCTTGTCGGGTTTGATGTAGTCCAGCAGGCGCTGATAGTGGGTGATCACCAGCATGCCGCGGTCGGGCGAGCGCATGGCGTTGACGCCTTCCGACACGATCTTCAGCGCGTCGATGTCCAGGCCGGAATCGGTCTCGTCCAGGATCAGGAAGCGTGGGGCCAGCATGGCCATCTGGAAGATTTCCATTCGCTTCTTTTCGCCACCGGAGAAGCCGACGTTGAGGGCGCGCTTCAGCATCTCGAAGTCGATCTTCAGAGCCGCTGCGTGTTCGCGAGCCAGCTTCAGGAAGGCCGGCGCGCTGATCTCGGCCTCGCCGCGCGCCTTGCGCTGGGCGTTCATGGACGTGCGGATGAAGGTCAGGGCCGGAACGCCGGGGATCTCCAGCGGATACTGGAAGGACAGGAAGACGCCCTTGGCCGCGCGTTCGCTGGGGTCGAGGGCCAGCAGATCCTCGCCGTTCAGGGTCGCGGTTCCGCCGGTGACGTCATAGCCCGAGCGGCCGGTCAGCACATAGGAGAGGGTCGACTTGCCCGCCCCGTTGGGACCCATGATGGCATGGACCTCACCCGCGGGTACGTCCAGCGATAGGCCCTTGAGGATTTCCTTGCCGTCCACCTCGGCGCGCAGGTTCTCGATATGCAGCATCAGGCGGTCTCGTCGGCTAGGTATTGGGCCAGCACGTCCAGGGCCTGTTCGACGCTGTCGACGGACTGCTGCTTGGTGGGGGCCGCGGTGATGGTGGTGGCCGAGCGCTTGTCGGCGGCGGTGACGTTGATCTGGGCGTCTTCGAAATAGGCGCGCAGGCGGAAGTCGGCGTGTTCGAGGCCCACGGTGTAGCGTGAACGCTCCAGGACCAGCTTCTTCTCCGCCAGAAATTCCGCGTCGGCGGCCAGGATGTCATAGAGCTCGATGGAGCGAGCCTCGTCGGCCTCCTGGCGGGCGCGCTCGGCGTCCGCGCGCGCGCGGCGGTCGGCGTCGCGTTTCAGACGCTCGGCGTCAAAGACTTGCCTGAAGGACATGGCGGCGATCCGTTCCGAAGTGGGCAGGGTCATCCGACGGACCCTTCGAGGGAGATGGCGACGAGCTTCTGGGCTTCCACGGCGAACTCCATGGGCAGCTCCTGCAGCACGTCCTTGACGAAGCCGTTGACCAGCAGCTGGACGGCCTCTTCCTGCGAAAGCCCGCGCTGCATGGCGTAGAACAGCTGGTCTTCCGAGAGCTTGGTGGTGGTGGCCTCGTGCTCGAAGACGCAGCTTCCGTTGCGGGCCTCGATATAGGGCACGGTGTGGGCCGCGCAGGTCTTGCCGATCAGCAGGCTGTCGCACTGGGTGAAGTTGCGCGCGCCCTTGGCCTTGGGGTGGGCCGAGACCAGGCCGCGGTAGGTATTGGACGACCGGCCCGCGCTGATGCCCTTGGAGATGACGCGCGATCGGGTGTTGGCGCCCAGGTGGATCATCTTGGTGCCGGTGTCGGCCTGCTGGCGGCCGTTGGTGATGGCGATGGAATAGAACTCGCCCACCGAACCCTCGCCGCGCAGGATGCAGGAGGGGTATTTCCAGGTGATGGCCGAGCCGGTCTCGACCTGGGTCCAGGACACCTTGGAGCGGTCGCCGCGGCAGTCGGCGCGCTTGGTGACGAAGTTGTAGATGCCGCCCTTCCCGGTGACGGGGTCGCCCGGGTACCAGTTCTGGACCGTGGAATACTTGATCTCCGCGTCGTCCATCACGACCAGCTCCACCACGGCGGCGTGCAACTGGTTCTCGTCGCGCATGGGGGCGGTGCAGCCCTCCAGATAGGAGACGTAGGAGCCCTTGTCGGCGATGATCAGGGTGCGCTCGAACTGGCCGGAATTCTCCGCATTGATGCGGAAATAGGTCGACAGCTCCATGGGGCAGCGGACGCCCGGCGGCACATAGACGAAGCTGCCGTCGGAGTAGACCGCGGCGTTCAGGCACGCATAGTAGTTGTCGGACACCGGCACGACGGAGCCGAGGTACTTCTTCACCAGCTCCGGATGCTCGCGGATCGCCTCGCTCATGGAGCAGAAGATCACGCCGACCTGGGCCAGCTCCTTCTTGAAGGTGGTGACCACCGAGACGCTGTCGAACACCGCGTCCACGGCGTAGCGCGGCGCGCCCTCGACGCCGGCCAGGACGGCCTGTTCTTTCAAGGGGATACCGAGCTTTTCGTAGACAGCCAGGATCTCGGGATCGACCTCGTCCAGGCTCGCGGGACCCTTCTTCTGCGAGGGGGCGGCGTAATAGTAGCTGTCCTGATAGTCGATGCGCGGGAAGTGGACCTTGGCCCACTCGGGCTCGTCCATGGCCAGCCACCGCTCGAAGGCGTCCAGCCGCCAGGCCAGCATCCATTCCGGCTCGTCCTTCTTGGCCGAGATGAAGCGCACGATGTCGGCGTTCAGGCCCTTGGGGGCGAAATCCTGGGCGATGTCGGTGACGAAGCCGTGCTGGTACTTCTCCAGGCTTTCAACATGTTCGATGGTCTGCTTGACGGCGGCCATAATGTGAACTCCTAAGCCGCCGGCGCGCGGCGACGGGCCGCGTGTCGGGAATGAACATCGCTCCAGGCCGCGACGAAGGCGGCCCAGTCGGTCTCGCCGGTGGCCCAGCCGCCGCTGATCCGGATGGCGTAGGGCGCCAGGGCGGTGAGGCCCATGGCGGTGAGCACGGCGCTGGCCTTGACCTTACCGGAAGAGCAGGCCGAGCCGGCGCTGACCATGACACCCATCAAGTCGAGGCCCATCACCTGCAGGTCCGAGGCATGGCCGGGGCTGGCGACGCAGAGGGTGTTGGCCAGGCGCGGCGAGTCGGGCGCGATCACCACGGCGCCCTCGGCCTCCAGGCATGCGGCGGCGAGGTCGCGAAGGGCGGCCTGGCCTGCGAAGGTCTCCAGGTCGCGCAGGGCGGCGGCGGCGGCGGCGCCCAGACCCGCGATGCCCGCGACATTCTCGGTGCCCGCGCGGCGTCCCCGCTCCTGCCCGCCGCCGTGCTGGCGGCGCACCAGGGTGGCGCGGGGGCCGAAGGTGAGCGCGCCCACGCCTTGAGGCCCGCCGAACTTGTGGCCTGAGATGGTGAGGGTGTCGGCGCCCAGGGCCCGGCTGTCGAGGGCGATCTTGCCGGCGGCCTGAATGGCGTCGACGTGCAGCCAGCCCTCGGCGGCGCGCACGATCTCGGAAGCCTCGGCGACCGGTTGGATAATCCCGGTCTCATTGTTGGCGAGCATCAGGGCCACGAAGGGCTTGCCGTCCCCGGCGTCCCAGGACGCCAGCCGGGTCCTCAGCCAGTCGAGATCGGCCAAGCCGTCGGTCCCGACGGGCAGCAGCTCCACCTGAGCCCCGCTCGCTTTGGCCGTCTCCACCACGCTCTCGTGCTCGATGGCGCTGACGATCAGGCGCTTGGATCCGGTCGCCACGGCGCTCTCGACGGCGAGCGCATTGGCCTCGGTGCCCCCGCCGGTGAAGACCACGGTGGAGGCCGGGCCGCCGATCAGGGCGGCGACCTCCTCGCGGGCCTGTTCGACGAGTGCGCGCGCGGCTCGGCCCGCGGCGTGGATCGAGGACGGGTTGCCACCGCTTTCCAGGGCGCGCGTCATCGCCGCGATCGCTTCGGGGCGCACCGGCGCGGTGGCGTTGAAGTCGAGATATACGCCGCTCATGCCGCCTGCCTCGCCGCGCCCAGGCGGCCTGTGACGACGTCGGCCAGGGTGACCGAGGCCAGGTAGCCTTCGATCTGGCGGCCCATCTCTTCCCACAGGTCGTGGGTCAGGCAGCGCTCGCCCTTCAGCATGCAACCCTTGCCCTTGGTGGAGCAGCGGGTGGCGCGCAGGGGTTCGTCCACGGCCATGACGATGTCGGCGATGTTGGTGGTCTCGGCCGTGCGGGCCAGCAGGTAGCCGCCCCCCGGGCCGCGCAGGCTCTTCACCAGGCCGCGGCGGCGCAGGCGGGCGAAGAGCTGTTCGAGATAGGACAGTGAAATCTGCTGGCGTGTCGCGATCTCGGCCAGGGACACGGCCCGTTCGCCCTCCTCGCCGCAGCCCTGACGGCGCGCGAGATCGGCCATGGCCATCACGGCGTAGCGGCCTTTGGTGCTGAGGCGCATGGTTGGGCGAAATCCGGTTGCGAATTTTCGAGCGTTTGACAAGGCCCCTGTGTTAAAGCCGCCGCCTTGCGCGGGGCCATATCCCAGAAGCTCGCCTGAGGGCGTGATCTAGGAAGACCAAGCGCGTGAGTCAACTATTCGACGTGAGGATGGCATGCCTGAAGTGGTTCTGACCGGCGCGGCCGGCCGCATTGAGGGCCGGTACTCGGCGGGCAAGAGTGAAACGGCGCCGATCGCGCTGATACTGCACCCCCACCCGCGCGCCGGCGGCCAGATGAACCACCCGGTGGCGGTTCAGCTCTTTCACCTTTTCATGAAGCGCGGCTTCTCCACCCTACGCTTCAACTTCCGCGGCGTCGGCCGCAGCCAGGGCGAGTTCGACTCAGGCATCGGGGAACTGGCCGACGCGGCCACCGCCCTGGATTGGCTGCAGACCACCAACCCTGCGGCCTCGCAGTGCTGGGTGGCCGGCTACTCCTTCGGCGCCTGGGTCGGCATGCAGCTCCTGATGCGTCGCCCGGAGACGGACGGCTTCATCTCCGTTTCGCCCCCCACCAACATGTATGACTTCAGCTTCCTGGCCCCCTGCCCGGCCTCGGGCCTGATCCTGCACGGCGGCGCGGATACGGTGGTGCCGCCGGTTGAAGTCGAGCGCGTGGTCTCCAAGCTCCGCACCCAGAAGGGCATCGTCATCGACCACGAGGTGATCGAGGGCGCGACCCACTTCTGGGCCGAGAACCTCCCCGACGTCGAGCAGCGCGTCGGGACCTATCTCGACAAGCGCATCGCAGCCGACCCGATTTAGGAATCATAGTTGACGCGTGACGGACGCCTGAACCGGCATCCACTTCAGGCTGTCACGCTTCCCGCTAGTAGAGCAGATGCGGTTGGCGCTCGATCAGCCAGGCCTGCTCGTCCGGGACCGTGATGGCGTCGAGGTCCTCAGGCGTCGAGGCCGGGTCATCCACCCATTCCCGCAGCAGCGGCCCGCCGTTGATTACGTCAATGGCCAGCTTGCCGAGCTCGTACTCGTACGGGAAGTCGCGCCACAGATCGTAGTCGGGATAGAGCCGCCGGATCGCCTTGAAGGCCAGGGCCTGGACCCGCCAGGGCTTGAAGGCGTCGTGGTCGTAGCCCGGCCCCTCGGTGTGAATCTGCAGGCCGTTGCAGAGCTTTCCCACATGCTTGTGGAAGGTCGGCTCGAACCAGCACTCCCGCAGCACGCAGCCCGCCAGCCACTCGGGTGCGAAAGCCTTCATTTCCTCCAGCACGGCGCGGGCGTCGATGTCCGGCGCGCCGAACAGCTCCAAGGGGCGGGTGGTGCCACGGCCCTCCGACAGGGTCGCGCCTTCCAGCATCACCGTGCCGGCATAGGCGCGCGCCATCCAGAGATTCGGCGCGTTGGGGCTGGGATTGACCCAGGCGCGCTCGCCCTGCGGCCAGCCGTGGCCGGGCGCCGCCTCAGGCTTCCAGCCCTCCATCTCGATCACCCGATACGTCACGTCGAGGTCGAAGGTCTTGATGAACCAGTGGCCCAGCTCGCCCAGGGTCAGGCCGTGGCGCATGGGGATGGCCCCTGCGCCGACGAAGCTCTCCCAACCGTCCCTGAGGGTCAGGCCCTCGACGGGGCGGCCGGCGGGGTTAGGGCGATCCAGCACCCAGACCTCCTTGCCGTGGGCGGCGGCCGCCTCAAGCATGTACCGAAGGGTGGTGACGAAGGTGTAGATTCGGCAGCCCAGATCCTGCAGGTCGATCAGCACCACGTCGAAGGTGCTCATCATCTGGCCGGTGGGGCGGCGCACCTCGCCATAGAGGCTGAAGACCGGGATGCCGAGCACCGGGTCATCGAAGTCCGGGCTCTCCACCATGTTGTCCTGCTTGTCGCCCCGCAGGCCGTGCTGCGGCCCGAAGGCCGAGGACAGCTGGATTTCCTCGCAGGCGGCCAGAGCGTCCAGGGCGTGGGTCAGGTCCTGGGTCACCGAGGCCGGGTGCGCCACGAGGCCGACGCGGCGCCCCTTCAGAGGCGCGCGCAGTTGCGGTTCGGCGAGAAGTCGATCGAGGCCAAATTTCATGCGCGCTCTGCTGGCGTGAGGATCTGCGAGAAGCCGTCGGCGTGGTGGAAGTCCGGTCGCCCGGCCGGGTGGGCCAGGGCCCAGTAGGACTTGAGGCCGTCCCTCTGCTCGATCACCGCCGT
>NZ_JANPJP010000345.1:0-1993 GCF_031425575.1 Phenylobacterium sp.
GCCGCGCCGATCCAGCGCGCGATCATGGCCGGCGACCGGGTGACCGGGGTCGAGGTCATGCGCATGACCGAGGGCCTGGACGAGGGGCCGGTCCTGGCCTCGGAGACCCTGCGCATCGACGCCCTGGAGACCGCCGGGACCCTGCATGACCGCTTGGCGGCCGTGGGCGCGGACCTGCTGGTGCGCACCATGGCCGCAGTGGCCAAGGGTGAGGCGATCGCCACGCCGCAGGCCGAGGACGGCCTGACCTACGCCAAGAAGATCCGCCCCAAGGAGGCGCGGCTGCGCTGGACCAAACCCGCCGCGGAGATCGACCGCAAGATCCGCGGCCTGTCGCCCTTCCCGGGCGCCTGGTTCGAACTGCCCACCGAGAAGGGACCGGTGCGGGTGAAGGCCCTGCTGTCCCAGGTGGAGGAGGGGTCCGGAGCCCCCGGACAGGTTCTCGATGAGAGGCTGCTGATCGCCTGTGGCGAGGGCGCTGTACGCCTGCTGCGGGTGCAGCGGGAGGGCAGGGGCCCCCAGGAAGCCGAGGTCTTCCTGCGTGGCCTGCCGGTGGCGGCGGGGACGGTCGTTCTCTGATGCCCCGCTACCGCATGACCATCGAATATGATGGCCGGCCCTACAAAGGGTTCCAGGCCCAGGCCGACCTGCCCACCGTGCAGGGCTCCCTGGAGCGAGCGGCCCACGCCTTCTGCGGCCAGGACGTGCGTGTCAATGCGGCGGGGCGCACCGACACCGGTGTCCATGCGCTGGGGCAGGTCATCCACATCGACCTCGAGAAGGACTGGCGGCCGGAGGTGGTGCGCAACGCCATCAACGCCCACCTTGTCCCCGAGCCGATCGCGGTGCTGGACTGCGAGATCGCCACGGGCGACTGGCACGCCCGGTTCTCGGCGACGGAGCGGCGCTACCTCTATCGTATCCTCAACCGCGAGAGCCCGCCGGCCCTGGACCGGGGCCGGGTCTGGCATGTGAGGAAGCCGCTGGACGCCGAGGCCATGAATGCGGCGGCCCAGACCCTGATCGGCCACCACGACTTCACCACCTTCCGCGACCTCGCCTGCCAGGCCAAGTCGCCGATGAAGACCATGGATTTCGCGCGGGTTCGCCGCGAGGGCGACGAGGTGGTGCTGGAGTTCGCCTCGCGCTCCTTCCTGCACCGGCAGGTCCGCTCCATGACCGGCACCATCGCCGAGGTGGGCGTCGGCCGCTGGGAGGTCGAGGACGTGCGGGCGGCTCTGGAGGCGCGCGATCGCACGGCCTGCGGGCCGGTGGCGCCGGCCGATGGGCTGTATCTGACGGCGGTCAGGTACTAGGCCTTGAAGGCCTGGAAGTAGCGTTCGATCAGACGCTCATAGACCGCCTGCAGTTGATGGATCTCCGAGACCGGCGCGCGTTCGTCGACGGCGTGCATCGTCTTGCCCACCAGGCCCAGCTCGACGACCGGGCACAGGGCCCGGATGAAGCGGGCGTCCGAGGTGCCGCCGGTGGTGGAGAGTTCGGGGCCCTTGCCGGTGATGTCGGCCACGGCGGCGGCCACCACGTCGGTGAAGGGGCCGGGCTCGGTGAGGAAGGCCTCGCCGCTGATGGACGGCGTCACCACGATATTGCCCTGGAAGCCGGCCAGGGCCTCGCGGGCCTCACCCTCGATCCAGTCGGCCAGGCTCTGACCGGTGTGGTTGGGGTTGAAGCGGATGTTCAGCCGGGCCTTGGCGGAGGCCGGGATGAGGTTGGTGGTCGCGTTGCCCACATCCACCGTGGTGACCTCCAGGTTCGAGGGCTGGAAGCCCAGGAAACCGGTGTCCAGCTCGTGTTCCGACAGGCGGTGCAGCAGGGCGACCAGCACGGGAATCGGATTGGCGGCGCGGTGCGGATAGGCGACGTGGCCCTGGACGCCCTCAACCACGATCTCGACATTGATCGAGCCGCGGCGGCCGATCTTGATCATGTCCCCGAAGATCTCGGCGCTGGAGGGCTCCCCCACCACGCAATG
>NZ_JANPJP010000346.1:0-16266 GCF_031425575.1 Phenylobacterium sp.
ATCCTGCCCGCCAAACAGCACCAATACGGGCGCCTCGTCCGCTGCGATCGTGACCTTGGCCCGCAGCCGGTACATGGTCAGGCGCATCGTCAGCGCGGCTCGATGCTCGGCTTCCACGTCTAGCAACGCGCCGTCCTCGCGCCCCACCACGAACAGGTCGAACAAAAGCCGTCCTTGCGGGGTCAACAGAGCTCCGAAGCGCAGTTCACCGGGTTGAAGCGTTGCCACATCCTGGGTGATCAGGCCCTGGAGGAAGTCGCGCCAGTCCTCGCCGCCGAGGGAGATAAGGGCGCGGCTCTTCAGGACGGCGTAGGAATGGTCGGTCGTCATGGATGGAAGTTAGGGATGGCACGGGTGGAGCGCCAGCGCCGGGACGCCTATACAGGGACGATGACCCCCGGGTCCTTCCCGATTCTGTTCATCACCGCCACGCGGATTGGCGACGCCGTGCTCTCGTCCGGGCTCATCCGCAAACTGCTGTCCGAAATCCCGAGCGCGAAGTTCACCATCGTCGCCGGCCCCGTGGCCGCGCCGCTGTTCCTCGACGTACCGAACCTCGAGGAGATCATCGTCTTCGAGAAGGCCAAGGACGGCCGCCATTGGTTCCGGCTGTGGCGTCAGGTCCGCAAGCGCCACTGGGGCCTGGTGGTGGACCTGCGTGGCTCGGCCATCTCCGGCTTCCTCAAGCGCGACCGCCGGGCTGTGTTCAAGCGGCCGCCGACCCCGATGCACAAGGTGGTGGAGGCCGCACGCGTCCTGCAGATCGAGGACGATCCCCCCGCCCCCTACCTCTACACCTCCCCCGAGACCGAGGAGATGGCCGCCGAGCTGACCGCCGGCGAGGGGCCGATCCTGGCCTTGGCGCCGTCCGCCAACTGGGTGGGCAAGACCTGGCCCATCGAGCGCTTCGCCCAGACCGCCATCCAGCTGCTGGGGGACGACGGCCCGCTGGCCGGGGCGCGGCTGATGGTGCTGGGCGGACCCGAGGACGCCCAGGCGACACAGTCCCTGCGTAACGTGGTCCCCAAGAGCCGGTTCATCGACCTGGTGGGGAAGGTGGACCTGCTTACCGCCCACGCCTGCCTGAAACATGCGCGCCTGTTCATCGGCAACGATTCGGGCCTGATGCACATCGCCGCCGCGGCCGGGGCGCCGACGGTTGGCCTGTTCGGGCCGTCGGACGAGAGCCTCTACGGCCCCTGGGGACCCAACACCCGCGTCGTGCGCGGACCCCGGGATTTCGCCACCATCGCGGCGGTTGACCCTGGCTTCCAGCAGGCGCTCTGTCACATGATGGACCTCCCCGTCGACACCGTGGTCACTGCGGCGCGCGACCTCCTTGCCAAGACAACCGGGACAAGATGAGCGAGACCTACGACCTGATCATCCGGGGCGGCGAAGTGGTGAACCACGCCGGCCGCGGCCTCTCCGACGTCGGCGTTCGAGGCGGCAAGATCGTCGCCATCGGCGACCTTTCCCAGGCCTCGGCGGGCGAGGTGTTCGACGCCAAGGGGCTGGCGGTCCTGCCGGGCGTGATCGACACCCAGGTTCACTTCCGCGAGCCTGGCCTGGAGTGGAAGGAGGACCTGGAGAGCGGGTCCCGCGCCGCCGTCCTGGGCGGGGTCGTAGCCGTGTTCGAGATGCCGAACACCGAGCCCACCACCACCGATCCCGACTCCCTGGCCGACAAGCTGGTGCGGGCCCGGCATCGCATGCACTGCGACCACGCCTTCTATGTCGGCGGCACCCACGAGAACGCGGTCTTCCTCGGCGAGCTGGAGCGTCTGCCCGGCTGCTGCGGGATCAAGGTGTTCATGGGCGCCTCCACCGGCAGCCTGCTGGTGCAGGACGACGCGGGCATCGAGCAGGTGCTGCGCCACGTGAACCGCCGCGCCGCCTTCCACTCCGAGGACGAGTACCGCCTGGCTGAGCGCCGGCCGCTCGCCCGCACCGGCGACTGGACCAGCCACGAGGAGGTCCGCGACGCGGCCTCGGCCCTGGAGTCCACCCACCGCCTGGTGCGGATCGCCAAGGCGCTGGGCAAGCGTATCCATGTCCTGCACGTCACCACCAAGGAGGAGATGATCTTCCTGGCCGCCAACAAGGACGTAGCCAGTGTCGAGGTCACGCCCCAGCACCTGACCCTGACGGCGCCTGAGGCCTATGAGCGGCTGAAGGGCTACGCCCAGATGAACCCGCCGATCCGCAACAAGTATCACCAGGACGGCCTGTGGGACGCCTTGGCCGCCGGGGTCGCCGACGTGCTGGGCTCCGACCACGCGCCCCACACCAAGGAGGAAAAGGCCCGTCCCTATCCAGCCTCGCCCTCCGGCATGCCCGGGGTTCAGACCCTGGTGCCGGTGATGCTGACCCACGTGGCGAACGGGCGCCTGTCCTTGGAGCGCTTCGTCGACCTCACCAGCCACGGCGCCAACCGCCTGTTCGGCATGGCTGATAAGGGCCGCCTGGCCGTCGGGAACGACGCCGACTTCACCATTGTCGACCTCAAGGCCCGCCGCACCATCAAGCACGAGGACATGGCCAGCCGCGTCGGCTGGACCCCCTTCGACGGCTTCGAGGCCACCGGCTGGCCCATGGCCACCATCATCCGCGGCCGAGTGGTGATGCGCGACGACGAGGTGGTCGCCCCCAGTCTGGGCGAGCCGGTGCGGTTCTCGGAAACCCTCGGCGGCTAGACTTTTCTCCAGGCTGCTGTCGAATCCGCCCCGCGCGGCGCGTCTCTCCACCACACGACACGCTGAAAGGAGAGTTCGATGCAGTACATGCTTCTGGTCTACGAACCCGAGGATCTCAATCAGGGCCCTGAGGGCCAGGCCAGCCTGATGGACGTGGCGGCCAGGCACATGGCGCTCGCCAAGGCCATGGGCGAGGCGGGCGCGATGCAGGCCGGGGCGGGCCTGCAGCCGGTGGCCACAGCCACCACGGTGCGGACCTCGGTCACCGGCCAGACCCTGCACGACGGCCCCTTCGCCGAGACCCGCGAGCACCTGGGCGGGTATTACCTCATCGAGGCGGCGGACCTGGACGCGGCGATCGCTTGGGCCCGTCAGGTCCCGATCCGACCCGGCGGCTCGTGCGAGGTGCGGCCGGTGGCGACCTACTGATCCATGGACCTGGGGCGCGCGATCTCCGACGCGCGGCCTCGCGTCGTGGCCGCCCTGGCCGTCCGCCTGCGCGACCTCGACCTGGCCGAGGAGGCCTTCGCCGAGGCCAGCGCCGCGGCGGTGCCTGCCTGGCGCGCGCAGGCTCCCCGCGACCCCGCCGCCTGGCTGTGGCGGGCGGCCTGGCGCAGGGCGATGGACGCCAAGCGCCGGTCGGCGGTTCGCCAGAGGCTGACGCCTGACGACCCGGAGCCTGCGCCCACGCCGGAGGACGAGGTCATCGCAGCGCGTGATCCCATCCCCGACGAGCGCCTGCGGCTGATCTTCGTCTGCTGCCATCCGGCCATCGCCGCCGACGCCCGCGCGGCTCTGACGCTCAAGGTGGTCTGCGGGCTGTCGACGCAACGGCTGGCGCGCGCCTTCCTCACGGCCGAACCCGCCATGCTGCAGAGGATCACCCGGGCCAAGCGCAAGATCCGCGACGCCGGCGTGCCCTTCGAGGTCCCCAGCCGCGAGATGTGGCCCGAGCGGCTGGAGGCGGTGCTGGCCACCCTGGAAATCGCCTATGCCCAGGCCTATGAGGACGCCGCTCTGGTCGCCGACGGCGCGAGCTTCGCGCAGGAGGTGCTGCGGCTGTCGGGCCTGCTGGCCGAGCTGATCCCGCATGAGGGCGAGGTGCTCGGCCTCGCCGCCCTGGTGCGCTTCGCCGAGGCGCGGCGCCCGGCCAGGCTGGACCAGACGGGCGCCATGGTCCCGCCAGCCGAGCAGGACATGACCCTCTGGCGCGGCGACCTGATCGGCGAGGGCGCGCGGCTGCTGGACGCCGCCGCCGACCTCGGGGCGACCGGACCGCGCCAACTGCTGGCGGCGATCCACGGCCTGCATCTGTCGCGCCGGGACAACGGTGTCACCCCCTGGGCGGCCATCGTCGGCCTCTATGACGCCCTGACCCTGTTCCGGCCCGACGCCGTGACGGCGGTCAACCGCGCCGTGGCTGTGGGGGAGGCGCGGGGCGCGGCTGAGGGACTGGCCGCCCTGGACGCGGTTCCGGGCGGCGGACGCCTGACCAACTGGCTGCCCTATCAGGCGGCGCGCGCCGGGCTCTGCGACCGCGCCGGCCTGACGGAGGACGCGGCCGCCGCCTACCGCGCGGCGCTTGCGCTCGGACCCGCTCCGGCCGAGCGGCTCTATCTGGAGCGGCGCCTCGCGGCCCTGACCTGAAGGTTCACGCTTTCCATCGGCGCACCGGGAGCGATAAGCCTAGGGTATGGACGCCGAGCTGAATATCGCCACCGCCCCTTTCCGCGACGCCCGCTTCGCTCCGCGCCGCGTCGAGATCGAGCACCGGGAGAATGGCGAGATCATCGTCACCAACCCGACGCCCTATTCCACTGTCTTCTCGACGACCACGGAAGCCCTGGCCCACTGGGCTGCCAAGACCCCATCGGCCATCTGGCTGGCTGAGCGGTCGGGCGACGGATGGCGGACCATCTCCTACGCCGAGGCCCTGGGGTCGGTCAGCGCCATCGCCGGGGGCCTGTGCGAGCTGGGGGTGGTCAGTGAGCGGCCCCTGCTGATCCTGGCCCGCAACGGGGTTGACCACGCCCTGATCAAGTACGCGGCCATGAGCCAGGGCATGCCCGTGGCGCCGGTCTCGCCGCAATACGGACTGCCGGGCGCCAACCTCTCGCGACTGGCCCACGCGGTGGAGGTGCTCAACCCTGCCGCCATCTATACCGAGGACGCCGAGCTCTTCATCGCCGCCCTGGAGGCGCCGTTCCTGGCCGGCCTGCCGGTGATCGCCGGCAAGAACCCCCGGCCCGGCGATGTGCCGCTGGATCGCCTGCTCAAGTCTCAGCCCACCGCGCCCACCGCTAGACCCGACGACCACGCCAAGTACCTTCTGACCTCCGGCTCCACCGGCCTGCCCAAGGCGGTGATCTGCACCCATCGCGGCATGGCCTGGAACTCCGCCCAGATCCGCGCCTGCTTCGAGGACGACGAGCCGCCGGTGATGGTCAATTCGGCCCCCTGGAGCCACAGCCTGGGCGCCAATTCCATCCTGCACATGTCCACCCACCGGGGCGGGGCGGTCTATATCGATGCCGGCCAGCCGGTGGCCGGGCGCTTCGCCGAGACCGTGCGCAACCTCAAAGACATCGCGCCCACCTACCAGAACATGGTGCCGGCCGGCTGGATGCTGTTCGCCGGCGAGCTGGAGCGGGACGACGACCTGGCGCGAACCTTCTTCTCCCGGGTCCGCCTGCTGCAGTACGGCGGCGCGGCCCTGGGCCAGGAGATCAACGACCGCATCCAGGCCGTCGCCGTCCGCACCGTGGGCGAGCGCATCTCCTTCGCCAGCGGCTACGGCGCCACCGAGACCGGGCCGACGGCGGCCACCGTCCACTGGCACAACGGCCGCATGGGCCTGATCGGCCTGCCGGTGCCGGGCACGACGGTGAAGCTGGCGCCTAGCGGCGACAAGCTGGAGTTCCGGGTGAAAGGGCCCCAGATCACCCTGGGCTATCTCGGCCGCCCCGACCTCACGGCGCAGAGCCGCGACGATGAGGGCTTCTACCTGCTCGGCGACGCGGCGCGCTTCGTTGACCCCGCCGATCCGACCCAGGGCATGGTCTTCGACGGCCGCCTCTCAGAGAACTTCAAGCTGGCCAGCGGCACCTTCGTCACGGTCGGAGATCTGCGGGTGGCCGCGGTGTCGGCCGTGGGCGACGCGGTCACCGACGCGGTGGTCTGCGGCGAGAACCAGGAAGGCGTAGGCCTGATGTTCTACCCCAATCCTGACCTCGCCCCCGAGGCCGTCGCCGCCGCCGTGCGGCTGGGCCTGGAGGCCTTCAACGCCCGGGCCAAGGGCGCCGGGGGGCGCATCACGCGGGCCCTGGTGCTGGACGGTCCGCCCGACGCCGGGGCGGGCGAGATCACCGACAAGGGCTATATCGCCCAGGCCCTGGCGCGCTCGCGCCGGGCGCAGACCGTGGCGAAACTCTTCGCCGCCCCCCCTTCCTCCGACGTGATGGTGTTCTGACATGAACGGCGCTGACGCCCTGATCGAGACGCTCGTGGACAACGGCGTCACTGCCTGTTTCGCCAATCCCGGCACCAGCGAGATGCAGTTCGTCGCCGCCCTCGACCGACAACCGAAGATGCGCCCGGTGCTCTGCCTTTTCGAAGGCGTGGCCACCGGCGCGGCCGACGGCTATGGCCGCATGAGCGACACGCCGGCCTGCACCCTGCTGCACCTGGGGCCCGGCTACGGCAACGGCCTGGCCAACCTGCACAACGCGCGCCGCGCCTATACCCCCATCGTCAATGTGATCGGCGACCACGCCACCTATCACCGGCAGTACGACGCGCCGCTGAACTCCGACATCGCCTCCATCGTCGCGGCCAATTCCGTCTGGGTGAAGTCGGCCGACAGCCCCGACACCGTCGCCGCCACCGCCGCGGAGGCGATCACGGCCAGCTATGGTCCGCCCGGGGGTCCGGTCAGCTTCATCCTGCCCGCCGACTCCGCGTGGCTGGAGACCAAGGTCTCCAAGGCACTTGCCACCCGGCCCAAACTCGCGGCGCCCGACGCCGCCAATGTCGAGGCGGTGACCAAGGCCATCAAGGCCGCCGCCAAGCCGGTGGTTCTGGTGGGCGGCCGCGCCGTACGCGCCGAGGCCCTGGTTCAGGCCGCGCGCTTGCAGGCCGCTGGCGTCCGGGTCATGGCCGACACCTTCGTGGCTCGCCAGCCGCGCGGCGCCGGGATCTTCGCGCCCGCCCGCATGCAGTATTTCGGCGAGGCGGCCCTAGCCGACCTCGAGGGGACGGACCTGATGGTCTATGCCGGCACCACCATGCCGGTGGCCTTCTTCGCCTATCCCGACCGGCCCAGCGTCCTGGTTCCGGAGGGCTGCGCCACGCTCACCCTGGCCGACCGGGAGACCGACACGGTGGCCGCCCTCGCAGCCCTGGCCGACGCCCTGGGCGCACCCGCCGCCGGTCCGAGCCAGCCGTTGAAGCTGCCGGAGCACGCCCCCACCGGCGGCATGACCCCGCAGAGCGCCGGGATGTCCATCGCCCGCCACCTGCCCGAGGGCGCGATCATCTGCGACGACTCGGTGACCTCCGGCGGCGGCGTAGCCGTCCCCTGCATGACCGCCCGCCCGCACGATGTCCTGGCGCTCACCGGCGGTGCCATCGGCATCGGCATGCCGCTGGCCATCGGGGCGGCCGTGGCCTCACCGGGGCGCAAGGTCGTGTCGCTGAATGGGGACGGCTCGGCCATGTATACCGTCCAGAGCCTGTGGACGATGGCGCGGGAGAACCTCCACGTCACCGTCGTGGTCTTCGCCAACCACTCCTATCGCATCCTCAATATCGAGATGGGCCGCACGGGCTCGGGCAATCCCGGACCCTCGGCGTCCAAGCTGCTGGACCTCGGGGATCCCAAGATCGACTGGGTCTCCATGGCCAAGGGCATGGGGCTTCCCGCCGTCCGCTGCGAGACCGCCGAACAGTTCGAGACCGCCTTCGCCCGGGCCATGTCCGAGCCGGGCCCAAAGTTCATTGAAGCCGCGATCTGATCCAAAGAAAAAGGCCCGCGGGACGAACCCACGGGCCTCGATCTTCTTCGGACGTCTGAAACCTTAGACGTTGCCGGGCAGCTTGCAGTCCTTCGAGAAGGCGCAGCCGATGACGCCCACGACGGACATCGGGCTCGGGGTGTATTCCACGATGTAACCCTTCAAACCGTCAGCGCAGGCGACTTCGAGATAGCCGGTGCCCTTGGCGGTCTTGCCGATGAAGCGGGTGGCCGAGACGGCGCAGTCGTTCTTGCCCATCTTCTTCAGGTCGGCCGTCACCAGCGGGAAGGACGCGTCCGCCTTGGTGAAGGAGCAGCGGTAGCCGGCCACCGGAGCGCGGGCGCAGTCATAGACCTGCGGCTTCACGCCGGGGCCGCCGAACACGCCGACGCCACCGGCGCCGTTCGTGCAGGCCATCTCCACCACGTCCAGACCGGCGGGCGAGGGGAAGGGGGCGTACTTGGAGACTTCGCAGTCGAAGGCCGCCGACTTGGCCAGCTTTGTGTAGAGGCCGGCCTGGGCGGTTTCAGCTTCCTTGGCGTCGGTCAGCTCGCAGCCGCCCATAACCATGGAGGCCTTCTCGCAGGGGTAGGTCTGGGCCAGCTGGCCCTTTTCCACCTTGTAGAGATAGCCCTTACCGTCGGTGCAGGAGGTCTCGTAGAACATCGCGCCCGCCTGAGACACGCCGGCATAGCGGCGGTCCTTGATGGTGCAGCCGTTCTTGGACTGGACCACCAGGGTGTCGATCACGGCCATGCGGTGGGCCTTGTCGTGCAGCGTGCATTTGATGTTGCTGGTGCTGTCGTCATAGAGGAGGCAGTTGTCGGCCTCGACCTTCTTGCTCTCGTCAGCCGGGGCGCTGGTCTTCAGCACGTAGCCGTCGCCAGCGGCGCAGGAGACTTCGAGGAAGGTGGTCGTGGCGCTCTGGCCGATGCCGCGCACCTGATCTGGGGTGCAGGCGATGCCGGCCTTGGCGATGTAGCCGGCCAGGTCGGACTTGGGATCGGCGTTGCCCGGCAGCTTGCAGGGCAGGGTCGAAGGCTTACCGTCCGGCTGCGGGCTGTTGGCTTCCACACAGGTGAAGGCGGTCGGCGTGGCGCCGGTCACGTTCGACAGGATGAAGCCGAGGCCCTTGTCGCAATCGATCTCATAATAGCTGGTTTCCGTCTTCGCCTTCTTGTCGCTCATCTTGCCGACAAAGCGGGCGTCGGTGACCTGGCAGGCGATGCCAGCGGATTTCGCGATGGCCGGAGCCTCGGCCATGCCCTGGGTGCGGGACGCGGCGGTGACTTCCTCGACCGGCTTCTTGGCCGCCATAACGACGGCGGCGGGCGCCGTCACCGCGACAAACAGGGCCGCGGCAAGCCCGATTCCAAATGACCTCATGGTCCTGATCTCTCCTGGGGTAGTTCCTCTGGGCGGACTTAAGCGCCCCTGCGTCCCTCAAATCAAGTTTGGCGTGAACGGCGTCTGAACTGAGCCGCGCATGACCGTATTGCGGTTTGATTAGAGACCACCTGTGGCGCGACAATGACGGAACACGGGTCGGAGTGGCGGGCCATGCCGGATGGATTCGAAGCGGCTGTCCTCGAGCATCTCTGGTCTCTCCCTTTGAGCGGGGTCGGGCGACGCAGGGGCGCAAAGAAATCGCCGCGCTGTGCTATCGCATCCGGCGCGGTGGCCTAATATACGACGTAAGAAATTAAGGGAGCTGACAATGAGCGAACATGTCTTGAGCGAGAAGTCGGGCGGCGTCCTGACCCTGACCCTGAACCGGCCCGAGAAGAAGAACGCGCTCACCCGCGACATGTACCAAGCGCTCGGCGACGCCATCGACCAGGCCGAGTTCGACAAAGACGTCCGCTGTGTCCTGATCCAGGCCAATGGCGACATGTTCACCGCCGGCAACGACCTGTCCGACTTCGCCGCGGTCAACGCCGGGGATTCCAGCGCCAATGAGGCGCGGCGTGGCGGCAATCCGCTGTTGGCCGCCCTGGCGCGGGCCAAGACCCCGCTGGTGGCCGCCGTGAACGGCCGCGCCGTCGGCGTCGGGGTGACGATGCTGCTGCATTGCGACCTCGTCTACATCTCCGAGGACGCCCTGCTGACCACGCCCTTCGTCAACCTGGCCCTGGTGCCGGAGGCGGCGTCGAGCCTCACCCTGCCGGCCCGGATCGGCCATGCGCGGGCCTTCTCGATGTTCGTGCTGGGTGAGGCCGTGGATGCGAAGAAGGCGGTCGACTGGGGCATCGCCAATGCGGCGGTTCCCACCGACCAGCTTCGCGCCCGGGCGAAGGCCGCCGCCGACGCCGTGGCCGCCCGTCCGCCCGCCGCCGTGGTCATCACCAAGTCGCTGATGCGCGATGGCGCAGCCATCGCCGACCGCATGGACGAGGAGGGCCGCCACTTCGCCGCCCAGCTCAAGTCGCCGGAAGCCAAGGAGGCCTTCGCCGCCTTCGCCGAGAAGCGCGCGCCTGACTTCGCCAAGGTCGGCTGAGATGGCCCGCATAACCGCCGGCCTCTCGCCCTTCACCGACGCCGCCGTCATCGCTGAGGACCATGACCTCACCGGCCGCACGGTGGTGATCACCGGGGCGGCCACCGGCATCGGCGTCGAGACCGCCCGCGCGCTCGCCGCGGCGGGCGCCGAGGTCACCATCGCGGTGCGTAACCGCCAGGCCGGTGAGACCGCCGCCGCCGGGATTAACGCCGACCTCGGCGAGGACCGGGTCAAGGTCGGCGCCCTGGACCTGTCCGACCTCGCCTCGGTGGCCGGCTTTGTCAGCGCCTGGGGCGATACGCCCCTCAACATTCTGATCAACAACGCCGGCGTCATGGCCTGCCCGCAGAGCTACACCGCCAACGATCTGGAGATGCAGATCGGCGTCAACCACTTCGGCCACTTCCTGCTCGGGATCGGGCTCGCCCGGGCGCTGATGAACGGGGCTGAGGAGGGGCGCGCCGCGCGCCTGGTCTCGCTGTCCTCCATCGGTCACCGCCGCAGCGATATCAACTGGGACGACCCGCACTACCGCACCCGGCCCTATGACAAGTGGGAATCCTACGGTCAGTCCAAGACCGCCAATTCCCTGTTCGCGGTCGGCTACCACAAGCGCTTCGCAGACCTGGGAATCACCGCCAACGCGGTCATGCCGGGCGGGATCATGACACCGCTGCAGCGGCACCTGCCCCGCGAGGAAATGATCGCCATGGGCTGGATGAATGAGGACGGCGTGGTCCGGGAAGGGTTCAAGACCCCCGCCCAGGGCGCCTCCACTAGTGTCTGGGCCGCGATCGGCGACGAACTGGAAGGCGTCGGCGGCCTTTACCTGGAAAACCTGGCCCAGGCCCTGCCCTGGGGTGAAGGGCCCAACGCCGGGGTCATGCCCCACGCCCTTGACCCCGAAAGCGCCGAGCGCCTCTGGGCCCTGTCTGAACAGACCACCGGAGTGAAACTATGAGCCTGCAAGGCAAGACCCTCTTCGTCACCGGCGCCAGCCGCGGCATCGGCCTGGCCATCGCCCTGCGCGCCGCTCGCGACGGCGCCAACATCGCTATCGCCGCCAAGACCGCCGAGCCGCACAAGCATCTGCCCGGCACCATCTATTCCGCCGCCAAGGAGATCGAGGCGGCGGGCGGCAAGGCCCTGCCGCTGATCGTCGACGTGCGCGACGAGGCCAGCGTCTATGAGGCGGTGGAAAAGACCGTGGCGGCCTTCGGCGGGATCGACATCTGCGTCAACAACGCCTCGGCCATCCAGCTCACCGGCACCCTGCAGACCGACATGAAGCGCTACGACCTGATGAACCAGGTCAATGCGCGCGGGAGCTACCTGACCTCCAAGGCCTGCATCCCGCACCTGAAGAACGCCGCCAATCCGCACGTCCTGATGCTGTCGCCGCCGCTGGACATGAGCCCGCGCTGGTTCGAGGGCCACGTGGCCTACACCATGGCCAAGTTCGGCATGAGCATGTGCGTCCTGGGCATGGCGTCGGAGTTCAAGGCCGACAGCATCGCCTTCAACGCGCTCTGGCCCCGCACCGGCATCGCCACGGCGGCCATCCAGTTCGCGCTCGCCGGCGAGGAGGGCATGAAGTCGTGCCGCACGGTCGAGATCATGGCCGACGCCGCCCACGCGATCTTCGAGAAGCCGGCCCGCGACTTCACCGGCAACTTCCTGATCGACGACAGCTTCCTCTACGCGGAAGGCGAGCGCGACTTCGACAAGTACCGCGTCGATCCCACCACCCGCCTGATGCCCGACTTCTTCGTGCCGGCGGACTCCGCGCCGCCGCCCGGTGTGGTGATTGGCTGATCCTTCTTTCCTCCCCCATGAATGGGGGAGGAAAGGTCAGCGCTTCGGCTTCGCCTTCGCCCGTGCGGCCGCCTCGATGCCCTTGCCAGCCCAGGCGGCCAGGACCTCGGGGTCTTCCAGGGCGTCGAGGGGCGCAGACCAGTAGCTCATCGCCTTGTCGCCCCCGAACGGCTTGAAGGGCTCGCATTCGGCCGCCTCGAATTCGGCCCGGTTGGCGTCGTCCACCTTGAGGTAAAGGGTGTCTTGGGCGATCAGGGCGAAGAACAGGTCGTGGCGCGACAAGCCCACCCCGCCGAACATGCGGCGTTGAGTGACGCCGCCCAGGGGCTGCAACTGCTCCAGGATGTAGTCGAGAAATTCGGGTGAGACCGCCATGCGCTCCTCGCCAAGCCAGAAGAAAGCCTAGCCGCCATGGCCGTCACTGTCCGCCCCGCTGTCGCTGCTGACACCGCTGTCATCATGGGTTTCATCCGCGCCCTGGCCGACTACGAGAGGCTGCTGCACGAGGTGGAGGCCACAGAGGCCGATCTCGCCGGGCACCTGTTCGGCGAGACCCCGCGCCTGTTCTGCGACATCGCCGAGCAGGACGGGGCGCCGGTGGGCTTCGCCATCTGGTTCTACAACTACTCGACCTTCCGTGGCCGGCACGGGATCTATCTGGAGGACCTGTTCGTGATCCCGGAGGCCCGCGGCCTGGGGGCGGGCAAGGCGCTGCTGCGGGCCCTGGCCCAGCGTTGCGAGGCCCAGGGCCTGGCGCGGCTGGAATGGGCGGTGCTCAACTGGAACGCGCCCGCCATCGCCTTCTATGACGGGCTGGGCGCCGGGGCGCAGACGGAATGGACGGTGCGACGCCTGACCGACGAGGCGCTGACACGGCTCGCGCGGAGCTAGACCTTGATGTCGATGATCGAGGGGCCGGCCTGCTTGCCCTCGGGATCGGCCTTGGCCTGGTTCTCGAGCATTTCCAGCATGGCTTCCTTGATCCGCCGGGCAAGTTCTTCCGCGATGGACGACTCTGCCGAGGCCCGCTGCCTGGGATCCAGTTTGGCGAGATCGCCCTCGCTCGTGCCGCGCGATTCCAGGATCTCGGCGCGCAGCTTCTCCTTCAGCTTCTCGGCCTTCACCTCCTGCGCCCACTGGTAGATTCCCTTCTCGCGTATGGCGTCGAGGGTGGCCTGGGTCTTGGTCTTCGACTCCGAGGCCTTGACGGCGGCGGTGTCGGCCGCGTTGACGGACTTGCTGATCGCGTCGGCCGCCTTGGGCAGCAGCGCGCCGATCACAGAGGCGCCGAGAGCTGAAATGGACATGCGAAACTCCGGTCTTGCGGTTAAGGTTAAGCAAGTTCCGGGCCAGCAAGAGCCCAGCAGGGAGGACGCCATGAGCGCGCCGCCGAAGACGGTCCTGACCGCCTCGCCGCAGGAGGAGGCCGCGATCCGTCAGGCTGTCCGCAGCTTCGCCGCCGACCGGGTGGCTGGACCGCAGCACGTGGCCGGACTGGTGGAGCTGCTCTCCGATCCCCGCGTGTCCGACCCGATCTACGACCTGCCCCGACCCTTCACTCCGGAGAACGTGGCCCTTTGGGTGGAAGGTAGCGAGGCCCTGCGCCAGCGCGGCGAATGCATCCTGCTGGTGACCCCTGACGACGCGGGCGGGATCGGCGGCTATTCCCGCATCACCGTCTGGCCCGAACGGTCCTCAGCGGAGCTGGCGGGTGCGGCGCGGGCCGACCGCCAGAACACCGGCCGCGGGCGGCAGGGCGTCGCCAATTCCGTCGGTGCGATCTTTGAGGTGCTTGGCGTGCGGCTGATCGGCCTGACCGCGGCCCTGGACAATGTCCGTTCCGCCGCCGCCATCGACGGGGCGGGCTTCATCCGCATGGGGGAGCGCGAGAGCGTGCGGCCCGACGGCTCCATCCGCCGCTCCATCTACTGGGAGCTGACCCGGGACCAGTGGCGCGCCCTACAGCAGGCATGAAAAAGACCCCGGCCTTTCGACCGGGGTCCTGATCGTCGTGTCGAAAGGTCGGTTCTTAGGCGGCGGGCGCCGGGGCCGGAGCCGGGCGCTGCACGGGGAAGAACTTCGGCGCCATCGCGGGAATGGCTTCCTTGATGATGCTGTCGACGGTCCAGCCCTCTTCCTTGGTCACGGTCTCGATGGGCCGCGGCTGCGAGTAGAGGGTGATGGTTTCGCCCGAGGAGCCGAAGATCTGGCCCGAGACGCTGGCGGCGGCCGGGGTGATCATGGCGACGGAGAAACGGGCCGGCTGGTCGGCGCGGATCTTCTCGGCCATCACGGCCCGGCGGGCGGCGGCGGCTTCATCCTTCACCGGCACCGACTGGGTCATGCGGGTCCAGGCGACCGGGGCCACGCAGTTGGAACGCACGTTGTTGCGGGCGCCTTCCATGGCGATGATCCGCGACAGACCGGCGATGCCCATCTTGGCCGCGCCGTAGTTGGCCTGGCCGATGTTGCCCAGCAGGCCCGAGGTCGAGGTGAAGAACATGTAGGCGCCGTCGTTCTGCTCGCGGAACAGCTCGATGGTGGCGCGGGCCACGTTGAACGAGCCGCGCATGTGGACGGCGATGACGGCGTCCCACTCGGCTTCGGTCATCTTGTGGAACATCACGTCGCGCAGGATGCCGGCGGGATTGATCACGGCGTGCAGACCGCCGAATTCCTTCTTGGCCTGCTCGACCATGCCGTAGACGGCGTCGAGGTCGGTGACGCTGTCGGAGTTGGAAACCGCTTCACCGCCCGCGGCGCGGATTTCGGCGGCGACGGTTTCAGCCGGACCGGCCGAACCTTCGTCTTCGCCCTTCAGGCTGCCACCCAGATCGTTGACGACGACCTTGGCGCCTTCCTGCGCGGCGATCAGAGCGCAATCGCGGCCGATACCGTTGCCGCCGCCCGTAACAAGAACAACTTTGCCTGAAAGAGCACCCATGAACCAATCTCCCTGAAATATAATTCGCAGACTGTTATTCGAGCCTGTCGGCCTTGCGCAAGGCTGGAAACAGTTTCGCCCAGACGCCGGTCACGATCAACGCGCCAACGCCGCCGAAAACCGCCGCGCCCACGGGACCGAAGAACCGGGCGACAACGCCGCTCTCGAATTCCCCCAGTTCGTTGGACGCCCCGATGAACAGGGACGACACGGCGGCCACCCGGCCGCGCATGTGGTCGGGGGTCACGATCTGAACCAGGGTCTGGCGGACATAGACGCTAAGCATGTCCGCGCCCCCCAGGACAGCCAGGGCCGCCACCGAGAGCGGCAGGGACTTTGAGAGCCCAAAGACGATGGTGGCCATGCCGAACACCGCCACGCCGGCGAACATGGTGAGCCCCGCATGCTGGCGGATCGGCCGGGCCGCCAGGACCACCGCCACCAGGGTGGCGCCGATGGCGGGGCCGGCCCGCAGCAGGCCAAAGCCCTCGGGCCCGACATGCAGCACATCGCGGGCGAAGACTGGAAGCAGGGCTGTGGCTCCGCCCAGGAGCACGGCGAACATGTCCAGCGATATGGCGCCGAAGACGATCTTGTTGGTCCAGGTATAGACCAGCCCCTCCTTGATCAGTGCCCAGCGGGAGCCCGCCTGGACGATGGGCTTGGTCACCGCCCGGATCATGAAGACGCAGACGAACGACAGGGCGTAGAGGACCGTGGTGACGGAGTAGGAGAGGCCGGTGGAGTGGGCCAGCAGCAGGCCGCCGATGGCCGGGCCGACGATGGAGCCGCCTTGCCAGGCCAGGGAATTCAGCGCGATGGCCCGGGGCAGCAGGCTGCGCGGCACCAGCATGGGGGCCAGCGCGGTGGCCGAGGGGCCCATGAAGGCCCGGCTCGCGCCGAACAGGGCCGAGAGGATCAGCAGCAGCGGGATGCTGGCGAAATCGTAGATCGAGGCCAGGGCCAGGGTGACTGCGGTGGCGATCTCGCCCGTGTAGCAGAGCAGCAGCACCTTGCGCCGGTCGTGGCGGTCGGCGGTCTCGCCCGCGATCGGCGACAGCAGCAGGACCGGGATGAAGGCGGCAAGGCCGATCATGCCGACATAGAAGGCCGACTGCTTCACATCCATGGTTTCGCGGGCCACGGCGTACATCTGCCAGCCCAGCGCGACGCTCTGAATCTGCACTCCCAGGGTCGCCCCGACGCGGCCGATCCAGAACAGCACGTAGTCGCGCCGCTTCATCAGCTCGCGAAGGGTCGCGGGTTCGGCCGGGCCGTCGGGGAGAGTCTCGGTCATGG
>NZ_JANPJP010000347.1:0-18966 GCF_031425575.1 Phenylobacterium sp.
GCCTTCCACGGCCAGATGGGCATGTTCGTGCGAGCCTATGCCTACATGCTCAGCCACGGGACCGATGGCCTGCGTCAGGTCGCCGAGGACGCGGTGCTCAACGCCAACTACATCAAGGCCAAGCTGTCGCCGGTGATGACGCCCGCCTTCCCGGACGGGCCCTGCATGCATGAGGCCCTGTTTGACGACAGCTGGCTTGAAGGGACCGGGGTCACCACGCTGGACTTCGCCAAGGCGATGATCGACGAGGGCTTCCACCCCATGACCATGTACTTCCCGCTGGTGGTGCATGGCGCGATGCTGATCGAGCCGACGGAGACGGAGTCCAAGCGGGAGCTGGACCGATTCTGTCACGCCCTGACCTTGCTGGCCCAGGCCGCCAAGGCCGGCGACGTCGAACGGTTCATCGGCGCCCCCTACCTCGCCCCGCTGCGACGCCTGGATGAGACCCAGGCGGCCCGCAAGCCCCGGTTGATGTGGCGCCCAGAGCCCACATCTGTGTCTCCGGCGCCGATGGCGGCCGAATAGCAGCGGTCTGGACAAAATTTAACCCGCCCGAGCCTTTACGAGTCGCGCGCAGGTTCTCATACCTGTTGTGCGCGGTGGCCGAACGACCTCCCCAGATCGGGCGGGCCGCGCATTCCAGGTTGAATATCTAGCCCTACGCCATCTCTGGTGCGCGCCGCTTCGTGCGCGCCGGTGACGGATCGGCCAAACCTGGCTCGCCGGGGTTTGGGCTCCGGGGAAAGTGTGGCTCCGGCGCCGCGCGCTCCCCGAAATGAGCATAAACCCTAAAATTTAACGCGGACGTCGCCTTTACGACTCTCTTGTGCGTTTGCATATGCGCTTAACGACGACCGCCTGTCCTCCCCCGAACAGGCGCGCGTCAGAACCCCTGGTTTGAACCAAAGTGTCCTACGCCATGCCCAGCATGCGCGCCCTGCGCGCCTCCGACGAATTCGCCCGCGAGCTGGTGGCTCGGCTGGTGCGCGTCGGCTTGGCTTCGCTCGGCGTGCTCATCGTGCTGGCCGGAATCGCGGTGGCGCCCCTGCCGGGTCCCGGCGGCCTGCCGGTGATCGTGGTCGGGCTGATGCTGCTGCTGCGCAATTCGTTCAAGGCGCGCCGCACCTTCGTCCGCTTCCAGCATGCCCATCCGAAGATGGTCTTCCCCATCCGCCGGCTGCTGCGTCGCGAACCGGAGATCTTGCTGGTGTCGTGGCAGCAGATCCTGCGCATCGAGCGTCTTATTGTGCCGCGCAAGCTGCGCTTCGCGGTCAAGACCCGCCGGCGCTTCCGCCGCCGCTAGTCCGAAATGAAAACCCCTCCGCAACGGAAGGGTTTCTAACTCAGAAGCGTTGAACGGTCCTCCGCGGAGGACCGTCTCAAGCCTATTGCATCTTGGTTGCCAGTTGACCGAGGGCCCCGTCGATCATGGGATCCGTGCGCATGGTGGCCAAGCGGTTGGTGAGCACCACCTCGGCGGCGGCCACAGCCAGGTCGGCTGCGGCGGCGCGAACCTCGGCGGCGGCCTGGGCCTCGGCGTTGGCGATGCGGCGTTCGGCCATCAGCTGGCGGCGGGCCAGGCTTTCGTCCAGCTTGGCCTTGGCGTCGGCGGCGTAGAGCGCGGCCTGTTCCTCGGCGGCGGCCAGCATGTCCTTGGCCTGGGCCTCGGCGCGGATACGCTCGGCCTTGAGTTCGGCCAGCAGGCGCTGGGCCTCCTCACGGATGCGGGCGGCCTCGTCGAGGTCGGACTGGATCTTGGCGCTCTGGGCGTCAAGGTTGGCGTTGATCAGCTTCGGCGCCTTGGCCCCGAAGATCACGATGCCGAGGAAGATCAGCAGGCCGACGCCGACCCACATCTCCGCGTTGGCGGGGTTCAGGAAAGCGGGCATCAGACGGCTCCTTGGGCGGCCAGGGCCGCATTGACCTCGGTCGTCGACAGCTTCTGGCCGGTCAGCTTCTCGACGATGGCCTGGGCCGTGTCGGCGGCGATGCCGCGGACATTGGTCATGGCCTGGTCGCGAAGCCCGCGGATGCGGGTCTCGGCTTCGTCCATCTGGGCCTGGAGACGGACGTCCTCCGCCTTCTGGCTGGCGGCCAGGTCGGAAGCCGCCTTGGTCTTAGCGTCAGAGGCGAGCCGGCGAGAGCGGCTGTGGGCTTCGGAGATCTCGGCCTGGGCCGCGGCGGCTTGCGCCTCGGCTTCGGCCTGGACGCTGCGGGCCTGGGTGACGGCGGCCGCGATGGTGGCGGCCCGGTCGTCCTTGATCTTGCGGAGCCGCGGCACGAAGACCTTGGCCAGCAGAGTGTAGAGGACGGCGAAGATCAGGAAGAGCCAGACGATCTGGCCGCCCCAGTACTCGAACTTGAACTGAGGCAGGCCACCGCTGTCGGCGCCGTGGGCGGCGACTTCCGTCGTGCCGGCCGGGCCGTGGCCCTGCGCAGCGTCAGCGGCGGTGTGACCGTCGCGGAGGTCCGCGGTCGGCGGTGATGTGGTCTCGGCGGCCATAAGGCTTGAGCGTCCCTAAAACGCAGGCTGAGGACGCCGGGAAGGCGCCCCCATGACCCTGCGGATCTTGGCTTAGGAGAACAGGATGAGCAGGCCGAGCACGAAGGCCAGGATGCCCAGGGCTTCGGTCAGGGCGGCGCCCAGGATCAGATTGGTGAACTGGCTGCCGGCGGCCGACGGGTTGCGCGTGGCGCCCGCCAGGAAGTGGCCGAAGATGGTGCCAACGCCGATGCCCGCGCCGATCATGCCGAGGGTCGCGAGGCCCGCGCCGATGTACTTAGCCGATTCCGCGTCCATAGTTTTCAGTCCCGTTTGTAGGTTGAGAGAGGGTGTTGGTGAGTTCGGCGATCAGTGGTGATGGCCGAGGTTGACCACGTCGTTGAGATAGACGCAGGCCAGAACTGCGAAGACGAAGGCCTGGAGGAAGGCCACCAGGAACTCCAGCGCCGTCAGCGCCACGACGCCGCCCAGCGAGAGGGCCGCGCCGGGGATGCCCAGCAGGCCCAGACCGCCCCCGGCCGCCATGGCGCCCAGGGAGACGACGAAGCCCGCGAAGACCTTCAGGGCCACGTGGCCGCCCAGCATGTTGCCGAACAGACGCAGGGCCAGGGTCACCGGGCGCAGGACGAAGGAGATGATCTCGATCGGGGTGACCAGGATCAGCATGTACCAGGGGATGCCGGCCGGAACGAACAGCTTGTACATGTTCGCGCCGTTGCGCAGCACGCCGTAGCCGATCACCAGCAGCATGGTCATGACCGCCAGGGAGGCGGTGACCGCCAGCTGGGAGGTGGCCGTGAACACCAGGAACAGCCCGAGCACGTTCATCGCCAGGATGAACAGGAACAGGGTGAACACGAAGGGGAAGAACTTGCGGCCCTCAGGGCCGATGATGCCGGCGACAAGGTCGTCGATATAGCCGAACACCCCTTCGCCGATCACCTGCATGCGGCCAGGCACAATGGCGGCCTTTGCGGTGGCGACGGCGAAGAACACCACGACGAGGGTCGCGGCGATCAGCATCGAGACCGTGGAATTGGTGATCGACAGGTCGATCGCCCCAATACCCGGAACGGAAATAGCGGGGAGATCCACAACCTTGTGGATCTCGAACTGGTGCATCGGGTCGGCCATGCCGCCTCGAACTCCTTTAATCTTCCTCGTCGTCGGAATCGGGGAGGTCCTTTGGGGGCCCCCATTCTTCCGCCGCTTCGGCAGCCATCCGCTGAGCCGAATTTACGGCCATCCAAATCGAAATACCGAAGCCCGAGAGGACGCCGACAATCATCCCCCAAGGCGCTGTCTTTAGAACAGCGTCCGCCCCGGCGCCGAAACCCAGCCCGACAAATACGCCGCCGATCAGCACGCCCATGAGGCGATAGCCGTATCCGGCGGCTTGCGAACCGTAATCGCGCGGGGTCTGGACCGTCCGCGCCTCTAGCGCGGCGGCCCTTTCGTCGAGGCGCTTGATTTCCTCGTCGCGCGAATTTTCCGGCTGCGGCATGCGTTATGGCCTAAGTGACGACGACAACGCCCGCCGCGGCCGGGGCTTCAAGTCGCGCGGAACCTATAGAGCCGGGCCGAATGCGTCAAGGCAGGGAAATGCCTACATAAACTGCTGATTTCGCTGATGATTCCTTGACGTGTCGGCGACTCTGCATACCGGCCCGTTCAAACCCGGACTACTGGGCCGCCATGGCCTCGGCCTGACGCAGGTCCACCGAGACCAGTTGGCTGACCCCGCGCTCGGCCATGGTGACGCCGAACAGACGGTCCATCCGGGCCATGGTCACCGGGTTATGGGTGATGGCGATGAACCGGGTCTGGGTCCGGCGGCGCATCTCGTCCAGCAGGTTGCA
Organism: Phenylobacterium sp.; assembly: GCF_031425575.1. Taxonomy (GTDB): domain Bacteria; phylum Pseudomonadota; class Alphaproteobacteria; order Caulobacterales; family Caulobacteraceae; genus Phenylobacterium. The sequence goes on from NZ_JANPJP010000347.1 coordinate 4,366, forward strand.
GAACCGGTCGACATTGGCGTCGTCCAGCGGCGCGTCCACCTCGTCCAGCACGCAGATGGGCGCGGGGTTGGCCAGGAACACAGCGAAGATCAGGGCGGCCGCCGTCAGGGCCTGCTCGCCGCCGCTCATCAGGCTCATGGTGGCCATGCGCTTGCCGGGCGGACAGGCGTAGATTTCCAGCCCCGCTTCGAGGGGATCGTCGCTTTCGACGAGCCGCAGCTCGGCGACTCCGCCCTCGAACAGGCTCTCGAACAGAGTCTTGAAGTGCTCGTTGATCACCTCGAAGGCGGCCACAAGGCGCTCTCGGCCCTCGCCGTTCAGCTCGTCGATTCCCTGGCGCAGCTTGGCGATGGCGCCGGTCAGGTCCAGGCGCTCAGCCTGCATGGTCTCCAGCCGGGTGGCGTGCTCGGCGGCCTCTTCCTCGGCCCGCAGGTTCACCGGGCCGATGGCGTCGCGCTGGCGCTCCAGATTGTAGAGGTGGGCCTCCATGCCGCCGGCGTCGCCGGGGATGGCGATGGCCGCGTCGGCGAGACTTCGAGCCAGATCCTCCGGCTCAACCCGCGCAGTCTCGCGGATCTGGGCGGTGATCTCGGCCAGGCGCTCGGCGGCGGCCTCCAGCTTTGCTGACAGACTGGCGCGCAGCTCACGCGCCTGGCTGGCGGCGGCGTCGCCGGCGCGGACCGCGCGGTCAGCGTCGGCGCGGGCGCCTTCGGCCTGGGCCAGGGCGTCACTGCTCTTGGCGCGGCGGGCTTCGGCGGCGGCCAGTTCATCCAGCAGCTTTTCGAAGCGGTCCTGATGGGTGGCAGGCGCCTCATGGGCCTTGTCCAGCAGGCCCTTGGCCTTGGCGCGCGCCTCGCTCAATTGGTCCAGACGCTTGGCGGCGCCCTGGGCCCGGCGGGTCCAGTCGTCGCGGTCGCGGCTCAGGTTCTCCAGGCGCCGCGCCCGGCCCTCACGTTCGCGGGCCTCGATCTCCATGGCGCTGCGGGCTTCGGCGGCGGCCTCGCGGGCGGGGCCGGCGGCGGCGCGGGCGGCGGCCAGCTTGGCGGCCAGGTCACCGACCGCCGTGTCCTCGGCCGATTCCGACTGGGCCACCCGCAGGATCGATTCGGCGTCCGCCAGCTCGCCCTCGAAGCGGCGGATGACGTCGTCCAGGGACTGGGCGTGGGCCTCGCGGCGGGTCGCTTCGCGGTCCAGCTTCTCCAGCACGACGCGGGCGGCCGCCACCTTCTGCTCGGCGGCCTGGGGCTGACGGCGCGCCTCGCGCAGGGCCTCCTCGGCGGCGCGCACCCGGGCGTTGGCGGCGCTCTGCACCTCGCGGGCGGCCTTCGCCCTGGGTTCCAGGGTCTCGATCTCGGTCTCGACCTCGGCCAGCCGGGTCTTCTGCTCCATCCGCACGGCGGCGGGCTTGGGGGCGTCGGCCCGGGCGGTGAACCCGTCCCAGCGCCAGAGGTCGCCTTCCCGGGAGACCAGCCGCATCCCCGGCGCGAGCGCGGCCTGCAGCCGGTCGCCGTCGGCGCGGGCGACGAGCGCCACATAGGCCAGCCGCGCGGCCAGGGCGCCCGGCGCCTTCACCAGCGGACCCAGGGGCGCGGCACCCTCGGGCCAGGCCGGAGCCACCGCGTCACGCCCGCCCCAGAAGGCTGGCGCCTTGGGATCCAGGGCCGCGTCCAGATCATCGCCCAGGGCCGCGGCCAGGGCCTGCTCATAGCCGCGGTCGGGGGAAACCTCGTCCAGGGCCGGGGTGAACCCGCCGCGCTTCTGCTGGGCCACGATGCCCGCCAGGGCGCGGGCCTCGGCGGTCAGGCGGCCCAGCTGTTCATCGGCCTTGCGGGCGGCTTCGCGGGAGGCGAGTTCGGCCTCCTGGGCCTTGGTGCGTTCGTCCTCGGCGGCCTCCAGGGCGGCGCGCAGGGCCACGAGGGTCGCCTCGGCCCGCTCCAGCTCGGCCTTGGCCTCCGCGGCCTGCGGATTGACCGCCGGGCCGATCTGCTCGCGTTCATGTTTCGCCTGCTCCAGCGCCCGGCGGGTGCGGTTGACCCGGCCTTGAGCCTCCTCGACGCGGGCGGCGCCCGCCCGGCGGCGCGCTTCGTCGGCGGCCGCCTGAGCGGCGAGCGCCTCCACGGCGGCGTCAGCCTCCACGCGGGCGGCCTCCGCGGCGCGGGACGCGGCCTCCAGTTCCGGCGCGCGCTCCGGGGCGGCGGCGATGGCGGCCTCCAGGGCCTCCAGGTCACCAGCCATGCGGCTGAGCGCCAGTTGGGCGTCCTCGACCATCTGGGTCTCGCGGGCCCGGTCGGCGTCGATGCGCGAGACATCACCGGTCAGGCGCTCCACCTCGGCGGCCAGGGCCTCGCCCTCGCGCTCCAGCCGGTCCCGGTCGATGGCCAACCGGTGCAGCACGGCGGCGGCGATGGTCTCGGCCTCCCGCAGCGGCTTGATCTGCTCCTCGGCGGCCGCGGCCCGGGTCGTGGCGGCGGCGGCCTCGCGGGCGGTCTCCTCCACGGCGCGGATCGCCTCGGCGGCCTCGGCCTGCAGCCGCTCGGCGGCCCCGCGCGCCTCGTTCCAGCGCGCGTAGAGGACAGCGCCCTGCAGGGCCCGGATCTCGGCCGACATCTTCTTGTAGCGGTCGGCCTGGCGCGCCTCGCGTCTCAGCCGGTTGAGCGCGCTCTCCAGCTCCTTGCCCACGTCCTCCAGCCGGGTGAGGTTGGTCTCCGCCGCCCGCAGCCGCAGCTCGGCCTCATGGCGGCGGGTATGCAGGCCTGAGACACCGGCGGCCTCCTCCAGGATCATCCGCCGGTTCTGCGGCTTGGCGGCGATCAGCTCGGAGATCTGCCCCTGGCGCACAAGGGCCGGCGAGTTGGAGCCCGTGGACGCATCGGCAAAGAGCAGCTGCACGTCGCGGGCGCGCACCTCGCGGCCATTGATCCGGTAGGTGGAGCCCTCGCCCTTGTCGATGCGGCGCACCACCTCCAGGACCGGGTGGTCGTTGAAGGCCGAGGGCGCTCGGCGGTCGGCGTTGTCGATGGTCAGCGTCACCTCGGCGTGGTTGCGCGAGGCGCGCCCGCCGGAGCCGGCGAAGATCACGTCGTCCATCCCGCCGGCCCGCATGGCCTTGGCGGAATTGGCGCCCATCACCCAGCGCAGGGCCTCCAGCAGGTTCGACTTGCCGCAGCCATTGGGTCCGACGATGCCCGTGACTCCGGGTTCGATGCGGAACTCGGTCGCATCGACGAAGGACTTGAAGCCCGAGAGGCGAAGCCGCTGGAAGTGCACGAGTGCGCGGTGCCCTTCCTACTTCTTGGCTTGGGCGGCGGCGATGGCGGCGTCGAACTCGGCCAGGGTGGCCTCGCCTTCCTTGAGCTTCTCGCCATTGATGAGGAAGGTCGGGGTCGAGCTGATCTTCTCGTCGCGGGAGGCCTTCTCGACACGGTCGTTCAGGGCCTTGAGCGCCGCCTCGTCGGTGATGCAGGCGTTAAACTGCGGTTCGGTCATGCCCGCCGACTGTGCCACCCGCAGCAGGACGCCACGCATGTCGCCGGTGGTGAACATCTCATTCTGGGCCTTGAACACGGCGTCGAGGACGCTGAAATACTTGTCCTTGCCGGCGCAGCGGGCGGTCAGGAAGGCGGCGGCGGCCACCTCCACCGGCGGGGTCAGAAACTCTTTGAAGGTGTAGTGCACCTTACCGGTGTCGATATATTTCGCCTTCAAAGCTGGGAAGACGTCGTTGTGGAAGGTGGCGCAATGGGTGCAGGAGGCCGAGGCGTATTCGGTGATCTTCACCGCCGCCTTGGGGTCGCCCAGGGTCATGTCGGCGGCGTCGGTCTTGGCCCCGCCCTGGGAACAGCCGGCGAGGGCGAGAGCCCCCAGGGCAGCGACGACGAGGAGGCGACGGCTGAAGTTCGGCATTTGAGCCCTCTACGGAATTCCGAATGAAAGATTAAAGCGCGATTCCCCCCACGCCGGGGGCAAAGTCAACGGGTGCGGCGATCGCGCAATACGCCCCGACCCAAGCTCAGCAATGCGGCCTTCAGAGGGCCGTCCGGCTCGGCGGCCAGGCTGGCGGCCAATTCGGCCTCTTTTCCAGCGTCCAGCGGGGGCAGGGGGCGGCGCACGGGCCGCACGCTCTCCGGGTTCACATTGCGCAGCGGGCCCTGGACGATCCGCAGCTTGTTCACCGCGCCGGCCCCCAGGAACAGGTTCACCCGGGCCACGATCTCTGGCGCCTGGTGCTGGATCAGGGCCGCGGCGGCGCCGGCCACCCGGATCTCCAGGGCGGCGGGCTCGCCGGCCTTCACCTTCGACAGCTTCACCGGCTCGGTGCGCTTGGCGATCTGCTCGCCGACGATCTCCTTCCAGCGGGCCTGCAGGGCGCCGGGCCCCTGGCCGAACCGCGCGTCCAGGTCCTTCAGCAGCTTGGACAGGCCGCGCCCCGCCGCCGGCGGCGGCCGGCGCTGCGGCCGCGTCCGCTTCCGCGACAGGATAAAGGCCGCCTCCGCGGCGGTGGGCAGGGGACGCTTGGACATGGGGGCAGCTTACAGCGTCGGAGCCCCGTCGGTCACCAGTCCGAAGAGGTTCGTGGTTCTCCTATTCCTTTCCCGCCCGCCTTGACGCCCCCGTCCCCAGGTCGCAATCACCGGCCCCAACAACCGGGGGGCCGAAACCATGTCCGACAGCAAGCCAGAGGCCTCGCACCGCCGCATCCTGGCCGCCAGCCTGGTGGGCACCGCCGTCGAGTTCTACGACTTCTACATCTACGCCACCGCCGCCTCCCTGGTGTTCGGCAAGCTGTTCTTCCCGGCAGCCTCGCCTTCGGCCCAGCTGATGAGCGCCTACGCCACCTTCGCGCTCGCCTTCTTCGCCCGGCCCCTGGGGGCCGCCGTGTTCGGCCACTTCGGCGACCGGCTGGGGCGCAAGTCGACGCTCGTCGCCTCGCTGATGCTGATGGGAGGATCCACGCTCGCCATCGCCTTCCTGCCCACCTACGCCCAGGCCGGCTGGGTCGCGCCCTTCCTGCTGTGCGTGCTGCGCTTCGGCCAGGGCTTCGGCCTCGGCGGGGAGTGGGGCGGGGCGGCCCTGCTGGCCGTGGAGAACGCCCCGCCAGGCTGGCGCGCGCGCTTCGGCATGTTCCCGCAGCTCGGCGCTCCAGTGGGCTTCGTCGCCGCCAATGGCCTCTTCCTGCTGCTGGGCGTCCTGCTGACGCCGGAGCAGTTCCTGGCCTGGGGCTGGCGCATTCCCTTCCTGCTCAGCATCGTTTTGGTGGGGGTTGGTCTCTGGGTCCGCCTGAAGCTCACCGAGACCCCGGCCTTCGCCGAAGCAATGAAGGAGGCCCCGCCCGCCAAGGCGCCGCTGGGCGAGCTGCTCAAGAACTATCCGCTGCAGACCCTGGCCGGCACCTTCGCGGTGGTCTGCTGCTTCGCCATCTTCTACCTGACCACCGCCTTCGCCCTGGGTTATGGCACGACCAAGCTGGGCTACAGCCGCGAGACCTTCCTGGGCGTGCAGCTCGGCGCCATCGGCTTCATGGCCGCGGGCATCATCGCCGCAGGCTACTGGGCTGACGCCACCAGCCCCCGCCGCGTCCTGATGGCCGGCTGCATCGCCACGGTGGCGGGGGGCTTCCTGCTGGCTCCGATGATGGGGTCCGGTTCGCTCTGGCTGATCTGGGGCTTCCTGTCGCTAGCCCTCGTCATGATGGGCCTGGTCTATGGACCGCTCGGCGCCTTCCTGCCCGGCCTGTTCCCGGCCCGCGTCCGCTACACCGGCGCCTCGGTGGCCTTCAATGTCGGCGGCATCCTGGGCGGGGGCCTGGCCCCCATGATCGCCCAGGCCCTGGCCGACCGGGGCGGCCTCGTCCCTGTCGGCTACTATCTCAGCGGCGCGGCCCTTATCAGCCTGACCGCGCTCTTCTTCCTCAAGCGCCAGGCGGAATGAGTCCCGAGGTCCTCCGCGCCAGGCTGCTGGCCTGGTACGACGGCCAGGCGCGCGACCTCGCCTGGCGGGTCGGGCCCGCCGACGGCCGGGCGGGTGTGCGCCAGGACCCCTACCGGGTCTGGCTGTCGGAGGTGATGCTGCAGCAGACCACCGTGCCGCACGCCACGCCCTACTTCCTCAAGTTCACCGCCCGCTGGCCCACTGTCACGGCCCTGGCCGTCGAGCAGGACGGCGAGGTCATGGCCGCCTGGGCGGGGCTCGGCTACTACGCCCGCGCCCGCAACCTGCTGGCCTGCGCCCGGGCCGTGGCCAAGGATCACGGCGGGGTCTTCCCCGACACCGAGGACGGGCTGCGGAGTCTGCCGGGGCTTGGCCCCTATACCGCCGCCGCGGTGGCCGCCATCGCCTTTGACCGGCCCACCAATGTCGTGGACGGCAATGTCGAGCGGGTCATCTCGCGGCTGTTTTCGGTCGAGGCCTCGCTACCGGACGCCAAGCCCGAGTTGAAGCGGCTGGCGGAGACCCTGGTCCGCGACGAGCGGCCCGGAGACTGGGCCCAGGCCCTGATGGATCTGGGCGCGACGATCTGCAAACCGAAGTCGCCGCTCTGCGATCGTTGCCCGGTGGCTGCCAACTGCGCGGCGCGCGCCAACGGAGCGCCGGAGACCTATCCGCGCAAGAGCGCCAAGGCGGTGAGGCCCCACCGCTACGGCGTGGCCTATGTCCTGACCCGAGGTGACCAGATCGCCCTGGTGCGCCGTCCGCCGAAAGGGTTGCTGGGCGGCATGCTGGCCCTGCCCACCAGCGACTGGCGCGCCGACCCGTTCGGCGATGACGAGGCTCGCGCCTCAGCCCCCGCCGACGCGGCGTGGTGTCATGTCGGCGAGGTGGAGCATGGCTTCACCCACTTCACCCTGACCCTGAAACTGCTCCGCGCCGAGGGCGACTCCGAGGGCGTGATCTGGTCGCCGCGGCGCGATCTGGAGGGCCTGCCCAGCGTGTTCCTGAAGGCGGCGCGGGCCGGGCTGACAACCCTGATCTAGGGCTCATTCTCGGGTAACTGTGAGACGGATATCGGATCTAGAACTGCTTCAACCTTTTGAATTGGCGACCCTTACGCCCAATTTGAATTGGAGCAATCTGCTCTTGGCCGGCATTAGGCGTCGGCGTTCATCTCCAGGATCAGGGCTGGCCAGGTGAAGCCCCCGTCCTCGCCGGCCCCGTAGCCCTGTCCGGTGGCGGCGCTGTAGAACTCCCGAAAGCCCGAGCCTTCAATCAGGGCGCTCAACTGGGCGCGCGCGTGCGCAGCCGAGTCGGTGCGGCCGAGGCGGGACAGCACCAGATGGGCCCAGTATTGCGTTGCGCCCCAGACAACATCGCCGCGCCACAACAGGGCCTTGGGGTTGATCTCGGCGCCGTCCAGGGGATTGAACGCCACCCCCGCCGGACCCCAGAACCGCGAAATCTCCGGGCGCAGGTGCGCGTCGGCCACCTGGCCTGCGATCCCAGCTGCGATCATGTGGCGGCTGGCCGCGGCGATGACCCCTCCCAGGGTCGCCACCGGGAGCTGGCGCGCGCCCGCATGATCATATCCCACGAACAGTCGCAGGTCCGGAGACCACATCAGGCGGATCATCTCTGCGGCGAGGCCTGCGGCGCGTTCCTCGAACACCGCGGCCCGCTCCGCCGCGCCGGCGCGCCGCCAGCCGTCGGCCACCGCTTCCAGGGCCAACAGATGCCAGCCGCAGAAGATCGGGTCGGCCACAATGAAGCCGTGACCGGCGGCCCTGGCCTGCGGCAGGTCGTAGGCGATGGCGTCCAGCGCCACGCTCAGGGCCCGGTGATGGGTGAGCAGGGTCCGCCGCGATGTGGTGTCCACCAGGGCGTCGAACATCGGCGAGACGTCAGCCCCAGACTCCAGGGGATGCAGGATGACCGGCGCTCCCCCGGGGGTCAGCGTCCGGTGTCGATCTATGGCCATCAGGTGATCGCCCGCCAGATGGAGCAGGCTCTCGTCGTCGTCAAAGGCGGGGTCGAAGATCCGAGCCGCCGCATAGGCCGCCACCGGAGGATCGACCAGCCAGCTACGACCGTCGGGTCGATAGATCGGCCCCAGCCATTCGGTCACCAGCTTGGTCCGCGCCTCGGCGCCCGGCAGCGGTCGTTCGTGGGCCAGCAGCCCCTCTTGCGTCAGGTTGGCGTTATACAACGTCCGCAGCTCGTCCACCGCCTGGTCGCGATCCAGGTGTCGCAGGGCCAGGGCGTGATAGCCGCTGTCCCAGGCGAAGGCGCAGCTATATTCGAGGCTGGCCGGCACATGGATCGTCCCGCCGAAAACCTCGACCCGATGTTGGGCGAACATCGCGCGGCAGGCCTGGATTTCGATGTCGGTCCTGGTCAGGGTCACCGGACCTGACTCGAAGCCGCAGAGGTGTGGCGAGGATAGAGAAGAGCCAGCGTGGTCAGGGCGGTGAGCGACAGGGCCAGCGCCGCACCGGGGATGGCAGGGACACCATAGGCGGCCAGGGCCGCGCCGCCCACCGTCGAGCCAAGGGCCTGACCCATCGAGATCACCGAGCCGTTCAGCGCCAGGGCCACGGGCGCGCCTCCGGTAGCTTGGATCAGGCTGGATTGGATCACCGGGGTGATCGAGAACAGGGCCGTGGCCGCCAGGAAAATCCCCAGCGCCACCAGGGCCGCGCTCGGCCAGCCGGCGGGCAGGACCTGGTGGGTGGCGGCGAAGTGCACGCTCATGGCGGCGGCCTGGATGATGAAGCCCTGCAGGATCCAGGACCGACCGGCGTTGCGGTTGGCGGCCCGCGCGCCCAGCCACAACCCGGCGATGGAGCCCACGCCGATCATAGCCTGGAAGGCGCCGACGCCCGCGCCCGTGACGCCCGCCCCGACCCGCACGATGGGGGCGATGTAGAGGTTCAGGGTCATGTTGGCGGCGAAGGTCAGGAAGGTGGTCAGGTAGAAGGGCCAGATGATCGGCAGCAGCACCTTCACGGTATCGCCGCCGCCCTCGCGCTTGGGCGGGGCCGGCACCTTGGGCAGGAAGAACACCACGGCGGCCAGGGCGAACAGGGACAGCCCGGCGGCGAACAGGAATGTGGCCCGCCAGTCGAAGACCGAGCCGATGATGCTGCCCATCGGAATGCCCACCACGAAGGCGAGCGTCATGCCGCCTGAAACCAGGGCCAGGGCCGAGCCCCGGCGCTCGGGTGGAGCCAGGGCCGCGGCGGCCACGCTGGCGGCCGGTCCCGACATGGCGCCGGCCAGGCCCGCCAGGGCGCGCAGCACCATCAGCACCTCGAAGTTCGGCGTCAGGGCGCAGGCGATGTGCAGGGCGGCGCCCAGGGCCAGGGCCGTCATCACCATGATCTTGCGGTCCACTCGCGCGAACAGCCAGGCCGCCACCGGCCCCAGCACCGCCGAGGTCAGGACGAAGACCGTCTGCAACTGGCCGGCCACGGCGGTCGTCACCCCCAGGTCGGCGGCCAGGCTCTCCAGCAGGCCGGCGAAGATGAAGGCTCCCGACCCGAAGGCGAAGGTCACCAGGGTCAGGACATAGATACGCGGGTTCATGGACCCGAGCTTAACCGCCGACGTACCGACCGCCAGACAAAATGGACGGCGGCCGGGTGAATTAGAGTCAGGCCGCCAGCTGCGCCATGGACGAGCGCATCTTCATCCGCAGGACGTCGATCGGGGCCAGGCCCTTGTCGGTCTTGAAGTGCCAATAGGTCCAGCCGTTGCAGGCCGGCGCCGACTGGATCATGGCGCCCACCTTGTGGATGGAACCGGCCATGTCGCCGATCACCAGGCTGCCGTCGGCCCGCACCCGAGCCGAGCGCTCGCCCTTGGAGCAGTAGAGAGTGTCGCCGGGGCGCAGCATGCCCGACTCCACGATCTGGCCGAAGGGGATGCGGGGTTCCTGACGCTTGGAGCCCATGGTCTCCAGGTCGGCCTCGGTCAGGGGGACCACCTTGGCGATCCGCTCGCGGGCCAGGGTCGCGTACTGTTCCTCGCGCTCCAGGCCGATGTACTTTCGGCCCAGCTGCTTGGCCGCCGCGCCCGTGGTGCCGGTGCCGAAGAAGGGGTCCAGGATGATGTCGCCCGGCCTGGTGGACGCCAGGATCACCCGGCGCAGCAGGGCCTCGGGCTTCTGGGTCGGGTGGGCCTTGACCCCGTTCTCGTCCTTCAGCCGCTCCTCGCCGGTGCACAGCGGGAAGGTCCAGTCCGACCGCATCTGCAGGTCGTCATTGGCCATCTTCATGGCGTCGTAGTTGAAGGTGTAGCGGCGCGAGCCCCGGCCCTTGGCGGCCCAGATCAGGGTCTCGTGGGCGTTGGTGAAGCGGGTGCCCTTGAAGTTCGGCATCGGGTTGGACTTGCGCCAGACGATGTCGTTCAGGATCCAGAACCCCAGGGTCTGCAGGATGGCGCCGACCCGGAAGATGTTGTGATAGCTGCCGATCACCCACATGGCGCCGTCATCCTTCAGGACGCGCTGGCACTCGCTCATCCATTCGGTCGTGAAGCGGTCATAGGTCTCGAAGCTGTCGAAGCGGTCCCACTCGTCGTCGACGGCGTCGACCTTGGAGTTGTCGGGCCGCAGCAGGTCGCCGCCCAGCTGCAGGTTATAGGGCGGGTCGGCGAAGACCAGATCGACGGACTTCGACGGGAGCTTCTTCAAGCTCTCGATGCAGTCGCCCAGGATGACCGTGTTGGTGGCAATCGCGCCCATGTCCGCCTCGCTTCTAAGGAAACGGAATCCTGAGTCATCGTGGTGAAGGGTAGGTGTCCAAACGTGGTGAACGGAGCGTTAATCGATCAATTCAACCACTTAACCCAAGCGCCATGCGGGTGGACGGTCGCCAGGATGCGATCCTCGCCGCCCGGCCAGAGGGTGAGGCGAACCTCCATGCCCGACAGTTTCTCCGGCGGCGGCTCCATGCGCAGCCAGGCGAAGGGGGCCTCGGCGGTGGCCTGGGCGCCGTGGTCGGCGATGACCTGGGCCAGGGCCGCCTGGCTCTCCGGCGGCATGTATTGCCAGAAGACCGAGTGATAGAGGACGGTGACCGCGCCCGCCTGCGGCGCTGCGACGCGGTCGGTCCAGGCCACGGCGTCGGCGGCCTCCACGGTGACCCCCAGCGACAGAGCCAGGTCGATGGCCGCGCGGATGCGATCCAGCCGCTCGAACTGGTCGGGCCAGATATAGGCCAGCAGCCGGCGACGCTGCACCGGATCGGTCAGGTCGCCGGGCCGGCGGTCACAGGCGGCGCGTTCGATCACCTGGACGTTCGCGCCCACTGACGGGGGCCCGCCGGTCCATTCGGTGTCCATCACCACCCGCGCGTCGGGATCACCCCAGGGTGTGTCGCCGAACTGGTAGCGGAACCTGTCCCAATGCAGGTTCAGCCCGGCGCTGGCCGCCACCTCGAAGGCGCGGATCGGCAGGCCGGTCTCGGCGGCGATGGTCAGGAAGCCCGGCGCAAGGCAGGCCGAGCGACGGACTTCGTTGGTCTGCGGCTCATGGCTCATGAAGGCCGCCAGCCGGTCCTCATGACGGATGATCGCCGAGCGCGCGGCGATCCAGGCGACCCCCGAGTCGGCGTCGCGTCCGGGCTGCGGATAGGTCGCCGCAAGGGCCGGATCGTCGCCGCTCAGCACCAGGTCGTGGAGCGAACCCAGAAGCCGGAGGCACACGGCGTCCCCGACCAGCTTGCGGTAGTCGTTGGTGGCCCAGGGCGCCAGCAGGGCGGTAACCGGGCCGCCGGCCCGCAGGTCGTCCGCCGCCAGGGTGAGCAGGTCGCCATGGAAGGGGGAACCGAGGTCGCGGCAGGCGTTGGCTTGGGCGAGGAAGGCGCGGGTGAGATCGGGATTGTCCATGACCGCGTGGTCCCGCCGGAGCGGGCGGGGGTCAATCTTGATTCAGCAGATCAAGCTCGCCGTTCACCAGCTCGCCCATCAGGGCCAGCTTCACCGGCGCCCAGCCCATCCGGTGGATCTCGCAGGGGCCCAGCGTCCGCAGGGCCTCGACATGGATGGGGGCGTGATAGCCCTTGTGGGCGGCGAAGCCGTAGCCGGGATAGAGGCCGTCCATCTCGGCCATCAGCCGGTCGCGGGCCACCTTGGCCAGGATCGAGGCCGCGGCGATGGAGCTGCTGATCCCGTCGCCCTTGATCACCGTCTTGATGGGGCAGGGCAGCTTGAAGCGGTAATTGCCGTCCACCAGGGCGAAGGCCGGCTCCACCGACATCTCACCGATGGCGCGGCACATGGCCAGGCCCGCGGCGTGCAGAATGTTCAGCTCGGCGATCTCCTCGACGCTGGCGAAGCCGACGCCCCAGGCGACGGCCTTGTCCTTGATCTCCAGCTCCAGGCCCTCCCGCTGCCTGGCGGTCAGCTTCTTGGAGTCGTTCAGCCCCTTGGGGATCTTGCGCGGATTGAGGATCACCGCGCCCGCCGAGACCGGTCCCGCCCACGGCCCGCGCCCCGCCTCGTCGACGCCGCAGACCGGGCCTGGACAGGCCTTCTCCAGCATCATGTCGGGCATCAGGCGCTCATCCGGTCGATGGGGCCGTGGCGGTGGCAGCAGGTGAGGTGGTCGTTCACGAAGCCGGTGGCCTGCATGAAGGCGTAGACGATCACCGGGCCGACGAACTTGAAGCCCTTCTGCTTGAGCCCCTTGGACATCTGGACAGCGACCTCGGTCTGGGCCGGCACGTCGCTGATGGCCTCCCACCTATTGTGGATCACCCGGCCGTTGGTGAAGCTCCAGAGGAACTGGGAGAAGTCCTCGCCTGCGTCACGCATGTCCAGATAGATGCGGGCGCCGTTGATGGCCGCGTCGATCTTGGCGTTGGACCGCACGATGCCGGCGTCGGCCATCAGCCGGGCGCGGTCGGCGTCGCCATAGCGGGCGACGATCTCCGGATCGAAGTCGGCGAAGGCCGCGCGAAAAGCCTCCCGCTTCCTCAGGATGGTGATCCAGGAGAGCCCGGCCTGGAAGCCGTCCAGCACCAGCTTCTCCCACAGGGCGCGGGAATCGTATTCCGGCACGCCCCATTCCGTGTCGTGATAGGCCTCGTACAGGGGATCGCCCTGCATGCCGCGCCAGCCGCAACGAATCGGTTCGGAACTCATGGCCGGTGTTTTCGCAGGCGCGGCGGCGGCCAATCAAGCGGGACCGGAGCATATGGCGTTCGAAGGCTTCCAACTGTCGCGGGTCGATGTGGGAGAGGCGACCCTGCGGGTCCGGCACGGCGGCTCGGGCCCGCCGCTCCTGCTGCTGCACGGCTACCCGGAGACCCACATGATGTGGAGCCGGGTGGCCGACGATCTGGCCCGCGACTTCACGGTCATCGCGCCCGATCTACGGGGCTACGGCGAGAGCACCGCACCGGCCACCACGCCCGACCACGAGACCTATTCCAAGCGCGCCATGGCCAGGGACGCCGTGGCCCTGATGAACCACTTTGGCTTCGAGCGCTTCAACCTGGCCGGCCACGACCGGGGCGGGCGGGTGGCCTACCGCCTGGCCCTGGATCATCCAGACGTCCTTCTGAAGCTGTCCATCCTCGACATCATCCCCACCGCCGACGTCTGGAAGCGGGCCAACAAGGCCTTCGCGCTGGCCTACTGGCACTGGTCGTTCCTGGCCCAGGCCCATCCGTTCCCGGAGACGGTGATCGGCGCCGACCCTGAATACTTCCTGTTCCGGGGCTCGCGCGGGATGTTCGATCCAGCCGCCTATGCGGACTATGTCCGCTGCCTGTCCAACCCCGCCATGGTCCACGCCATCTGCGAGGACTACCGGGCCGGCGCCTCCTACGACGTGGCGGCGGACGAGGCTGACCGGGGTAAGTCAAAGATCAAGGTCCCGGTCCAGGTGCTGTGGGGCTCAAAGGGCGCGCTGGCCACCTGGTACGATGTCCTGGCGATCTGGCGCGACTGGGCCGACGACGTTTCAGGCCACGCCATCGAGAGCGGTCACTTCATTCCCGAGGAGAACCCCGCGGAGACATTGAAGGCGCTGCGGGCCTTCTTCCTCTAGAGCGGCAGCCAGTCCGGCCGATCCACCTGCACCGGCTTGCCGTCCGCTGTCAGCTCCCCGTCGATGCGGTCGAGGCGCACCAGGGCCATGGCCCGGCCGTCCTGCCCCGACAGCACCTCTCCGGCTCGGCGGTCGCCGGTCAGCACTTCAGCGTCGAAGGCCGGCGCCGCGCCGTCGAAGGTCAGGGGCAGCATGCGGTTCTTGATCTGGCCCCGGCGCTTCATGCGCGAGGTGGTCTCCTGTCCGACGAAGCAGCCCTTATGGAAGTCGATGCCATTCAGCAGGTCGAAATTGGCCTCGATGGGATAGGTCTTCTCGACGCCCCAGTCGGCGGGCCCCGGTACGCCGAGCGCCAGGCGGTGGGCGTCATAGGCGGCCTCACCGACCTCAGCGGCGCCGGCGGGGACCGCCGCGCCGTAGCCGCGCCAGCCTAGGGCCGCAAGCCGCGGATCCACCATCCACCCCTCCGGCGTATCCTGCCCGCCAAACAGCACCAATACGGGCGCCTCGTCCGCTGCGATCGTGACCTTGGCCCGCAGCCGGTACATGGTCAGGCGCATCGTCAGCGCGGCTCGATGCTCGGCTTCCACGTCTAGCAACGCGCCGTCCTCGCG
>NZ_JANPJP010000348.1:0-5570 GCF_031425575.1 Phenylobacterium sp.
ATAGCCGCGCCCCGAACCGTCGGTGCGCATCAGGTCGGCGAGCTGCAGGGCCGGTTCGCAGAACAGGTTTGCGCCCCCATGGTCCTCAAGCGTCAGCAGCTTGCGCTGAATGGTGGCCACGGTGGCGGTCGAGACATTGCCGTAGCGCGCGCCCAGGTCCTTGGCGTTCTGAGAGGTGTAGGTGAGCGCCGCCTGAAGGTCCTTCAGGTCCAGCAGCAGCAGGCCCTCCTCGTCGGCGGCGCGGAAGACGACGGAGAGCACGCCTTCCTGCACATCGTTGAGTTCCAGCATGCGGGAGATCAGCAGGGGTCCCATCTCCGACACCGTGGCGCGGATCGGGTGGCCCTGCTCGCCGAACAGGTCCCAGAACACCACCGGGGCGGCGGCCGGGCGCAGCTCCAGGTTCATGACCTTGGCCCGGGCCAGCATCTTTTCATTGGGGGTCCCGGCCGCGGCGATGCCGCAGAGATCGCCCTTCACGTCGGCGGCGAAGACCGGCACCCCGGCATCCGACAATCCCTGCGCCAGGGCCTGCAGGGTCACGGTCTTGCCCGTGCCTGTGGCGCCGGCCACCAGGCCGTGGCGATTGGCGCGGTCCAGCCGCAGGGTCTCGAGGTGGTCGGAAAACCCGATCAGGACGCCGTCATCGGACATGGAATGCTCCTTGGAACTGCGGTCGCCACGCTATCGCCAGCCGGCCCGCCTCGCCACGGCCAAGGGTAAACAATTGTCGCGCGGGAGATCATTTCGCCAAACTCACCCGTTCTGGCTCAGCCTTGCGTCCGGCGCGCCAAAACCGCCGAACAACGCAGCATCATCTCTCGGAAATCAGCGTAGACAGCCCTGATTGACGACAACCGCCAGCCCGAGGACAGTCGGCCCATGCCCGTCGCCGCACAGACCTCCGCCGTGTCCCGCACCTGCCTGGTGATCCTGGCGGTGATCGCCGTGGGCGCGGCCATGTACTGGATGGCCGACATCCTGACCCCGCCGGCCATGGCCATGTTCCTGGCCATCGTCATCGACGGCTTCGCCCGCGTCCTGAAGCGGCGGTTCCCGTGGATCCCGAGCCGCGCGGCCCTGCCCGTGGCCATCACGGTGTCGATCCTGCTGTTTGGCACCGCGCTGTTCGTCATCGCCGACAATGGCGCCAGCTTCGCCACCCAGCTGGTCACCTACATCCCCAAGCTCAACCAGCTGATCGCCCAGGTGGCCGGGGTGGCCGGGGTGGACGTCGCCCCCACCATCGACCAGCTGTTCATGCGCCTCGACCCCAGCAAGTATCTCGGCGACGTGGCTCGCGGCTTCCAGAGCTTCGCCTCCAACGCGCTGTTCATCCTCATCTATCTGGGCTTCATCATCGCCTCGCGGCACGCCTTCGAGCGCAAGCTGGTGGGGCTGTCGGACAACCGCGCCGCCCGCCGCGAAGCCGTCGAGGCCTTCCAGCGCATTCGCGACGGGGTGGAGCAGTATCTCTGGGTCCAGACCGTCACCGGCCTGATGATCGCCGGCGGGTCCTGGTTGGTGATGGCGGTGATCGGCCTCGACAATGCGGTGTTCTGGGCCTTCCTGATCTTCATCGCCTCCTACATCCCGATCATCGGCGGGGCGGTGGGCATTCTCGCGCCGCCGATCTTCGCCCTGATCCAGTTCGAACCCTATTGGCCCGCCATCGTCCTCTTGGGGGTGCTGCAACTGATCCAGTTCGTGGTGGGCAACGTGGTGCTGCCGCGCATGCAGGGCGACAGCCTGAATATCGACCCGGTGGTGGTCCTCCTCAGCCTGGCCTTCTGGGGCGCGATCTGGGGCGTGGCCGGCATGTTCCTGTCCACGCCTCTGACGGTGATGGCCATGGTGATCCTCGCCCAGTTCGACGGAACCCGCTGGGTCGCCGTGCTGTTGTCGGCCGATGGGGAGCCTGGAAAACTGCGAGACCGGAAGCCGAGCCTCGCACCTGACGAATCGCCGAAACCGAAACGCGGCCGCGGCGTCACGCAAGCGTGAGGCGGGCCGCAAGACCGGGGTCTTAAACTTGGCCGTTCAATGCCTATCTGAGTGTGGCTCGGGTAAGACCCGACACCTCGACGCCCGCTTTCTCAGCCCCCGGGCGCCGCGAGGACCGAGTGTTCCGCCACCCCCCCTTGGCGGAACCAGGCGCCGCCGGACACTCTCCTCCGGCGGCGTTCTCGTGTCCGGAGCTCGCCGATGACCCGTCGCCCGACGTCCGCCAGCGCCCTGACCAAGGCGTTCCTCGCCCTGACGCCGGAAACCGACGCCAGCCGCGCCTTCATCGACCAGGCCGCCGCCGACGCGGCCCCCGACGAACTGCCCGAGCTGCCGATTGAGGGGCTGGCCGCCGCCCTGGCCGATTTCTGGGCCTTCGCCGAGACCCGCAAGAACAAGGCCCCGACCCTGCGCCTGGTGCAGGGGGAGGCGGGCCTCGACCGGCTGGAGATCGTGCAGGACGACACCCCCTTCCTGGTGGACAGCGTCATGGGCGAGATCGCCGACCAGGGTCTGTCGGTGCGGGCCATGTTCCATCCCATCGTCAGCGTCGCGCGCGACCGGAAGGGCGTGCGGAGCGAGACGGGCCCCGTGCGCCGGGAATCCATGATCCAGGTCGTGCTGGAGACCGTGGGCAAGGACCGCGAGGCCGCCCTCATCGCCGGCCTGAAGACCACCCTGGCCGATGTTCGGGTGGCGGTCGGCGACTTCCCCGCCATGCTGGACCTGATGGCGCGCGCCATCTCCGAACTGGAGGCGGCGCCGAAGAGCGAGGTGCGTGACGAGGATGTCGCCTTCCTGTCCTGGCTGCACAACGAGCACTTCGTCTATCTCGGCGCCCGGGTCTACGCGTATCCCCGCCTGAAGAACGGCGACTATGCGCCGGAGGAACCCCTCTACCAGCCCGAGGACGGCTTGGGCGTGCTGCGCGATCCCGAGCGCACGGTGCTTCGCCGCGCGTCTGAGCCCGCCGTCCTCACCGCCCAGATCCGCTCGCGGATGACCGATCCGCCGGTGACGGTGGCCAAGTCAAATGTCCGCTCCCGCGTCCATCGGCGCGGGTATATGGACTATGTGGGGGTCAAGCGGTACGGGGCCGACGGCAAGCCCTGCGGCGAAATCCGGTTCGTCGGCCTGTTCACCTCCGAGGCCTATGACGAGCCGGCCCACGACGTGCCGCTGCTGCGCGCCAAGGTGGCTCATATTCTCGCCAAGGCGGGCGCCGCGCCGGGGAGCCACAACGAAAAGCGCCTGCGCAACATCGTCGAGAACCACCCGCGCGATGAGCTCTTCCAGGCCAGCGAGGCCGACCTGCTGGCGACCGCCCTGGCCGTCCTGCACCTCTACGACCGGCCGCGCGTGCGGGTGTTCGAGCGCCGCGATCCCTATGACCGCTTCGCCTCGATCCTGCTCTACGTGCCCCGGGAGCGCTACGATTCAGAGCTGAGGACCAAGGCCGGCGAGATGCTGGCCCGCGCCTATGGCGGCCGTGTCTCGGCCTATTATCCCCATTTCTCCGACGCGCCCCTGGCCCGGGTCCACTTCATCATCGGCTTCATGCCCGGCGACCATCTCGAGCCGGATCTTAAGGCCATCGAAAGCCAGATCGCCGCGGCCAGCCGCACCTGGGAGGACCGCTTCGACGCCGCCGTCCGGGCCAGCGGTCGCACGACGGCCGAGGTCTCCGATGTCCTGACCCGCTACGCTCAAGCCTATCCCGCCGGCTACCGCGATCGCTATGACGCCGCCGAGGCCCTGGCTGATCTGGCGGTGATCGACAGCCTGGAGGCCGACGAGCCGGTCCGCGTCCGCGCCTATCGGCGGGCCGGCGACGGCAAGACGCAGTTCCGCTTCAAGCTCTACCGCCCCGGAGCGCCGGCTCCACTCGCCGACGTGCTGCCGATCCTGGAGAACATGGGCCTGAAGGCCATGGTGGAGACCGGATTCCCGGTGACCCGCGCCGGCACCCTCCCTGTCTGGGTCCACGACTTCGAGCTGAACGACGAACGCGGCGAACACCTGGTCTTTTCCGAGGTGAAGGCCGCCTTTGAATACGCCTTCGTCGCCGTCTGGAGCGGCAGGACCGAAAACGACGGCTTCAACCGGCTGGTGCTGGAACTCTCCATCACCTGGCGCGACGCCGCCCTGATCCGCGCCCTGGCCCGCCACCGCCAGCAGTCGGGGCTCGACCCCAGCCAGCGGGTTCAGGAAGAGGCCCTGTCCAACCATCCGGGCGTCGCCCGCCTGATCCTGGATCTCTTCCGCACCAAGTTCCATCCGGCCATCAAGGCGGGTCTCGAAGCGCGCCAGACGCAGGCTGACGCGGTGATGGCCGAAATCGTCGAAGCCCTGCAGCTCGTCGAGAGCCTGGATGACGATCGGGTCCTGCGGCGCCTGGCCCTGCTGGTGGGGGCCATCAAGCGGACCAACTACTACCAGCCCAATGCGGACGGCACGTCCAAGCCCTATATCAGTTTCAAGGTGGCCTCAGGCGAACTGGCCGACCTCCCCCTGCCCAAGCCGTTCCGCGAGATTTTCGTCTGGGCGACCCATGTCGAGGGTGTCCATCTGCGCTTTGGTCCGGTGGCCCGAGGGGGACTGCGCTGGAGCGACCGGCGCGATGACTTCCGCACCGAGGTCCTGGCCCTGGCTAAGGCGCAAAACACCAAGAACGCGGTCATCGTCCCCGTCGGCTCCAAGGGCGGCTTCTATCCCAAGCAGCTTCCCAAGGGGGGGAGCGCCGACGCCGTGCGCGCCGAGGGAATCCGGGCCTACACGACCTTCCTGCAGGGCCTGCTGGACATCACCGACAACCTGACCCCCGACGGCAAGGTCATCCACCCCGAGAACGTCGTGGTCCACGACGCCGACGATCCCTATCTGGTGGTGGCCGCTGATAAGGGCACCGCCACCTTCTCCGACATCGCCAACGGCATCGCCGAGTCCTACGGCTTCTGGCTGGGCGACGCCTTCGCCTCGGGCGGGTCGGCGGGCTACGACCACAAGGTGATGGGCATCACGGCGCGGGGCGCCTGGGAGGCGGTGAAACGCCACTTCCGCGAGCTGGGCAAGGACATCCAGACGCAGCCCTTCACCGTCGTAGGCGTCGGCGACATGTCAGGCGACGTGTTCGGCAACGGCATGCTGCTGTCGCCCGCCACCCGGCTGCTGGCCGCCTTCGACCACCGCCACATCTTCCTGGACCCCGATCCGGACCCGGCGACAAGCTACGCCGAGCGAGCCCGGCTGTTCGAACTGCCGCGCTCCTCCTGGGAGGATTATGACCCCAAGCTGATCTCGAAGGGCGGCGGGGTCGTCCCCCGCAGCCTGAAGTCCATCCCGCTCTCGAGCGAGATCCGGGCGATGCTTGAGATCGACGTCGACAGCGCCACCCCGGCCGAACTGCTTTCGGCCATCCTCAAGGCCCCGGCCGAGCTGCTCTATCTCGGCGGCATCGGCACCTATGTGAAGGCCCGCACCGAGGGCCACCTCGAGGTGGGGGACAAGACCAACGACGCCCTGCGGGTCAATGGCGCCGACCTGCGGGTCAAGGTGGTCGGCGAGGG
>NZ_JANPJP010000349.1:0-29419 GCF_031425575.1 Phenylobacterium sp.
CAATTGAAAACCACCCTGACCGCCGAAAAGGCGCGGGTGATCATCTCCAGGAACACCAGCCCGGACGTTGGCTTCAGCCGCTCGATCAACCCCTACCGGGGCTGCGAGCACGGGTGCATCTACTGCTACGCGCGGCCGGCCCACGCCTATATGGGCCTGTCGCCGGGGCTCGATTTCGAGAGCAAGCTGTTCTTCAAGCCGGAGGCGGCCCAGCTCTTGGAGGCCGAGCTGTCCAAGCCCCGCTACCAGCCCATCGCCGTCCACATCGGCGGCAACACCGACCCCTACCAGCCCCAGGAAAAGACCCTCCGCATCACCCGGTCGATCATCGAGGTGATGGGGCGGTTCCAGCACCCCTTCTCCATCATCACCAAGTCGGCCCTGATCCTGCGGGACCTGGACCTGCTGGCGCCCCTGGCGCAGGCTAACCTGGTCCGGGTGGCCATCTCGATCACCACCCTGGACCGCAAGCTCGCCCGCAGCATGGAGCCCCGCGCCGCCACCCCGGAAAAGCGCATCGCCGCCGTCAGGGGCCTGGCCGACGCCGGCGTGCCGGTCATCGTCATGTTCGCCCCCGTCATTCCCGGCCTCAACGATCACGAGATGGAGGTCGTGCTGGAGCGCGCGAGCCAGGCCGGGGCGCGAGGCGCCGGCTATGTCGCCCTGCGCCTGCCGCTGGAGATCAAGGACCTGTTTCGCGAATGGCTCGCCACCGACCACCCCGACCGCGCCAGCCGGGTGATGTCGCTGGTCCGGCAGATGCGTGGCGGCAAGGACTATGACGCCGATTGGGGGACCCGCATGAAGGGCCAGGGGCCGCTGGCCGACCTGATGCGCGTCCGCTTCCAGGCCGCCCGCCGGCGCTACGGCCTGGATTTCTCCTTCGGCGGCCTGGATCTGGAGAAGTTCAAGGTCCCTGCAAAGGCCGGTGACCAAGGCGACCTGTTCGCGGGCGGCTAGATCAGACGATCGCGGCATTGAGAAAGCTGCCGAACTTTTTCAGTCGGTTAATTGAACTGTTGTTAGATGGCCCAGCAAGACGGGGGCAGATGATCGGTCATGGACGGTCCGACGAATAGGTCAGCGACAGCTCTCGCGGCCAACGCGAACGCCTACCAGCTCACGCTTGGCGGCTTGGCCATGCCGATCAAGATCCACCTTGTCTTCAACGCCGTCGCCCTGGCGGCCGTCCTTGTCCTTGGCCATCCGGTAGTCGCCGGCCTCGCCTTCCTGGCCAGCTTCGCCATGGACATCCTCTATCAGCGCACCATCGCCCGCTGGCTGGCCCGCAGCGCACATACTGAGGTCGCGCGTGGCTTCCGCCAGTTGGCCCTGCTGTGCATGGCCCGGGTGTCGACCTATCTTGCCGGCCCCACCATACTGGCCCTCTGGGGTGGGCAGAAGGAGCTGGCCTATCTCGCCATCACGGTCGCCTCCATGGTGGCCGTCGCCTGCGCCAGCGGTTCCCTGTCGCGCGTCGTCTTCTGGTCTTTCGCCGGTCCCGCCGTCCTGGCCCTGACTGGGACCCTGGTGGCGATCTTCCCCCCGGCGGCCTTCGCGGGCCTGATGATCTCAATGGCCTGCCTGATGGTGCTGCTGGTGATGATCTCGGACGGCACCACCCGGGCGGTGACCAGCTGGCAGGAGGCCTACGCCTCGAACCTGGCGATGATCCCGCAACTGGAGGCCGCCCGCGACCACGCCGTGGCCGAGACCCGAGCAGCCGACGAGGCCCGCGAGGTGGCGCGCCAGGCCAATCTCGCCAAGTCGAACTTCCTGGCCACCATGAGCCACGAGATCCGCACCCCCATGAACGGCGTCCTGGGCATGGCCCAGCTGCTGCGGCGCGAGGAGACTGATCCCGTCCAGGCCAGCCGGCTGGAGACCCTCATGGAGAGCGGCGAACACCTGCTGTCGATTCTCAACGACATCCTCGACATGTCGAAGGTCAACGCCGGGCGGCTGGACATCACCCCCGCCCGCGAAAACCTGCCCCTGTTCCTGGACCGCGCGGTGGCCTTCTGGCGCGCGCGGGCGGACGAGAAGTCGGTGGCCCTGCGGCTCGAGGTCGACGAAGACCTGCCCAGCCATGTCTGGATGGACGCGATCCGGGTACGGCAGGTGCTTTTCAACCTGATCGGCAACGCCCTGAAGTTCACCGACGAGGGCGCCGTCACCGTCATGGTCGCAGCCCAGCCCGTCGGCGAGACCGCCGCCCGCATCCATATCTCGGTGATCGACACAGGCCCCGGTATCCCGGAGGAGCACCTGCCCGCCCTCTTCGAGCGGTTCTCCCAGGTGGACGAGTCGGAGGCGCGCAGGTTCGGGGGCACCGGCCTGGGTCTGGCCATCGCCAGCCAGCTCACCGAGCTGATGGGCGGCCGGGTCTGGGTCGAGAGCCAGCTTGGCCAGGGCTCGACTTTCCATGTGGAGGCGATCTTCGACCTGGCCCAGGCGCCGGACTCAGCCCCGCCCGAGCCAGTGACGGAGGACGCCCCGGCAACCGACCTCGACGTGCTGATCGTCGACGACAACTCGGTCAACCTACTGGTATTGAATCAGATTCTCTGCGCCTTCGGACACCGGGTGGAGAAGGCCGCCAGCGGCCAGGCCGCCCTGGACCTGCTCGCGTCGCGTCCTTTCGACCTGATCCTGATGGACATCCAGATGCCCGGCATGACCGGCGTCCAAGCCCTGCAACGTCTGCGCGCCAGCCCCGGCCCCAACCAGGCTGTCCCGGTGATTGCGTTAACCGCCGACGTCACCTCCGGCGGGCGGACGCACTATCTGGAACTCGGCTTCACCGAGCACACCGCCAAGCCTATTCAAATCCCCGACCTGATGTCCGCAATCTCCCGGGCCTTGGCCGACACCGAACGCGAGCGGCTGATCTCCCAAACAGGTTAGCGCGTAAACACCCCCACCAGCTCTACATGGGCCGACCACAGGAACTGGTCCACCGGCAGGACGCGATCCAGGCTGAAGCCCGCGTCGATCAGCGCGCGCGCGTCGCGGGCGAAGGTCGCCGGGTTGCAGGATACGCCGATCACCTTTGCCACCTTGGAGGCCGCGATCTCGGCGGTCTGTTCCAGGGCGCCGGCGCGGGGCGGGTCGAAGAGCACGGTGTCGATCTTCTTGAACTCAACCGCCAGAACTGGACGCCGGGCCAGGTCCCGGGTCTCAGCGGTGACCCCCTTCAGTCCCGGCGCCGTCGCGATGGCTGAGGTCAGGGCCCTGATGGCGGGCGCATGGCCGTCGGCGGCGTAGACCGGGGCGACCTGGGCCAGGCGGAAGGTGAAGGTCCCCACGCCGCAATAGAGGTCGGCGATCCGCTCGGCGCCGGCCACCTGCTCGACCGCGAAGGTCGCCATGATCGCCTCGGCGGCGGGCACGGCCTGCAAGAAGGCTCCAGCCGGCAAGGCGACCACCGCCGGTCCCACCCGGATCAGGGGCTGGCGCGCGCCGTACTGCACCTCCCCGTCCATGGTCACGCGGGCGAAGCCGGCCTCCGCCGCGATCTGGCCCAGTTGCATGCGGGCGTCGGCGCTGAGGCCGCCGCTCTTGCGCTCCACGCCCGTGATCTCGATGTCGAGGCCCTCGGTGGTCAGGGTCACATGCAGGGTCGGGGCGGACTTGGGATGCTGCAGCAAGGGCGCGGCCAGGCGGCGCAAGTCCGGCAGGGCCGCCTCCAGCCGCGGGTCGGCGATCGGGCAGACGGCGATGTCGATGACATCCCAGGACTTGCGGGTCTTGTAGCCCAGCCGGGCCTCGCCACGCTTGCCAGGACGCGCGTGCAGGGCCAGGCGCCGGCGCGACGCCGGGGGCGCAGCGAAAGGCGCGAGGATCTCGGTTTCGATGTGCTGCAGGCCGAGCGTCTTTCGCAGGCGCTCGACCTTCCAGGCGAGATAGGCGGCGTGCTCCCAGTGCTGCAGGGCGCAGCCGCCGCACACGCCGAAGTGCGGACACGGCGGGGTTACGCGTTGGGGGCTGGCCACGAGGACCGCGTCCAGGTCCCGCCGCTCGCCGGCCCCGGTCGCCCGCACGGTCTCACCCGGCAGGGTGAAGGGCACGTAGATGGGCCCAGGCGCCACGCCGTCCCCCTCGCCGCCGATGGACTCGATGACCACTTCAACGGGCGGACCCGAAGGCTTGGGGGGCTCGGGACGGCGGTTGGAACTTCGCATGGTCGGGATCATTTACGGTTTGGAGGCGCATGGTAGCTTCACCATTCACGCCCCGGAGTCGGGAAGAACGTTTCTGGGTCTGTTCAAGACCCGTTCAGGTTCGATCCGTCAAACCTCATCTCCGAAAGCGGGGCCTCGGCGCCGCTGGAGCCTGCGAAGGAAAGACTATGAAGCGTACATTCGCCATCGCCGCCGCCACCGCCGTCCTGATGACGGGCATGGCGGTTCCCCAATTCGCCGCGGCCCAGGCGAACCGGTCCTATGGCACCGGCGACATCTGCCGCGATGCTCGCCGTGAGTCCGGACATAAGGGCGCGGTCGTCGGCGGTGTGCTGGGCGCAGTGCTCGGCTCGCAGGTCGCCGGCAAGGGCGCGAAGACCGAAGGCGCCGTACTCGGCGGCGTCGTGGGCGCCGCCGCCGGCAACCAGGTCGGCCGCAATCGCATCAACTGCAAGGGCTATCCCAAGCGCGTGGCCCAATCCAGCTACAGCCGCAACAACTGCCAGTGGGTCAGCGAGTACTATGGCGGTCGCGATCACAATTTCGAAGTTTGCCGTGGGCGCGATGGCGTCTGGCGGCCCAGCGGCCGCTCGTAAGGCCGCCTGACCCATTCACCCGATAGTCCCGAAGGGGAGAGTTTCCATGACCAAGATTTTCGCCAAGACCGCCCTGGCCGGCGCCGCCGGTATCATGGCGCTCAGCGCCGCCGCCGCGATCCCGAGCTTCGCCTCCGCCCAGTCGGGCTACTACGGCCAGAGTTATGACAACGGCTACTATGATCCCTGCCGCCGTTCCTCTTCTAACCGCAGCACGACCGGCGGCCTGATCGGCGCGCTGGCTGGCGCCGCCATCGGCTCCAACGTCGCGGCCCGCAACGCCCGGACCGAGGGCGCCGTGCTCGGCGGCCTGGTGGGCGCCGTCGCCGGCTCTAAGATCGGCAAGGACTCCGCCGCCTGCACGTCTAGCCGCCAGAGCGGCTACTACGGCGGCAGCCAGTATGGCTCCAACGGGTACTACGGCGGCGATGGCGCCCAGTACGGCTCAAACAGCTACTATGGCGGTGGCGGTGGCTACTACGGCGGCAACTATGGCGGTGGCTACGCCGATCGCACCTACGACCGGTCCAGCTACTACGACCGGGCCTATGACCGCCGGGGCAACAGCTATGCCGTCTCGACCCAGGGCAGCGTCGGCGCGGACGGCTGCACCCTGGCCGAAAGCCCGATCTATCTGCCGGACGGCCAGGTCCAGAAGCGTTTCGTCCGGGTCTGCCGCGACAACCAGGGCCGCTATCAGGTCGTCGACTAAGACCTTTTCCTGAGACTTGAGGAAGCCGCCCGGTCAGTCCGGGCGGCTTTTTCGTGCGCGCAGCAGATACTCGGCGGCGCCGTCGCCCCCCAGGATCGGGCTGTCGGCCGTCGCCAGCACCGTCCAGCCTGAGGCGGCCAGGAAGCTGGTGACGTCGGCCAGGGCTCGGGCCCGAGCCTCAGGGTCGCGAACCAGCCCGCCCTTCCCCACCAGGCCGGGCCCCACTTCGAACTGGGGCTTCACCAGGGCGACGAGCTCCGCGTCGGGGGCGGCAAGCCCGAGGGCGGCCGGCAGCACCTTGGCCAGACCGATGAAGCTCGCGTCACAGACCACCAGGTTGGGCGGTTTGGGGATCAGCGTGGCCGTCAGGGCGCGCGCATCCAGGCCTTCAAGGGCTGTGACCCGCGGGTCGCCGGCGAGCCGCGGGTGCAACTGGCCCCGGCCCACATCAACGGCATAGACGCACGATGCGCCCCGTTTCAGGCAGACCTCGGTGAACCCGCCCGTGGAGGCTCCCACGTCCAGCACCACGGCGCCGGTGACCGCCACGGGCCAGAGATCCAGGGCGTGGACAAGCTTCAGAGCGCCTCGTCCCACATAGGGGTGGGCCGCCTCAGCCTGCAGGTCGCAGGACTCGTCGAGCGCTTCGGAGGCCTTGGCCACCACCCTGCCGTCGGCGGTGACCCCGCCGGCCGCGATAGCCGCCTGGGCCTTGGCGCGGCTCTCTACGAGCCCGCGTGAGACCAGCAGCAGGTCGGCGCGGACCTTGGCCACTACAAAACTCCGCTCACCCCGGCGAAGACCGGGGCGCAGATCATAGGGCTCCGGAATCCGGAGGAGGTCACTCGATCCTCTGCGTGCACATCAGGCGCTCACGACCTGGGTCCCGGCCTTCGCCGGGATGAGCGGTTGAGAGCACATGCCAAGTCAGGCCGTCGCCGCGTCCTGTTCGAACAGCTTTTTCAGCTCGTTCTTGAGGATCTTGCCGTTGGCGTTGCGCGGCAGGGTTTCGTGCCAGAACTTCACCTTCACCGGGACCTTGAAGGCGGCCAGGTGCTCGGCCACGTGGGCGCGCAGTTCGGCCTCCGTCGCGGTCGCGCCCGGCTTCAGGGTGACCACGGCGCCCGGCTCTTCGCCCAGGGTCCGGTGAACAATGCCGACGACGGCGGCGTCCATCACCGCGGGGTGGTCATAGAGGACGTTCTCCACCTCGATGCAGTAGATGTTCTCGCCGCCACGGATCAGCATGTCCTTGGCCCGGTCGATGATGAAGCAGAAGCCCTCCTCGTCCACGCGGGCCAGGTCGCCGGTGCGCACCCAGCCGTCGACGAAGGTCTGGGCGGTGGCCTCGGGCTTGTTCCAGTAGCCCTTCACGATCTGCGGGCCGTTGGCCCAGAGTTCGCCCACAGCGTTGGGCGGCAGCACCGTAACGCCATCGGCGGGGTCGCGGATCTGCAGCTCGCTGACCGGCACGGCGGGACCGCAGCTGTCGGGGCGGTTGGCGTAGTCCTCGGCCCCGTGGGTGGTGACGGTGGCGCAGGTCTCGGTCATGCCCCAGCCGTTGCCGGCCGCCGACTTGGGGAAGGTCTCCTTGATCTTCCGCACCAGTTCCGGCGCGGACGGCGCGCCGCCATAGGCCACGCTTTCCAGGGACGACAGGTCGTACTTCTCCCGCAGGGGATGCTCGATGAGCTGCCAGGCGATGGTGGGCACGCCGCCGGCCGACTGGATCTTCTCGCGCTGGATCAGCTCGAAGGCGCGGATCACGTCCCACTTGTGCATCATCACCAGCTTGGCGCCGCCGATCAGCGACGGGTTCAGCACGGCGAAGCAGCCGGTGGCGTGGAAGAAGGGCACCGAGATCAGCGACGACCGCTGCGGCGCGTCGGGGTCAGGCGCGGGCGGCGCCTCGCCCCGGCGCAGGAAGGCCCGCGCGCCCGAGGCCGCGCCCGCCATGATGTTGGAATTGACCGCGCGATGGGTGGCCAGCGCCCCCTTGGGCTTACCCGTCGTGCCGGAGGTGTAGAAGATGGTGGCGTCGTCGTCGGTGTCGATCTCCGCGGGCGGAATCGCCTGGTCGGGCAGCTTGCCCCAGTCGTTCGCGCCGCCGATCACGGCCTCCAGCTTGGTCACCTGCGGGTGGGCGACCTCGTCGATCTCGCGGCTGACATAGATGCGCTTCAGCTCGGGACAGTTGGGCAGGTGCTCGGCCAGGCGGCCATAGCTGCCGGTGTCCAGGATGGCGATCTTCGAGCCGGAGTCGGTCAGGCCGTATTCCAGCTCGGGTCCGGTCCACCAGGCGTTCAGCGGCGTGACGATCGCCCCCAGCGAAGCGGCGGCATAGAAGGCCACCGGCCATTCCGGCAGGTTTCGCATGATGATGGCCACCCGGTCGCCCTTCGTCAGGCCCTGGCCCTGGAGCTCGACCGCGAACCTGGCGACCGCCCGGTAGAAGGCCTCGTATGTGACCCGCTCTTCCTCATAGACCAGGATCACCTTCTCGCCGTGGGCGCGACCCGCCTCGACAACCGAGCGGAGGGTCGGCGGCAGGTTCTTCCAGGTCTTGGTCTTGATCCCCCGGATCATCAGCTCCTCGACCTCCGCGGCCGATCCCGGCGCGGTGATCAGGGCGTTGGCGTCGGCGATGGACATGGCGGGCCAACCGGCCGGCAGGGCGTCCTGGGTCATGTGCTTTCTCCACTAGGTGCGCAGCTTGCCGCCGCGTCGTCGTGGGTGAACAAGCATAACCTAGGAGCCGACGCAAACACCCGTTGGGAGAACGCCGGTCCCGCTCAGGCGACGGCTTCCAGCCTCGCCAGCGCGCCTTCCAGCTTGATCTTGGCGGCCTCGGATTCGGCGAGGCGTTCGCGGTTCTCCTCCACCACCTCCTCCTTGGCGTTCGCGACGAAGGACGGATTGCCGAGTTTCTTCATCACGTGGGCGATGTCGCTGGCGTGGGTGGCGATCTCCTTGGCCAGGCGCGCCTTCTCGACGGCCAGGTCGATGAACTCGGCCACTGGCAGGGCGAAGGTGACCCCCTGGACCACGAAGGGGATCGCCCCCTGCGGCGCGGTCTCGGCGATCTGGACGCCGGACGCCCGCAGCAGCTGGGCGACGATCGGGCCATTGGCCTCCAGCACGGCGCGCTGGGCGGCGGAGGCCTCCAGCACCAGCAGCGGCGGACGGGCCGATCCCGGCACGTTCAGCTCTGCCCGCACCGAGCGACCCTCGGTGATGGCGGCCACGATCAGGCCGATCTCGGCCTCGGACTTCGGGTCCAGCAGGCTGGCCGGCAGGTCCGGCCATTGGGCGGAGATCAGCATGCCGTCGGCGCGCGGCGCGCCCAGGTCGGCGGTCTGCGACCAGAGCTCCTCGGTGAGGAAGGGCATGATCGGGTGCAGCAGCTTCAGGATCACGTCTAGAGCCCAGGCGGCGGTCCCTTGCGTCTCGGCCTTGGCGGCGGCGTCCTCGCCCTTCAGCAGGGGCTTGGCGAGTTCGACGTACCAGTCGCAATAGGTGTTCCAGATGAACCGGTACAGCGCATTGGCCGCCCCATCGAACCCGCAGGCGGCGATGGCCTCGGTGACCGCCTGGGCGGTCTTCTGCGTCTCGCCGACGATCCAGCGGTTCAGCGGATTGGTCACCGCCGCCGGGTCGAAGCCTTCGGCGCGGACACAGCCATTGAACTGGCAGAAATTGGCGGCGTTCCAGAGCTTGGTGCCGAAATTCCGATAGCCCTCAATGCGTTGGGTCGAGAGCTTGATGTCCCGGCCCTGGCCCGACATGGCGGTCAGAGTGAAGCGCAGGGGGTCGGCCCCGTACTGGTCCACGAGGTCCAGGGGGTCCATGACATTGCCCTTGGATTTGGACATCTTGGCGCCCGAGGCGTCGCGGACAAGGGCGTTGAAGAACACCCGCTTGAAGGGGACCTGGCCGGTGAAATGAATGCCCAGCATCATCATCCGGGCGACCCAGTAGAAGATGATGTCGAAGCCCGTCACCAGGGTGTTCGTGGGGTAGAAGCGCGCCAGGTCGGAGGTCTCCTCCGGCCAGCCCAGGGTGGAGAACGGCCAGAGCCCCGAGGAGAACCAGGTGTCGAGGACGTCCTCGTCCTGGCGCAGGGGCTCGTCGCGGCCGTAGAACTCGCGCGCGGCGGCGCGGGCCATCTCCTCGGTCTCCTCGACGAAGATCTTGCCCTCCGGCCCGTACCAGGCCGGAATGCGGTGGCCCCACCAGAGCTGGCGCGAGACGCACCACGGCTCGATGTTGCGCATCCACTCGTAGTAGGTCTTCTCCCAGGTCTTGGGTTCGAGAACCGTGCGCCCATCCTCCACCGCCTTGATGGCGGGGCCGGCCAGGGTCTTGGCGTCGACGTACCACTGGTCGGTCAGGTAGGGCTCGACAACAACGCCGGATCGATCCCCGTGCGGGACGGCGTGGCGGGTCTTCTCCACCTCCCGCAACAGGCCCAGTTCGTCGAAGGCGGCGATCACCTTCTTGCGGGCGTCGAAGCGATCCAGGCCCTGATAGTCGCGCGGGCCGTTCTCATTGATCTTGGCGTCGGGCGTGAAGATGTTGATCTGCGGCAGGTTGTTGCGCTTGCCGACCTGGAAGTCGTTGAAATCGTGGGCGGGCGTGATCTTGACCGCGCCGGAGCCCTTTTCGGGATCGGCGTACTCATCGGCGATGATCGGGATCGGCCGGTTCACGATGGGCAGGCGCACGGCGCGGCCGATCAGGTGCTTGTAGCGCTCGTCGGTGGGGTGCACGGCGACGGCGGTGTCCCCCAGCATGGTCTCGGGCCGGGTGGTGGCCACGACGATCTCGCCCGAGCCATCCTCCAGCGGATAGGCGAAATGCCAAAAGTGACCATCCACCTCCTTCTGCTCGACCTCCAGGTCGGAGATGGCGGTCTGCAGGGCCGGGTCCCAGTTCACCAGCCGATTGTCGCGGTATATCAGCTTCTGTTTGTGCAGGGTCACGAACACCTTGCGCACGGCGGCCGACAGGCCCTCGTCCAGGGTGAAGCGCTCCCGGCTCCAGTCGCAGGAGGCGCCCAGGCGCCGCAGTTGGTTGGTGATGGTCCCGCCGCTTTCGGCCTTCCATTCCCAGACCTTGGCGACGAAGTCCTCGCGGCCCATGTCGCGGCGGCTCTGGTTGCCGGCGGCGGCCAGCTGGCGCTCCACCACCATCTGGGTGGCGATGCCCGCGTGGTCGGTGCCGGGCAGCCACAGGGCCGCCTTGCCGCGCATCCGCTCGAAGCGGATCAGCACGTCCTGCAGGGTGTTATTCAGCGCATGCCCGATGTGCAGCGACCCCGTCACATTGGGCGGCGGGATCACGATGGAAAAGGGCTCAGCCGCCGGATCTGGAATCGGGGCGAACGCGCCGGAGCTCTCCCACTTGGCGTAGAGACGGGGTTCGGCGGTTTTCGGGTCGAAGGTTTTTTCAAGCATGCTGGTTGCGGTGCATATACGCCCGCTCATCCCCGCGAAAGCGGGGACCCAGGTGTTTTATCGTAGAGCGCGGCCGCCAGCCGGAAAAAGCCTGGGTCCCCGCTTTCGCGGGGAAGAGCGGATGGGGAGCTTTATACTCGGCCGCCGCGCGCGATGCGCTCGACTTCCGACTGGACGGTATCCTGAACGATGCGCGGCAGGTTGTCGTCCAGCCACTGCTTGAGCAGCGGACGGAGCAGTTCGCGCACCACGTCTTCCAGGGTGCGGCCATCTCGGGGCATCAGGATCTGCGACGATAGAGCGCCGAAGGCCGCGGCGGCGGCGGCGGCGGCGGGATCGCCCACTAGGCCCGCGCCGGGGCCCACGTCCGGGGCGTCATCGGCCCAGGCGGTCGGCTCAGGCGGCGGCGGCGTATAGGCGGGCTCGGGGTCCGGCTCGGGCGCGGCGGCGGCGTAGACGTCGATGTCGCCGTGGGTCTCGACCTTCTCAGTCAATTCCAGAACGCCGTCGTCATCGTCCTCGGGCGGGATCGGGATCTCTTCCTGCGGGGCCGCTTCGGCCACCGGCTCATCGGCGGGGGCAGCCTCTCCGGCCGGCGCGTCATCCTCCGAGATGATGCGGCGGATGGAGGCGAGGATCTCCTCCATTGTCGGTTCTTGAGAGGTCTGATCAGACATTTTGAGCCGTCGCTGGAGCGAAGAGAGAATCCATCAGCGCCAGCCTAGAGCGCGTCAGGGTTAAGTGGAACCCAGTTAGCCCGAGCGCCGCGCTCAAAACCAAGAATTTGGAGGCCTTCAGGCGCGACGGTGCGATCCTGCAATTTCCACCAAGCTGCGCAAGGGCGGATTCGCCCGGCAGGCGAAAGGTCGCGCCTCCGCACGACCCGTTGCGGCCTATCGGGCGGCCGACGCCGGTTTCGGGGCGGGCTTCTCCACGGGCTGGGGAACGAACACCGAATCGACGATCGCGATGGGCTCCTCCCAAGGCACCCAGCCCCAGGTGATCCGCAGCTTGCCGAAGTTCGACTTGGGATCGTAGTGCGGCAGGTTGGGAGCGAGGCGGTTGGCTTCCAGGTGGCCCATCTGGGCGAGCACGCTGGCGGCGGCGACATATTCGTCGTGCCTGGCGCTGACCTGGGCCAGTTCGGCGGCGCGCAGCTCCGACTCGGCGTTCAGGACGTCGAGAGTGGTGCGCAGGCCGACCTGCTGCTCCTGGCGGGTGCCTTCGGCGGCGATGCGCGCGGCGCGCACCTGGGTGTCGGAAGAGCCGATATTGGCGCGGGCGGCGGTGAGCTGGCTCCAGGCCTGGGTCAGGTTCTGCAGCACGGCCCGGCGCGCCGTCTCGACCCCGATGCGGTCGACATTGTTGCGCTCGATGGTCTGGCGCACGCGGGAATTGGTCAGGCCGCCGCTGAACAGCGGCAGGGTGACGGTCGCCCCGCCCGTGACGTTGCGGGAATAGAGATCACTGTCGAAGGGCTCGGCGCCGCCCACGTAGCCCAGTCGGGCGGTCAGCGAGACCGAAGGCATGCGCTCGGCCCGGGCGCCGGCGATGCGCGCCTTGCTGGCCTGCTCGGTGTACTGGGCGGCGCGAATCTGGGCGTTGTCCACCTGGGCGGTGTCGAAGGCCTGGTCCACCGTGGACGGCAGCAGCGAGGCCAGCGACGGCTCGGGCGCCAGGTCGCTCGGGCTCTGGCCCACGACGGCGACATAGTTGGCGCGGCTGATGGCCAGCTGGGCCTGGGCGGACTGGAACAGCGACTGGGCGGCCGACAGGCGGGACTCCGACTGGGCGACATCGGTGCGGGTGATCTCGCCGACGTCGAAACGGGCCTTGGATTCCTCCAGCTGCCGCTCCAGCACGCGAACATTTTCCTGCCGGATCCGGACAGTTTCCTGGTCGCGGCGAGTGCCCACATAGGCGGTGATGACCGAGCCCAGCACCTGGGTCTCGACCCGACGCAGGTTCTCGCGGCCCGTCAGGATGTCGGCCTCGGCCGCGGAGACCGCGGCGGCGACGCGGCCGCCGGTGTAGAGGGGCTGGTTCAGGGACAAGGCGGCGCTGCCGGAGTTCGACTCCTGGATGCCCGCGCCTCGGGCGTCGGCGATACCATCACCATTGGTGTCGATGGTGAAGCCCCGCGCGGCGGCGGGGGTGCGGGTTTCCTGATAGGTCGCGCCGGCGGTGACGCTCAGCGAGGGCCGGTAGCCGGCCCGAGCCTGAACGTAGTTCTCGTCCAGGGCGCGCTGGCTGGCCCGCTGAGCCTGCAGGGTGGGGTTGGAGTCGTAGGCAAGCGCGATCGCGTCGGCCAGGGTTTCGGCGGCGGCGGGACCTGCGGCGGCGCCGCAGATGAAGGCCGCGCTGCAGACCGCGGCGAGTAAACCTCCGCGACGGCTATTCAACATGCTTAACCCCGAAATCGGCGAAAGAGATCGGGACCTATATGACCGCCGAATTGAGAGTACGCCAGAGGGCGCCACCTTAAGCTTTTTTCACACCAAGGTTTCGCGGGTGTTTCAGGGCGCTCAGAAGGCGAAACCGTGTTGCGCTTCAAAGCCGGCAAGCAGCGGCGGCGTGGCGTCGAACACGGTGCGTCGGCCGATCTCGTCATCGGCCCGGATATAGAGCGCGGCCTTGCCCACCGGTCCCTCACGCTCCACCACCGCCAGGCGACCGCCGGGGGCCAGAGCCTTCAGCCAGGCCTCGGGCGCGCGGGTCACCGCGCCC
This sequence comes from Phenylobacterium sp., assembly GCF_031425575.1. GTDB lineage: Bacteria > Pseudomonadota > Alphaproteobacteria > Caulobacterales > Caulobacteraceae > Phenylobacterium. The sequence continues at coordinate 13,676 of NZ_JANPJP010000349.1, forward strand.
TCCACCACGATCAGGTCGTAGTTGGCGCCTGGGACAGTGGTCAGGTCGCCATCGTCCAGGCGCTCCACCAGCACGCCCATGTCCTCGAGCACCGCGGCCGCATAGGGGGCCGCGATGGCCAGGGCCTTCTCGCCGGTCACGGGCTTGGCCATCTGCAGCAGCTTGGCCACATCGCGGGGCTTTAGCAGGGCGCGACCGGGCGCATACTCCACCGGCACGTCGGCATAGGCGAGGTACCGCTTGCCGGCCGGGACAAAGTCCTCGCGCGGGATGACGCGCATAGCGTCGTGGATGCGGATGTCAGTGACGTCGCTGGGACGCACCTGGCTCTCCACCATGTTCGAACGAGCTGCGGCGAGATCGGCCATGATTCCCCAAACCGGAAACGTCAAGTTGCGCGCTTATAGGTCCGCCCTTAACCCGAACGCAATGCGACCCTGCGACAGACGTTGCCCGAGGCGGGCGGTTCTGTTAGCCATCCGCCCTTCCAAACTTCCGGCGTGTTCAAGACGTCGGCGGCGGCCTGATGGCGGAGTGGTTACGCAGCGGACTGCAAATCCGTGCACCCCGGTTCGATTCCGGGTCAGGCCTCCAAACTTTCCCGAAAATAGCGAGACTAGTGCGCCAGGGCGGGCTTGACCGTGGGCCCCTTGGCGCCGACGCGCAGCGCGGTGACCTGGGCCGGCTGCACGGGCTTGCCCTTATTGCCCCAGGTCATGCGGGCATAGGTCAGCACCTTGGCGATCTCCAGGTCGGTTAGCTCCGTGGAGAAGGCCGGCATGCCGCCCCGCCCCTTCAGGACCCGGATGATCGGCTCCTTCGGATCACCCTGGACCATCTTGCTGGCGGCCAGGGCGGGGAAGGCGCCATCGATGCCCTTGCCCGTGGGCTGATGGCAGGCCGCGCAGTTGTCGAGATAGAGCTCCTTGCCGTCGGCCGCGTAGGCCGACGCCGCGCACAGGCCAAGGGCCGCCGCCAGCAGGGGAATCGTAAGACGCATCAACAGGAACTCCAGTCAGGCCGCTTGGGCGCGTTTGTGCAGCTTGGCGATCTGCTGCCACGCGCTTTCGATCCCGCCGGCTTGCCAGCCCGTCAGATAGGACAGGTGCTCGCCCGCGAGATAGAGGCGACCGTCGGGTTCGCAGAGGATGGGATAGGCGTCCCTGCGGGATTCCTCGTTCCACTCGGCCCAGCCGCCGAGATTGTGCTCGATCCGATGCCAGGCGGCGCTGAACGAGGTCTCCACATTGTCGGCGTACTCCGGGAAGGCGACCTTGCCGCCCTGGGCCGCGAACTCCTGGCGGTCCTTGACGCTGAGGGCGCTGACCTTGGCCGCCGACGCGCCGAAATTGTAGTAGCCCTGCAGCACGCCCTTCTGGCTCTGGAATCCGGTCGACGGCAGGGTGATCGTGTTGATTTCCGGGTTGTCGGTATAGACATGGCCCCCGTAGATTCCGTGCTTCTCCTCCCAGAACCGGGTCTTCATCTGCAGGCCGATCTTGCCCACCAGGGCATAGGAAACCCCCCCGATCGCCTCCTTGAACTTCGCCGACACGCCGATGTCCATCTGGCGCAGAACCGACAGCGGGATGGTGCAGATGCAGTAGTCGGCCTTCAGGGTCTCGGTCTTGCCGCCCGGGCCCGCGACGGTGACCTCCACGCCCTTGTCGTTCTGGCGGTACTTCTTCACCACGGTGGAATAGCGGATCAACTTGCCGATCTGGCGCTCGAAGCCCTTGGCGATCTGGTCCATGCCGCCCACCGGCTGGAACATGGTGCGTTGCTGCTCGTAGCCGGCCACCGATGTCAGCACGCGCCAGGCGTTGGACTGCATCACGTCGGTGAGAGCATTGGGCGTGGACATCTTGCCGGGACCGGGATCGAGGCCGGCGCCTGGGTCGACGTCAAAGCCGCGACCGTCCGTGCCCCTGTAGGCCAGGTCGGCGTTCAGGTAGCCCTCGTGGGTCAGGTAGGCGAGGAACTTCTCCCGGTCCTCGGCGGTCATCTGCTGGTCGAGCGCGCCCTGCCTGACCTGCTTGGCTAGGATCTCGGCGGCGGACCCGCGGGTGTCCGCGGCGATCTGGCCCTTGCGGATCGCTTTGCCGGCCAGGGGGCCCTTGCCCTTGGCGAAGGCGACATAGGAGGCGTCATTGTCGTTGACGAAGACCTCCAGCGGCACGTTGAACAGCTTGGTGTAATGCAGGGTCGAGTGGTGGTGGTACGGGATCCGCCACGGGCCGTGGTTGATGTACAGCCCATCGTCGAAGTCGCACTCTTGAGCCTCGCCCCCCAGCTCGGTCAGCTTGAAACCCTTGCGCGCGGTCTGGCAGCGGCCGCCGGCGAAGTCGCGGGCCTCGATGACCATGACCTCGTAGCCCGCCTTGGACAGTTCATAGGCGCTGGCCATGCCCGCGACGCCCGCGCCCAGGACGATCACCTTCTTGCCCTTGCCGCCCTCCCCCAGCGCCGGGGGGCTGGCGTTGGCCGAGGCGATGCCGAACCCGAGCGCGCTCATGCCGGCCATCAGCAGGGCCGAACCGCCCATGCCGCCGAGGCTCTCCAGGAAGCTGCGGCGCGAGACGCCGCCGCTACTGTTCATCAGGTCCCGAGTCATCACCTATCCCCACGCACAACGACTTGGGGCGCAAGGGAGCGGCAGGGGGCCGGGGAGACAATCGCCATTCTGACATTCCCCATGTGACAGGTGGAAATGGGTCCGACCGTGCCTAATGCCTGGGCGGCGGACATTGGTTTTGGGCGCCGGGCGAATAGCGGCGCGGCGAAGCGCCGTCTCTAGCGACCGTGGAAGTCGGCCGGCCGCTTTTCCAGGAAGGAGGTCATCCCCTCCCGGAAGTCCTGAGTCCGGATCAGCTGCAGGAACTGCAGGTAGACGTGGTGGACGTGGTCGTTGAACGTCTCGTTCAGCCCCATGCGCATCAACCGCTTGGCAGACTGAACCGCGAGCGGCGCGTTGGCGGCGATCTCGTCGGCCAGCTTCCGCGCCTCCGTCATCAGATCGGCGTCCGGCACGACGTGGGTCGCCAGGCCCATCTCCAGGCTCTCGTCGGCGGTGAGGGTCCGGCCGGTGAAGATCAGCTCGGCGGCTTTGGACCAGCCGATCAGGCGCGGCAGGAACCAGGTGCCCCCCGACTCTGGAACGATGCCGCGCTTGACGAAGGCGGCGGCCAGCTTGGCGCCCTGGGCCATCATGCGGATGTCGCAACCGAGCGCGGTGTCCAGGCCGTAGCCGGCGGCCGAGCCGTTCAGGGCGCAGATGGTGGGCTTGTTCATGTTGAAGATCACCGTGGGCGGGGCGGTCTTCAGGTCCAGGTCCACGGAGATGTTGCTGACCTGAGATTCCGAGCCGATCCCCGAGCCGCTGGTGGCGCTGACCAGGTCCAGGCCGGCGCAGAACGCCCTGCCCGTCCCGGTCAGGATGACGCAGCGGACCTCCGGGTCGGCGTCGGCCTGCAGCAGCAGCTTGGACAGCAGCGACAGCATGGGGCCGGAGATGGTGTTCAACCGCTCGGGCCGGTTCAGGGTGATGGTGGCGACGCCGCCCGCGACCTCATAGAGCACCTCGGCCGACTGGTCGGCGCGCGCCTGGGTGAGTGTCTCACTCATGGCCATCTCCCACTTGTCAGTTTTTTCGTTGGACCCAGCTAAGGACCGTTGCCGGTCCGATGCAAGGCCTATGGCGCGGGCAGGATGCCGTTATGGCGCGGGCAGGATGCCGTTCAGGTAGCCCCGCTTGGCGCTGAAGATCGACAGCGGCATCTTGCGCCTGCGCGGATCGAAGGAGATGTGGGTCCAGCGGCCGTACTCGTGGATCAGCTGGTCGAAGACGATCCCTGACCCGGCGATCGCCTTGCACACGTCATAAGGCGAGCCGAAGCCGTCGCAGCGGAAGTCCACGGCGTAGCCGAAACAGTGGGCGCTGCTCTTGGCGCCGCCCACTGCCTTGTTCAACGCCGCCCCGCGGTAGCCGCTGGAGACCTTGATCGGCTTGCCCAGCAGGTCGCGCACCGCCTCCATGGCCTGGGCTGTGGTGGTCAGCCTGACCAGGTCGGCGGTGGGCGGCAGGTTGCTGAGCTTCAGGCGTACGGCGGTGTCGGAATGGGTCAGCTCCGCCAGGGAGAAGTGTGGGCTGAGCTGCGTCATTTGCCCCTCCCGTGGGGGTCGGCGCTACTCTCGGGCTTGGGGCCGGTGTTGCGGACGTTCACCAGCTTGTTCAGCAGGTCGAACCAGAAGGGCGCGCCTAGCATCCCGGCCAGGGCGGTGATCAGCCAGCCGGGCAGACAGGCCGGAACCTGCAGCAGGAACCAGACCGTCCAGTCCCACCCGTCCGGCTGGACCGCCGGTTTGGCGGCCGCGAAGTCCGTCCGCGCCTTGGCCAGGTCCGACGCCCATCCCACCGGGGCGTTGGCCAGCAGGTCGCTGCGCGCCGTCTCGAAGGCCGCCTGCTTCTGTCTGACCTGCAGTAGCGGGTCGGGCGCCGCATCGGCGGCGGCGGCGGCCTCAGCCTTCGCCTTGGCGTCCTCGGCCACATAGGTCTGGGCCTGCCGCACCATGGTCTCGCGCAGGTCGCGGTCCTGGTACAGGCGGGTGACGAGGGTCACGGAGTTGACGTTGAAACAGACGGCCACGACCAGGCCCATCAGGAAGGTGACGAGCTGGGTGTAGCGTTTGTACTGGCCGCTCAGCCGGTCCATCGCGGTGTCGTACCAGCGCTCGACGCCGGCCTTGAACTCGTCCCAATCGCCTTCCGCCTCATTGGCGGCGGTGACCAGGGCGTCCCGCAGCTTGCCGGGCGGCAGGGCGTCGATCGCCTGCTCCACCTGGGCCCAGGCCTTGCCCGACGCGCCGGCCTGCAGGGTCGCGATCAGAGCCGAGGCGAAGCTCTGGGCCGGCACATAGGAGGGCCGGCTCTTGTCTCCGCCGCCCACCAGGGGGTGATTATAGACGTCGGTGTAGCGCAGCTCGAAATAGGGGCCGAGGTCGCCGGACACCCGCTCGGTGGCGGCCTCCAGTTCCTCTGGCGTCAGGGTTTCCTCGGGCGGAGCCTCGCGCGCCTTGGGATCGGCGTCCACCGACGGCCGCCAGCCCAGGCCCGAGAGCCAGCGGGCGATGACCGATCGGTCCGCAGCGCCCGCCGGGTCCTGCAACAGCTGCACGAAGGCCTGCTCCAGCCGCGCGGCCCGCAGCTTAAACCAGCCCGCCGCCGCCTCCAGCAGGGTCGACAGCAACAGGGCGAACAGCAGGTAGATGAAGACCAGGCCGATGGCGACGTCGAGGACAGGGCCCAACATCAGCCGGCCCTCCGCTCGTCACGGCTTTCGCGTGCGCGCATGGTCCCCCCAGAACATCGCCTGGGGGGAGCTTAACCATTCAACCGCAGGTGTCGCAACCCGGCCGCACGCTCGGCTAGAAGAACAACTTCCGTAAGGTCAGCTTCACCGAGCGGCCCACCGGATCGAGTAGGTCTGGCTGGTAGCTGATGGGGGTGACACCGGTCCCATCTCGGACCTCCTGGCGGCTGTCGAACAGGTTGTCCACCGACAGGGTCGCGCGCGCGCCGCGCAGCCACGGGTAGTCGCGGGCGATGGGCTGGGCGCCCAGATCAGCAAACAGCCGCAGGTTCACCGTGGTCTGGTCGGAGAACTCCAGGTCCTCGGCTGTGGGGCCGCCCTCGACGCGGGTCGCGGCCTCCCAGTTGGCGTTCAGCGACACGCCCAGACCGCGCCGCGTGTAGTTGGCCTGGACATCCACCTGATGGCGCGGCGAGCCGCCGCCGGCGCCAATGGCCGCGCCGTCCAGCAGGTCCAGCTCCGGCAGGCCGGGACGGATCAGGATGTCGTCGCGGAACGCCACGGTGTGATAGACGCCGAACTGGAAGACGCCGCCCCGCGGGCCGCCGCCGCCGAAGGCGCCGAAGCCGCCACGACCGCCGCCCCCCCTTCGATAGCCACCACCACCACCGCCGTAGCCACCGGCCTCAGCCCGCTCAGGCCGCTCAGGCCGGGTCGCCGGAGCGCCTGGTCCCGCCACGCTCTCGGCGCCAGGCGGCCGCGCCTCAGCGCGACGCTGGCGCCAGGCGGCGATCTGTTCAGGAGTCGGCTGCGGTCCGACATTGCGCGAATAGGTGAAGCCGTAGCGCAGCTCGTCCCGCGCCTGGCTGGCGAAGTTCACAGGCCGGGCGTCGATCTGCACCAGACGGCCGCTGGCGTCGCGGACGAAGCGGTTGGGGAAGGCCGCCTCCACCTGAGTCGAGGCCGACGGGAAGGCGGCCACCACGTCCTCGGTGCGGCTGGAGACGTAGTTGGCCTGGAAGGTCAGGTTGGTCTCGTCGAAGGGCCTGTAGGTCACGCCCAGCTTGAGAACCTCCCGCTGGCCGCCGGTCAGGTTGGGGGACCCGCCGGTGACACGGATGACATCCACCGTCTCGCCGCGGCTCAGGTCGAAGACCCGTACCCCCGGGGTCGCCACAACAGGGTCACCCAGCTGGTTGATCGTGGGCGCCTGGTCGGTGCGGTTGACCGAGGCCAGCAGGCGCAGCGGCTTGACCGGGGTCCAGTTGAGGCCCGCGCCCACCGTCTCCAGGTCGCCGTAGTCCGACAGGTGCTGGTAGCCGAGGTTTAGGTTGCCCGACAGCTTGCCGAAGGTTTCCCCCAGCCCTTCGCCGGCCCGCAGCAGGGGCACGTCGAAGCTGGCCTGCAGCTGGCCGATGTTGCGGGTGAAGTCGGTGGCCCTGGCGGCCCCGGCGCGCAGGGCCTCGCTTTCCAGGCTGGTCGTCGAGACCCGCCCCGTCAGGGTGGCCCCGATCTGCCCGGCCGGCAGCTCGAAGAAGGCGCGGTTGAGCACGATGTCAGACTGGGCCGAGGTGGTGACCGCCTTGGTGCGGTCGGTATAGGCGATGGCGCCCAGGGCCCGGTCGTTGAACGACTTGGCCACGTTGCGCGAAAGATTTCCGGTGTAGGACCACTGCCAGCCGGCATAGGCGCCGCTCATGGCCCCGGCCAGGCTGGCGTTGTCGCTGGTGGAACGCCGGGTCAGGGCCTCGGTGGAGAAGGGCGAGAGGCCGAGCTTGGAGTCGGTGTCGGTGGATTCGTAGGTCCCGTTGAGCGTCCCGGAGACACCATTGCCAATGGGCCGAGCATAGACGGCGTTGAACACCACATTGGTGGTGTCGGGCCGCAGGGTCCGGAACGGGCTGGCGCCGATCACGTCGCGGTCGGCCTCCAGGATCGAGTCGGACCGGGTGGCCTTTGCGTCCAGGGTCAGGCGCTGGCCGCGCCGGATGCGCAGCACGGCGGCATGCCCCGCCGCCGTCGAGCCGGCCGCGCCCTGGGTCGGGACCTGGACCGAGCCCTCCGCCAGGGTGGCGCGGAAGCGCTGGCGCAGGACCATGTTCACCACCTTCTGCTCGGCGGGGTAGCCGTACTTCAGCGACACCTCCTCGGGCAGGATCTCCACCCGGGCGATGGCCTCGGTGGGCAGGTCACGGATCTCGGAGTAGCCTGAGGCCCGCGCCCCGTTGATCAGCACCACCGGCCGGCCGCCATTGCCCTGACCGCTGCCGGTCTGGGGCGCGAGGGCCTCAAGCAGCTCCGAGACGCTGGCCGCGCCATAGGCCCGGATTTCGCGGGCCGAAAGCGTGACCTCCGGGGCGATGTCGCCGGCCACCGAGCCGCGCAGGGTGCGCACGCCGGCCGTCACCACCAACTCTTCGACCTCGGTCTCCTCGTCGCCGTTGACGTCGACCGCCGGCGCTGGCGCCTGGGCATGGGCCGCACCGGCCGTCAGGGCGACGGCGGCCGTGCCGGCGAGCAGTTGAAGCAGGAAGCCGGACGCGCTGCGGCCGGAGGCAGGGAAGGAACGCAAGATGTTTGACCTATGGCAGAGACGGGGGGAGGTGCGGTCCCTGTCTAGGAGACCTCTTCACCTGAACGCGCGATGACCGGGCTTCCGTCGGTTTCTTGCCCCGACGTGTGACCCGGCGATGTCGTGGCGGACACGACGGCGATAATCCGCGTGACCCCCGCTGGGGCTCCCTAGCCCCGCCCAGGCGCCTGTATCGCCCCGCCCAGGCAGACGAAGACGGCGATTATTTTCCTCATCTGACCTCTGCCAATGGCTTTTCATTCCAAGGGCGGACGGATATGCGGCTTTCCGACATCCGACGCGTTGTTGTCGGCGGTTAGCGGACCCGGCCTGGCCGTGATAATCCCCCCGCAGGGCCGCCCGCGGGCGGCCAGGTCTAGAAGTTTGGTTCCGCGTCAGAAGGGGCACAGATGAGTAGGGTGCTTGTTATCGGCGCTGGCGGCGTCGGCTCGGTCGCCGTCCACAAAATGGCCATGAGCCAGGACATCTTCTCGCACATCACGCTGGCCAGCCGCCGGCGCATCAAGTGCGACGACATCGCGGCCTCGGTGAAGGCGCGAACCGGCGTCACCATCGACACCGCCGAGCTGGACGCTGACGACATCGCGGCCACCACCGCGCTGATCAAGGCCGTGCAGCCCGGCCTCGTGGTCAATCTCGCCCTGCCCTATCAGGACCTGGCGATCATGGAGGCCTGCCTGGCGGCCGGGGTGAACTATCTCGACACCGCCAACTATGAGCCCCGCGATGAAGCCAAGTTCGAATACAGCTGGCAGTGGGCCTATCAGGAGCGGTTCAAGGCCGCCGGCCTCATGGCCCTGCTGGGCTGCGGCTTCGACCCCGGCGTGACCTCGGTCTTCACCACCTATGTCGCCAAGCACCTGCTGGACGGCATCGAGACCCTGGACATTCTGGACTGCAACGGCGGCGACCACGGCCACCCCTTCGCCACCAACTTCAATCCCGAGATCAACATCCGCGAAGTGACCGCCCCCTCGCGGCACTGGGAGAACGGCCAGTGGGTGGAGGGACCGGCCCTGGCCCACAAGCAGACCTTCGACTTCGACCAGGTCGGGCCGCGCAATATGTACCTGATGTACCATGAGGAGCTGGAGTCGCTGGTCCGGTTCTATCCGGAGATCAAGCGCATCCGCTTCTGGATGACCTTCGGAGACTCCTACCTCAAGCACCTGGATGTGCTGACCAATATCGGCATGACCCGCATCGATCCGGTGATGTTCGAGGGCCGGGAGATCATCCCCCTGCAGTTCCTCAAGGCCCTGCTGCCCGAGCCCTCGACCCTGGGCGCGGTGACCAAGGGCAAGACCAATATCGGCGTCATCGCCACCGGCGCGAAGGATGGCGCGGAGAAGACGGTCTACGTCCTCAACATCTGCGACCACGAGGAAGCCTATGCCGAGACCGGCAACCAGGCGGTCAGCTACACCACCGGCGTGCCGGCCATGATCGGCGCGGCCCTTATGCTCACCGGCCAGTGGCGGGGCGAAGGCGTGTTCAACATGGAACAGCTCGATCCCGACCCGTTCATGGACATGCTGAACCGGCATGGCCTCCCCTGGCAGGTCAAGGATCTGCCGGCGCCCCTGGCCTTCTGAGGCCCATGGAGACCCAGGCCGGCGGTCCCGGCGCCTTCGTCCGGTTCGACCTGGCCCGCGTGCCCTCCCCCTGTTTCGTGGTGGACGAGGCCGCCGTGCGGCGCAACCTGGCCACCCTGAAGGACGTGGGCCGGCAGGGGAACGCCAAGGTGCTGCTGGCGCTGAAGGCCTTCTCCATGTGGGCCCTGGCCGAGGTGGTGGGGGAATACCTGGACGGCGTCTGCGCCTCGGGCCTGTGGGAGGCAAGGCTGGCCCGCGAGCACTACCGCGGCGAGCTGACCACCTATTCGCCGGCCTACAAGGCCGCCGACCTGCCCGAGATCCTGCACCTGTCGGACACGGTGATCTTCAACTCTCCGGATCAGATCGCGCGGTTCGCAGCCCAGATCGCCGAGGCCCGCGCGCAGGGCGAGGTGTTCGAGATCGGCCTGCGGCTGAACCCCGAGCACAGCGAAGCCGAGGTCGCCAAGTACGACCCCTGCCAGACCGGATCGCGGCTCGGTTTCCCCGTGTCCCAGCTGCGCCCCGAGCATCTGGACGGTGTCGACGGCCTGCACATCCACGCCCTGTGCGAGCAGGGCTTCGAACCCCTGCACCGCATCTGGAAGTCTCTGGAGCCCAGGCTCGAGACCCTGCTGCCCAGGCTGAAGTGGCTCAACCTCGGTGGCGGCCATCACATCACCCGCGCGGATTACGACGTCCCGGCCCTGACCGCCTTCCTGCGCCAGGTTCACGAGCGCTACGGCGTCGAGGTCTATCTGGAGCCCGGCGAAGCCATCGCGCTGGATACCGGCATCCTGGTGGGCGAGGTCCTCGACACCTTCGAAAACGCCCTGCCCGTCGCCATCACCGACATCTCGGCCACCTGCCATATGCCCGACGTCATCGAGGCGCCCTACCGCCCGGCCATGCTGGGCGAGGCCGACACCGGTGTCGCCACCCGCCTCGGCGGCCCCTCCTGCCTGGCCGGCGACATCATCGGCGACTACGTGTTCGCACAGGCGCCTCGGCCCGGCGACCGCATCGCCTTCCTCGACCAGGCCCACTATTCGATGGTCAAGACCAACACCTTCAACGGCGTGCCCCTGCCGGCCATAGCCCTGTGGAACAGCGACACCGACGCCCTGCGCCTGGTGAGGGAATTCGCCTACGCCGACTTCCGCGACCGGCTGTCCTGAATCGCCGCGCCGATCCGCGCCGCCAGGTCCGCCATCTCCTCAGGCTCCATCGCCAGGAACCCAGCCCGCTCCACATCCAGGGCCGCGAACTGCTGCTCGTCCAGCGGCACGCCGGGCGGCAGGGCGGCGACATGCCAGTGGACGTGCCGATTGGCCTGCTGGCTGCCCAAGGACAGGATGTAGACCCGCTCCACCTCCAGCACCACGCGCAGGGCCTCGCCGACGTCGTGGACCAAGGCCTGAAGCCGAAGGTAGTCGTCGCGGCTGAAATCCCCCGTCACCTGCTCCAGGTGCGCCTTAGGACAGACCAGAACGTAGCCCGGCAAGGGCGGGAATTTGTTGAGGAAGGCGATGGAGACATCGTCCTCATAGACGACATGATGGGCGAACTCCGGGTCGCCCGAGACCAGCCCGCAGATGAAGCAGGGCCGGCTCTGCACCGAGGCCACGTAGCTCGCCACGTCGAACTTCCGCCGTTCGGCCAAGGCGTCCGCTCCTATCGTTGCGCCGGTTGCACAGTCATCTCGACCGGGATCCGGTCCCCCGCCGTGACATTGGCCTTCTTCCGCACCGCGTCCTTCAGCGGCAGGTAGTAGGTGCCGTCCCTGGCGAACATCGCCGTGGTGAAGACCACGTCGTTGATCTCCACCTCCACCGGGATCATGCCCCAGCCGTAGGTCACCAGCTTGGCGATACGCCGGATCTCCTCGGCCTCCGGGGCCGGGAGCGGGGCGAAGAAGAAGGGCGACGGGCCGCGCCATTGGATGACCTCGACCTCGAAGCTGAACGGGCTCACAGCCCCGTCCGCACCTGGAACAGTTCCGGGAAGAAGGAGCCGTCCAGGGCCTTGGCCAGGTAGCTGGCGCCGGACGAGCCGCCGGTGCCGGGCTTGAAGCCAATGATCCGCTCCACGGTCTTCAGGTGGGCGAAGCGCCATTGCTGGAAGCGGAACTCCAGGTCCACCAGCTTCTCGGCCAGTTCGTAGAGGTCCCAGTACTGTTCGGGGTCGCGGTAGACCGTGGCCCAGGCCGCGACGATGGCCGGGTCGGCGACGTGGACCTGGCTCCAGTCGCGCTCGGCGGGCAGGTCGAAGCCGCGCCGTTTCAGCAGCCGCACGCACTCGTCATAGAGGCTCGGGGCGGCCAGGGCCGCGGCGAGGTCGGCGTGGGCCGGCGTCCCCTCATGGACCGCCAGCATGGAGGCGTCCTTGGCCCCCATCAGGAACTCCAGCATCCGGTACTGGTGCGACTGGAAGCCGGAGCTCTGGCCCAGGTGCGGGCGGATGGCGTGGTATTCGCTGGGCGTCATGGTGGCGAGCACGTCCCAGGACTGGATCAGCTGGCCCTGGATGCGGCTGACGCGGGCGATCATCTTGAAGGCCGGGCCGAGGTCATCCTCGGCGATCTGCTGGCGCGCGGCGGCCAGCTCGTGGATCGACAGCTTCAGCCACAGCTCCGAGGCCTGGTGGATGATGATGAACAGCAACTCGTCGTGTTCGTCCGACCGCGGCCGCTGGGCGCTGAGGATCTGGTCGAGCGCCAGGTAGTCGGCGTAGCTGATGTCGGGCCGGGTGTGGATTTCGCTCATGTCACCGCCGCCACCTGGTTGAAGCGGGGCTCCCGCCATTCCTCGCCCGCCATCACCTGGACGAGGTGGTCGACGGCGTCCCAGACATCGACATATCGCACATAGAGCGGGGCCAAGCCGAACCGCAGGACGTCGGGGGCGCGGAAGTCGCCAACCACGCCCCGGGCGATCAGAGCCTGGACGATGGGGTAGCCGTTGGGATGGGTGAGCGAGACCTGGCTGCCGCGTCTTGCGGAGTCGCGGGGACAGGCGACGCCGAACTCCGGGCAGCGTTCCGCCGCCAGGTCCAGGAACAGGTCGCCCAGGGCGCGGGACTTGGCGCGCAGGGCCGCCATCTCCACCCCGTCGAAGGCGGTGAGCGCCGCATCCAGGGCGGTCAGGCCCAGGACCGAGGGCGTGCCGCAGAGGGTCCGCAGCATGCCGGCCCCCGGCGCGTAGTCGTCGCGGAAGGCGAAGGGCTGGGCGTGGCCCATCCAGCCGGTGAGCGGGCTCTGGAAATCCGCCTGATGCCGCCTGGCCACGAAGGCGAAGGCCGGGGCGCCGGGGCCGCCGTTCAGGTACTTGTAGCCGCAGCCGACGGCCAGGTCCGCGCCCGCCCCGTTCAGGTCCACCTCCAGGGCGCCGGCGCTGTGGCTGAGGTCCCAGAGGGCGAGCGCGCCGACCTCATGGGCCCACGTGGTCAGCGCTTTCATGTCGTGCAGTTCGCCGGTCTTGTAGTGGGCGTGGGTCAGCAGCAGCAGGGCGACGCTGTCGTCCAGGGCGTCGGGGAAGCCGCCTGGCTCCACCAGCCGCAGTTCTACGCCGGGCAGCAACTGCGCCAGGCCCTGGAGGATGTAGAGGTCTGTGGGGAAGTTGCCTGGCTCGCTGAGGATGACCTTGCGGCCGGGCCGCATCGCCAGGGCGCCCGCCGCCAGCTTGAAGAGGTTCACCGAGGTGGAGTCGGCCGCGATCACCTCGTCAGGCGCCGCGCCGATCAGAGCAGCGATCTTCGCCCCCACGTGGCTCGGCAGGTCGATCCAGCCGGCGCTGTTCCAGGACCGGATCAGGCCCCGACCCCACTCGGCCTCGACGGCCTCGGCCAGCCTGCCCTTCACCGCCTTGGGCAGGGCGCCCAGGGAGTTGCCATCGAGATAGATCAGTCCCTCTTCCAGCTCGAAGAGGTCCCGGCGCGCCGCCAGGGGGTCGGCGCGGTCGAGCGCGAGGGCGTCGTCGCGGGTCATCGGGCCGACGCATAGTTGGGCTGGTCGATGGCCACCTGGTCCTGCGCATTGGCGCGGAGAGCGGCCAGCAGACCGGGGGTGCCGGCGTCCATCTCCCCGGCCTGCAGTCTGGCGCAGAGTTCAGCGGTGAGGTCCTCATAGCTGCCCGTATGGCCCAGCAGGCCCGACATCCGCGCCACAGCGTCGGCCTCGGCGGCGGGGCCAAGCATCAGCTCGCGCTGCACGACACCCAGCACATTGACCGCCACCCGGGCCAGGAAGGCGTCGCGGGGTTTCAGCTCCGGGCGGAGGGCGTCGATCCAGCGGGCCACGGCCTCCACCAGTTCCTCGGTGCGCGGATGGGTGATCACAGGCCGGCCTCCAGCAGATTGGCGAGATCGATCTCGGTCTCCGAGACCCGGCGGCCGATCATCGGCCGCTCCACCGAACTCTCGGCCCCGGCGGCGTAGCTGGAATACATCATCAGGCACATGACGCCCCACTTCAGCGACCCGAGGGCCTGCCAGTAGCGGAGGCGGCTGAGGTCCACCGGCGCCCCGCCGGCCTCGCCGTAGCCCGCCAGCAGGTCGCCGTAGTCCCCGAACCCGCCCACCGGCCGGTCGCTGCGCCCGAAGCGCCAGGAATTGACGCACAGCCAGCCCAGGTCCTCGGCCGGGTCCCCCAGGTGGGAGAGCTCCCAGTCCAGGACCGCCGCGACACCGGTGTCAGGGCTGATCATCAGGTTGCCGTTTCGGAAATCGCCGTGCAGCAGCACGTCGGCGACTGCCGGCGGCGTGTGCTTCTTCAGGTGCTGAAAGGCCAGCTCCAGGATCGGCCGCTGGGCGCCCGACTGCCGGTAGACGTCCTCGTAGCGGTCAAGTTCCTCCGCCGCGTCCGAGCGCTTCAGCGGGATGGCGTCCGGCGAGGCCGAATGGATCTGGGCCAGGATCTGGCCGCACTGTCTGGCGAGCCTGGGCCGCACCGCCTCGAACCTCGGATCGGTGACGATTTTGCGGCCCAGGGCCTCGCCCTCCACCCGGGCGGTGATGTGCGCCTCCCCGAGGCCATCGTCCGGCTCACACAGCCGGATCAGCGGCGCGACCGGGGCGCCGACCTTGGCGGCGGCGCGGATCAAGGCGGCCTCGGTGGCCAGAGAGGTCGACCGCGCGGTCTCCTCGTCGAAGGGGCCAGGACGCCGGCGCAGGATCATCTCGCGAGGGCCGCCCGCCCCGGTCAGGGTGAAGGCCCAGGTCTCCATGCTCGCCCCGCCCGACAGACGTTGGACGGCCTCGACGCCCGTCCCCCCGAGGGTCGGCGCCAGGCGCGCAAGCGCTTGTGGAATATCGACTTCCATGACGTTGCGGAACCTCAAGCTGACTCAGGCTTGACGATCTGCGGCTCTCAGCGTCGGCTTGTAAATCGTCAAAATGAACGGCTGCCGGTTCCAAAAACAGGCCGAAGGGAAACGCCATGGACTTCAACCTGCCCCCCGAACTCGTCGCCTATCTGGCGCAGCTGGACAGCTTCATCGAGGCCAAGATCAAGCCTCTGGAGCAGCGCGACGACAACATGCGCTACTTCGACCACCGCCGGGAATATGAGCGCACCGACTGGGACGCCGGCGGCCTGCCGAAGAAGGAATGGGAAGACCTGCTGGGCCAGGCCCGCAAGCTGGCCGACGAGGCCGGGCACCTGCGCTACGCCTGGCCTCAGGAGCTGGGGGGCAAGGGCGGCTCCAACCTCGACATGGCGGTGATCCGCGAGCACCTGGCCGCCAAGGGCCTGGGCCTGCACAACGACCTGCAGAACGAGCACTCCATCGTCGGCAACAACCCCTTCATCCTGATGTTCAAGGAGTTCGCCACCAACGCCCAGTACGAGCGCGACGGCGAGAACCTGCTGGCCGGCAAGATGCGCACGGGGTTCGGCCTCACCGAGCCGGAGCATGGCTCCGACGCCACCTGGATGGACACTACCGCGGTGCGCCAGGACAAGGACGGCCAGCCCGGCTGGCTGATCCAGGGCGAAAAGATGTGGACGACCGGCATGCACGTGGCGACCCACGTGATGGTCTTCGCCCGCACCAGCGGCAAGGACGGCGACGCCACCGGCATCACCTGCTTCATCGTCCCGGCCGACACCCCCGGCGTGAAGATCGAGGAGTATCTGTGGACCTTCAACATGCCCACGGACCATCCCCGCGTCAGCTTCACCGATGTCTGGATTCCGGAGGACAGCTACTGGGGGCAGATCGACCGGGGGTTGGGGCTGGGCCAGTCCTTC
>NZ_JANPJP010000350.1:0-1576 GCF_031425575.1 Phenylobacterium sp.
CACCTCGTTGGAGAGCCCGCCGACCGCCGAATAGTCCAGTTCGGCCGGCAGGCGCAGGTTCTCGTCGCGGCGGAAGGCGGCCACGTCGGCCTCCTGCCGCCCCAGATAGCCGGAATAGGCGGCGTCGATCTCCACCTGCTCGCGGACCTGGGGATCCCAGGCGGCGATCTCGGGCCAGATGGTCGCCAGGTTCTCGAAGGAGATGGTGGGGTAGGCCAGAAGCTGGGTCAGGTCGCGGCGTTGGCCGTCGGCCTTGACCGGCAGGCCGGCCTTGGCGGCCTTGTCCGGGGTCAGGGTCAGCTCGGCGGCGAGGGCGCGGGCCTCGGAAAGAGCCTTGGCCTTTGAATTGAAGGCGGTTTCACGTGAAACACCGACGCAGCCCAGGGCCAGGCCCTTGGCGGTCAGGCGCTGGTCGGCGTTGTCGGAGCGCAGGGTCAGGCGGAACTCCGCCCGGCTGGTGAACATCCGATAGGGCTCCGTGACCCCCCGGGTCACCAAGTCGTCGATCATGACGCCGATATAGGCCTCGTCGCGGCCGAAGATTGCGGGCTCAGCGCCCGAGGCGGCGCGGGCGGCGTTCAGCCCGGCCACCAGGCCTTGGGCCGCGGCTTCTTCATAGCCGGTGGTGCCGTTGATCTGGCCCGCCAGATAGAGGCCTGGCAGGCGCTTGACCTCCAGGGTGGCCGAGAGTTCGCGCGGATCGACATAGTCGTACTCGATCGCATAGCCGTGGCGCCGGACCTGGACGTTCTCCAGGCCCACGATGGTGCGCAGGAACAGGTCCTGGGTCTCCGCCGAGACCGAGGTGGAGACGCCATTGGGATAGACGGTGTCGTCGTCCAGGCCTTCCGGCTCCAGGAAGATCTGGTGCGCCGTCTTGTCGGCGAAGCGCACCACCTTGTCCTCGATGGAGGGGCAGTAGCGCGGGCCGCGCCCGTTGATCCGCCCGCCATACACCGCCGACTCGCTCAGGCGCTCGGCGATGATCCTGTGGGTCTGCGCATTGGTGTAGGTGACGCCGCAAGCGATCTGCGGCGTGGTGATCTTTTCGGTCAGGAAGGAGAAAGGGGAGGGGACATCGTCCGCCGCCTGCATCTCCAGCTTGTCCCAGGCGATGGTGGAGGCCACCAGGCGGGCCGGCGTGCCGGTCTTCAGCCGGCCCATGTCCAGGCCCAGGGCGTAGAGGCGGTCCGAGAGCCCGATAGCCGGCGCCTCGCCGACGCGTCCGGCGGGGATGCGCTGTTCGCCTTGGTGGATCACCCCCTTCAGGAAGGTGCCTGTGGTCAGCACCACCCGTCCAGCGGGATAGGTTTCACCGCCTGCGCCCACCACGCCCGTCACCTTGCCGTCCACCACCAGCAGGTCCTCGACCGCTTCGGCCTTGATGGTGAGGTTTGGGGCGGCGGCCAGTTCGGCCTGCATGGCCTGGCGATAGAGCTTGCGGTCGATCTGGGCCCGGGGGCCGCGCACGGCGGCGCCCTTGGAGCGGTTCAGCAGCCGAAACTGGATGCCGGCCACGTCGGCCAGGCGGCCCATGACCCCGTCGAGGGCGTCGATCTCGCGCACAAGATGCCCC
>NZ_JANPJP010000351.1:0-13975 GCF_031425575.1 Phenylobacterium sp.
AAACCCTTGCTTTCCCCCAGCCTTTCGCGTATTCGCCCTCCCCTTCGGAACCGTCTGGCCAATGGCATGCCAGGACGGTTCATCAATACGCCAGAGGACGGGGCTCACGCTCCGCAGAGAAATGCCGAAACTGAAGACCAAGTCAGGCGCCAAAAAGCGCTTCAAAATCACTGCGTCTGGCCTGATCAAGGCCGGCGTCGCGGGCAAGCGCCACCGGCTGATGAGCCACAGCGCCAAGTACATCCGTCAGAACCGTGGCACGAAGGTCATGTCGTCGTCCGACGTCAAGACCATCAAGTCCTACCTGCCCTACGGCCTTTGATCGGAGCACTGACACATGGCACGCGTTAAAAGGGGCGTTGTCGCCCACGCCCGTCACAAGAAGGTTCTTGAGCAGGCCAAGGGCTTCTACGGCCGCCGCAAGAACACCATCCGCACGGCCAAGGCCGCGGTGGACAGGGCCGGCCAGTACGCCTACCGCGACCGCAAGGTCCGCAAGCGTAACTTCCGCTCGCTCTGGATCCAGCGCATCAACGCCGCGGCCCGCATCGAGGGTCTGACCTACGCGACCTTTATCCACGGCCTTGACCTGGCCGGGATCGAGATCGACCGCAAAGTCCTGTCGGACATCGCGGGCAACGACCCCACCGCGTTTAAGGCCATCGCTGAGAAGGTTCGCGCCGCTCTGGCTTGAGGCCCGGGAGCCCTTGGCTCCTAAAGCATTCAAAGCCCTTCGGCCGAACCGCCGGAGGGCTTTTTGCTGTCCTCTTCCCGCGCCCTGTCACCCCCTCTAAGAACGCCGTGTCATGACCGCCAAACTCGAAGCCGACCTCACCGCCGCCATCGCGGCCGCCCCTGACCTCACGGCCCTGGAGGCCGTCCGCGTCTCGGCCCTGGGCAAGTCCGGGGCGATCTCCGACCTGCTCAAGTCGCTGGGGGGCATGTCCCCCGACGAGCGCCGTGAACAGGGCCCGCTGATCAACGGCCTGCGCGACCGCGTTCAAGCGGCCATCACCGAGCGCAAGGCCGCCCTGGAAGCCGCCGAGCTGGACGCCCGCCTGGCCTCCGAACGCGTCGATCTCTCCCTGCCGCCGCCGCCGCGTCGCAAGGGCGGGGTCCATCCCACCATGCAGGTGATGGACGAGATGATCGCCATCTTCGCCGACATGGGCTTCTCCCTGGCCGAGGGGCCGGACATCGAGACCGACTTCAACAACTTCACGGCCCTGAACTTCCCTCCCAAGCATCCGGCCCGGGAGATGCACGACACCTTCTTCCTGCCGGAGAACGAGCAGGGGGAGCGCAAGGTGCTGCGCACCCACACCAGCCCGGTGCAGGTCCGCGTCATGAACCGCACGAACCAGAAGCCGGCCGCCCCGTGGATCGCCTCAGGGCAAGAGCCGCCGATCCGCGTCATCGTGCCGGGCCGCACCTTCCGCAAGGATAGCGACCAGACCCACACCCCGATGTTCCACCAGATCGAGGGCCTGGTGATCGACAAGGTCATCCACATGGGCCACCTGAAGTGGACCCTGGAGACCTTCCTCGGCCGGTTCTTCGAGACCCCGGACGTGGTCACCCGCTTCCGTCCGCACCACTTCCCCTTCACCGAGCCCAGCGCCGAGATGGACGTCCAGTGCGACCGCTCCGGCGGCGAGGTGAAGATCGGCCAGGGGACCGACTGGCTGGAGATCCTCGGCTGCGGGATGGTCCACCCCAATGTGCTGCGCAACTGCGGCCTGGATCCGGACGTCTGGCAGGGCTTCGCCTTCGGCTGCGGCGTCGACCGGCTTGGCGTCCTGAAGTACGGGATGCCCGACCTGCGCGACATGTTCGCCACCGACGTCCGCTGGCTGCAGCATTACGGCTTCTCGGCCTTCGCCGCGCCGAACCCGGCGGCGGGTCTGTCGTGAGGGTGGTCGAACAGGACTGGCGCAGTCTGGACCAGTTCCCGTTCGGGGACGGTCCGGAACTGGCCGACGAGCTTCTCGCCCTCATCCTTGAAGGCAAGAAGACCGCCACCTGCTGGAGCGTCGCCGAGGGGCTGAAGGGGTCCGAGGTCGGCAAGCGCTGGGTCGCCCAGGACGGCGCGGGCCGGCCCCGCGCCGTCCTCGAGACCACCGAGCTCACCCAGCGCCGCTTTGACGCCGTGGACGCCCCGTTCGCCTTCGAGGAGGGCGAGGACGACCGCACGCTCGAAAGCTGGGCCCGCGAGCACGAAGCCTATTTCACCCGCAACGGCGGATACGCTCCGGACATGCTGCTCTGGTGCGAGCGCTTCCGCCTGATCGAGATTCTCGGCGAAGGAGCCGACCAATGAAGTTCACCCTCTCCTGGCTGCGCGAGCACCTCGACACCACCGCGTCGGTCCCCGAACTGGTGGAGGCCATGACCATGGCGGGCCTCGAGGTCGAGCACGTCGCCGACCCCGCCACCAAGCTTGCGGCCTTCACCGTCGCCAAGATCGTGGAAGCGGTTCAGCACCCCAACGCCGACCGCCTGCGGGTCTGCCAGGTGGACACCGTCG
Organism: Phenylobacterium sp.; assembly: GCF_031425575.1. GTDB lineage: Bacteria > Pseudomonadota > Alphaproteobacteria > Caulobacterales > Caulobacteraceae > Phenylobacterium. Next base: position 2,528 of record NZ_JANPJP010000351.1, read on the forward strand.
ACGGCCGCAAGGAGATCGTCTGCGGCGCCCCCAATGCGCGGGCGGGTCTGACCACCATCTACGCCCCCATCGGCGCCTATGTGCCGGGCCTCGGCGTGACCCTGGTGGAGAAACCGGTGCGCGGCGTGGTCTCCAACGGCATGCTCTGCTCGGCCTCCGAGCTGGAGGCCGCATCCGAGTCCGACGGAATTATGGACCTGCCCGACAGCCTGGCCGTGGGGACCCCGGCCGCCACGGCTCTGGGCCTGGAGGCGGTGATCGACTTCGAGGTCACCCCCAACCGGCCCGACTGGCTGGGCGTCGTCGGCATCGCCCGCGACCTGGCCGCCGCCGGCCTGGGGACCCTGAAGGACATCGCCATCGCCCCGGTGGCCGGGAGCTTCGCCAATCCCATCGAGATCCGGCTGCCGGCCCCCGAGGCCTGCCCGGCCTTCTCCGGTCGGCTGATCCGCGGCGTGAGGAACGGGCCGTCCCCGGCCTGGCTGGCCCAGCGCCTGACCTCCATCGGCCTGCGCTCCATCAACACCCTGGTGGATATCACCAACCTGATCACCTACGACCGCGCCCGGCCGCTCCACGTCTATGACGCCGCCAAGCTGACCGGCGGCTACGTCGAGGCGCGCATGGGCGCGGTGGGCGAGGAGGTCGCCGCCCTCGACGGCAAGACCTACGCGGTCAGCCCCGACATCTGCGTCATCGCTGATGCCTCAGGCGCCATCGGCCTGGGCGGGGTCATGGGCGGCGAGACCACCGGCTGTTCGGAAGCCACCACCGAGGTCTTCCTGGAAAGCGCCTGGTTCGATCCGATCCTGACCGCCCAGACCGGCCGTTCGACCGGCATCAATTCCGACGCCCAGTACCGCTTCGCCCGCACCGTCGATCCCCAGTCCCTGGTCCCCGGCCTGGAGCTGGCGACGAAGCTGATCCTGGAGCTCTGCGGCGGCGAGGCCTCCGAGGTCACCCTGGCCGGCGAGGCGCCCGCTCCGCCCACCGCCATGAGCTTCGACCGGTCCTATGTGAAGAAGCTGTCGGGCCTGGATATCGGCGACGCGCGGATCGACGAGATCCTCACCAAGCTCGGCTTTGCGGTGGCCGGCGACCAGGTCACCCCGCCCTCCTGGCGCCGTGACGTCGAGGGCAAGGCCGACCTCGTCGAGGAGGTGGCCCGCATCCAGGGCTATGACGCCCTGCCCGCCACGCCCCTGCCCGAACTGGCGCCTGCCGCCGGCGGCGTGCTCACCGTGCGCCAGGGCCGCGTCCGCGTGGCGCGGCGCGCCATGGCCGCCCGCGGCTATGCCGAGACCATCACCTGGAGCTTCACCGCCCAGGCGACCGCGAAACTGTTCGGCGGCGGCGATCCGAAACTGGTGGTCACCAACCCCATCGCCTCGGACCTGGACTGCATGCGGCCGTCCATCCTGCCCAACCTGATCGAGGCCGCGGGCCGCAACGCCCGGCGCGGCTTCCCCGACCTGGCGGCCTTCGAGATCGGCCCGCTCTATCGCGGCGACGAGCCTGAGGACCAGGTCACCGTGCTGGCCGCCCTGGTGGCGCCCCACCCGCCCCGCCGCTGGGACGGCGCCAAGGCCGACCCGCTGTTCGACCTCAAGGCCGACCTGATGGCCATACTGGAGGAGATCGGCGCGCCGAACCTGCAGCTGGTCCAGGGGTCGACCTCCGACTGGTGGCATCCCGGCCGCTCGGCCCGGCTGCAGCTTGGCCCCAAGACCGTGGTGGCCGAGTTCGGCGAACTGCACCCGCGCGTTCTCAAGGCCCTGGACGTCGACGGCCCCCTGGTGGCCTTCGAGCTGAACCTGGACGCCATCCCCGAGGGCAAAAGGAAGTCCACCAAGACCAAGCCCGCCCTGGACATCTCGGCCCTCATGCCGCTCAGCCGCGACTTCGCCTTCGTGGTGGGCTCCGAGGTGGCGGCCGGCGACCTGGTCCGTCCCATCCTGGCGGCCGACAAGGCCCTGATCGCCGACGCCCGCGTCTTCGACGTCTATTCGGGCCCCGGCGTGCCCGAGGGCTCCAAGTCGGTGGCCGTCGAGGTCCTGGTCCAGCCCCGCGAGAAGACCCTCACCGAGCCCGAGATCGAGGCCCTGTCGGCGAAGATCGTCGCCGCGGCCGAAAAGACCGTGGGCGCCAAGCTGCGGAGCTGAGCCGGCCTATTCCCGCTCCTGAGTCAGGCGCTCCCGGGCCTCACGCTCGACATCGGCGACCAGGGCGTCGGCGGCGTCGTTCTTGGTCTCAACCACCGGGTGGGCCGGCGGCTCGTGCGCGCTGCCGGCCTTCAGGCCCAGGGCTGTGAAGGCCTCGCCGCCCTCCTGGCCGAACAGGCTGCGCACCCGTACGTCCATCTGCGGGTAGGGGACCTCGATCTGGGCCGAGCGCAGGGCGTCCTCGATCGCCCAGGTATAGGCCGCGTGCATGGCCGCCGGCCGCTTCACCGCGTCGAAGGTCGGCCACACCACCAGCTCGAAATTCAGGGCCGAGTCGCCGAACCCGATCAGCCACACCTGGGTCTTGCGGTCCTCCGTCTCCGGCAGGGTGAAGGGGGTGGCGCGCGCGGCCTGGATCACCACGTCGCGCACCAGGGCCTTGTCCACCCCGTAGGCCACCGAGAAGGGGACGTGGATCCGCCGGGTGCCGCCCTTCAGGGTCCAGTTGATCACCTGGCTCTCGATCAGCTTGGAATTGGGGATGACGACATTGAGCCCGTCATTGGTGCGAACCCGCGAAGCCCGAGGGCCCACCTCGGCGATCACCCCCCGCACCCCGTTCTCCAGCTCGATGAAGTCCCCCACATGGACGTGGGGATCGAAGATCAACACCAGGCCCGAGACGAACTCCCGCACGACGCCTTGCAGGCCAAGACCGACCCCCACCCCCAGGGCGCCGGCGAAGACCGCCAGCGAGGTCAGGTCGATCCCCAGGGTGGACAGGGCCACGACGAACCCGGCCACCACCAGGCCGTAGCCCGACAGCTTCTCGACGATGTAGATGATCGGCCGACCGCCCCGGGCGCGACCGCGCCATCGGCTCAGCCCCCCCGACACCAGGCGGGCGGCGATGAACCCCGCCGCGACGATGACCGCGGCCACCGCGAGCTTGCCGGCAGGGACCAGCCACTGACCGGTGGCGAACCACTCCCAGACCGTGGCGGACAATTTCTCCAAGCGCGCACTCCCCTGGGCGCCCGGCGCTCAGGCGCCGGGACACTGCATTTCCAGAGCTACGCCTTGGAGGTCGACGGGTTCCCGCCAACGCTCTTGAATCGCTCCAGGCGTCATCCCATACATCCAGCATGACCACGTCCAGCCCTGACAAGCCGCTCAAGGCCAAGCCCGCCCTGGAACGCTGGCTGGAGACCGCCCTGTTCCGGTCCCGCTGGTTGATGGTGCCCTTCTACCTTGGGCTGGTGGCGGCGCTAGCCGCTCTGGTGGTGGTCTTCGTCAATGAGGCCTGGCGGGAATTCAGCCACATAGGGTCCATGAGCCCTGAACAGGCCATCCTCATGGCCCTATCCCTCATCGACCTGTCCCTGGCGGGAAATCTACTGCTGATCGTGATCTTCTCAGGCTACGAGAACTTCGTCTCCAAGATCGACACTGGGGACGACGAGGATCGCCCCGGCTGGATGGGCACGGTGGACTTCGCCGGCCTGAAGCTGAAGCTGATCGCCTCCATCGTCGCGATCTCGGGCATCGCCCTGCTGAAGGCCTTCATGCAACTGGCGGAGAACGAGCCGATGTCCGACCGGAATCTGGCCTGGCTGGTGGGCATCCACCTGACCTTCGTGGTGTCTGGGGTGATGCTGGCCTTCATGGACCTGCTGGCCTCAAAGACCGAACGGCATTAGCGCGCGCTGGCTGGCGTCCACGTCCGCCTGGCATGCTCTATAGAGAGAGGGCTCTGGCCGCCGCTTAGAATGGCCAGGTCCGGCGTTTGCGGCTGAAGCCGAGATAGCCGATATTGGCGCCCAGGCGCAGGCCGACGCCGGCGCGGATCGGGGCCAGGATGACCTCGTCGGACTGCAGGTAGTTCACGCCTAGCCCGCCCACCAGATAGGCCGTGCCCTCGACGCCCGGGAAGCGCTGGAAGAGGATCTCCGGGTACTGGAGATTGTAGCAGAGGGTGAAGACGCGGCTGGCGTTGCCCCCCAGGTCCCAGCCCACCGACGGGCCCTGCCAATAGACCTCCAGCGGCTCTCGGTTCTTCATGTACAGCAGGCCCTTGCCATACCGGGCGCCGATCGAGATCGCGCCTGAAGCCTCCTGGCCGGCGATATAGGCCGTGGGCCGGCCGTTGTCGCGGAACACCCGCTCGATGGCGCCGCCCGCCGCCTCCGCCGTCACGCCCAGGAAGTCGGAGACGTTGTTGACCATCTCCTCGCGGGTGAACGGCTCGGCGGGAGCCTCTCCCGGATTGGGGTACTGATTTGGCTGATTCTGGTTGGGATAGGCCGGCGGCGCGGCCGGATAGGTCGGCGTCTGATAGGGCCCGTTCTGCCCCGGCTGCTGGGCCTTGGCGGCCCCCGCGGCGCCCAGCGTGGCCAGGCCCGAAACGATCAGTGTGCGGCGATCCATGGAACGTCCCCGAGTGAAGGCGAAACAGCCTCCCATCCCCTGGCGTCATCAATGCGGCGGTCCATCTTAACGCCCGATTAAGCATGATGGCGCGGCAAGCTGCCCTCCACCCTCGCAGGAGCGCCGGAATGTGGTAGAGGCTGGCGCACCATGAGCACCCCTCTTTCCAAAATCCGCAACTTCTCCATCGTCGCCCACATCGACCATGGCAAGTCGACCCTGTCCGATCGCCTGATCCAGGAGACCGGCGGCCTCACCAAGCGTGAGATGACCGAACAGGTGCTGGACAACATGGAGATCGAGCGCGAGCGCGGCATCACCATCAAGGCCCAGACCGTGCGCCTCGACTACACGGCCCGCGACGGCGAGACCTATGTCCTGAACCTGATGGACACGCCTGGCCACGTGGACTTCGCCTATGAGGTCAGCCGCAGCCTGGCCGCCTGCGAGGGCTCGATCCTCGTGGTCGATAGCAGCCAGGGCGTGGAGGCCCAGACGCTGGCCAACGTCTACCAGGCCATCGACAACAATCACGAGATCGTCCCGGTCCTCAACAAGATCGACCTGCCCGCCGCCGAGCCCGAGCGGGTGCGCCAGCAGATCGAGGACGTCATCGGCATCGACGCCTCCGACGCGGTGCTCTGCTCGGCCAAGACCGGCGAGGGCATCGCCGACGTCCTGGAGGCCGTCGTCACCCGCCTGCCGCCCCCCAAGGGCGACCGCGACGCCCCGCTCAAGGCCCTGCTGGTGGACGCCTGGTACGACCCCTACCTCGGCGTCGTCGTCCTGGTCCGCGTCCTCGACGGGGTGCTGAAGGCGGGGATGAAGGTGCGCATGATGAATGCGGGCGTCACCCACCAGATCGACCGCATCGGGGTCTTCAAGCCCAAGCAGACCGAGACCGGCGAGCTTGGCCCCGGCGAGATCGGCTACATCACCGCCCAGATCAAGCAGGTGGCCGACGCCGCGGTCGGCGACACCATCACCGATGAGAAGCGCCAGACGGCGACCGCCCTCCCGGGCTTCCGCGTCGCCCAGTCGGTGGTGTTCTGCGGCCTGTTCCCCGTGGACGCCGCCGACTTCGAGGACCTGCGCGCCGCCATCGGCCGCCTGCGCCTGAACGACGCCTCCTTCACCTACGAGATGGAGACCAGCGCGGCCCTCGGCTTCGGCTTCCGCTGCGGGTTCTTGGGCTTGCTGCACCTGGAGATCATCCAGGAGCGCCTCAGCCGCGAGTTCGACCTCGACCTGATCGCGACGGCGCCCAGCGTGGTCTACAAGATCGGCCTGAACGACGGCTCGGAGCTGGAGCTGCACAATCCGGCCGACCTGCCCGATCCCGTCAAGATCGCCACCATCGCCGAGCCCTGGATCAAGGCCACCATCCTGACCCCCGACGAGTATCTCGGCTCGGTGATCAAGCTCTGCCAGGACCGCCGCGGCGAACAGCGCGAGCTCAGCTATGTCGGCTCCCGCGCCCTGGTGGTCTACGACCTGCCGCTCAACGAGGTGGTGTTCGACTTCTACGACCGTCTGAAGAGCGTCTCCAAGGGCTACGCCTCCTTCGACTACGCCATCGAGGGCTACCGGGTCGGCGACCTGGTGCGGATGTCGATCCTGGTGAACTCAGAGCCGGTGGACGCGCTGTCCATGCTGGTCCACGCCGACCGGGCCGAGGCCAGGGGCCGGGGCATGGTGGAGAAGATGAAGGACCTCATCAGTCCCCACATGTTCCAGATCCCGATCCAGGCGGCCATCGGCGGCCGCATCATCGCGCGCGAGACCGTGCGCGCCCTGCGCAAGGACGTGACGGCCAAGTGCTACGGCGGCGACATGAGCCGCAAGCGCAAGCTGCTAGACAAGCAGAAGGCCGGCAAGAAGCGCATGCGCCAGTTCGGCAAGGTGGAGATCCCGCAGGAAGCCTTCATCGCGGCGCTGAAGATGGACGCGGACTAGCGACCAATACCCTTCTCCCCTTGCGGGAGAAGGGTCCACGCGCCCCTTGCCCCGGCGCACCGCCCTCGCCTAGAAATCGCCTTCAAGCTTGGCTATGACGCCGGCTAGTCCTTGAGGAGCACACCTGAATGCGCAAGATCCTGGTTCTCGCCGTCACCGCCGCCGCCCTGCTGACCGCCGCCTGCAACACCATCGCCGGCGCGGGCCAGGACGTCTCGGCCGCCGGCCGCGCGGTCAGCGGCGCCGCCGACGACGTCAGGCGCTAGGGCCGCTTCCGGGCGTCCTCCCGCCCCTGGAATTCATGAGGCTTCTCCGCGTCTTGCTCATCAAGGAGTTGCGCGGCTGAGACCTTCCCGCTGGCGCGGTGGGACCTAACGACGCGCCCTATTGGGGAACTTCAAGCCCCGCCTGGGATTGCGAAGATCATGTTCCCGATGCGACCGCCCGCCACCTTGGACTCCCAGGGCCCCGACACCCATATGGCGGTCATGTCCCGTCATGAACGCCCCACCCTTGTCCAGGCCATGCTGCGCGGCCTGCGCGGCCGCTGCCCGCATTGCGAGCGCGGCGCCCTCTATTGGAAATACCTGAAGGTCGAGCCGCGCTGCCAGGTTTGCGGCCACGACATCGCCCAGTACCCGGCCGACGACGGCCCGGCCTATTTCACCATCCTCATCGTCGGCCACCTGCTGGTGGCGCCGCTGCTGCTGTTCCCGATCATCTGGCAGGCGCCGGCGGCGATCATGCTGCCCGCCACCCTGATCCCCCTGGCGGCCGCGACCCTGGCCCTGCTGCCCCGGGTGAAGGGGGCCTTCATCGGCCTGCTCTACGCCCTGAAGGTCAAGGAGCAGGACGCCCACCTGCATACCGCCGATATGGCGGACTAGGTCGGCCAGAGCGTGACAGCCTGAAGTGGGAACCGGTTCAGGCGCCCGTCACGCTCTCACTTTAGAGGGAGCCCTTTTTGTCCTTTCAGATTCTCTGGAAGGAAAGGGCTCCGGCAACCTTAACCGGCGGCGCCCGTTTTCAGGCTTGATCGCCTGGCCACCCGGCCAGGCTCTTGGGAGGCTTGAGCCATGTCGCTGGGGACCATTCTACTCATCATTCTCGTGCTCGCCCTGATCGGCGCCCTGCCCACCTGGGGCCACTCGCGCTCCTGGGGCTACTTCCCCTCCGGCGGCCTGGGCCTAGTGCTGGTGATCGTCCTGATCCTGGTCCTGATGGGTCGGATATAGCGCAAGCGCCCTTCGCCTGAACGCAAAGACCCGCGAGCCCTCTAGGATCAGGTTTTACCTGATCCGTTAACGAGGGCTCGAACTCCAAAACCTAGAGCGCGCCGGTCGGGTTAACCGGCTTCCACTTAACCCTGGCGCGCTCTAGCATTCCCGCCAGTGAGTTCGTCGGGGGGAATGCATGACGGTTACCGAGAGCGGCGGAGAACTTCCGCCTGAGGCCATGGCGCCGGGGCTCACCTCGATGCAGCGCTTCAAGGCCATCCTGGGCGGCTCGGCTGGCAACTTCGTCGAGTGGTATGACTGGTTCGTCTACTCCTCCTTCGCCCTCTATTTCGCCAAGCACTTCTTCCCCAAGGGCGATGAGACCGCCCAGCTGCTGCAGGCCGCCGCGGTGTTCGCCGTGGGCTTCCTCGCCCGGCCCATCGGCGCCTGGTTCATGGGCCTCTACGCCGACCGCGCCGGCCGCAAGGCGGCCCTGACCGTCTCGGTCTCCATGATGTGCGCCGGCTCCTTCGCCATCGCCATCATCCCCGACTATTCGATGATCGGCACTGCCGCCCCGGTGGCGCTCGTCCTGGCGCGTCTCGTCCAGGGCCTGTCGCTGGGCGGGGAGTATGGCGCCAGCGCCACCTACATGTCGGAGATGGCCGGCAAGAAGCGCCGCGGCTTCTGGTCGAGCTTCCTGTTCGTCACCCTGATCCTGGGCCAGCTCACCGCGCTTGGCGTGCTCATCCTGCTGCAGAACATTCTGTCGCCGGAAGATCTCTCCCAGTGGGGCTGGCGCATTCCCTTCGCCATCGGCGGGGTCCTGGCCATCGTGGTGTTCTGGATCCGCACCGGCCTGGAGGAGAGCCAATCCTATCTCACCGCCCAGGCCGAGGGCGCCGAACGCTCGCGCACCATGCTGCTGTTCGTGAAGTTCCCCAAGGAGACGGCGACCATCTTCGCCCTGACCTCGGCCGGGTCCTTGGCCTTCTACGCCTACACGACCTACATGCAGAAGTTCCTGGTCAACACCTCGGGCTTCACCAAGGACGCGGCCACGGCGATCACGGCCGCGGCCCTGCTGGTCTACATGATCGCCCAGCCGGCCTTCGGGGCCCTGTCCGATGTCGTGGGCCGCAAGGCCACCCTGCTGGCGGCCTTCCTGCTGGGAAGCATCTTCACCTACCCCATCTTCTCGCGGATCGCCGTGACCTCGGACGCCACCATGGCCTTCGCCCTGATGTGCGCCTTGGTGCTGATCCTCTCGGGCTACACCGCCGTCAACGCCGTGCTGAAGGCCGAGCTGTTCCCGGCCCATGTTCGTGCGCTGGGCGTCGCCCTGCCCTACGCCACGGCTAACGCCATCTTCGGCGGCACGGCGGAATATGTCGCCCTGTGGTTCAAGAAGGAGGGCATGGAGAGCGGCTTCTACGTCTATGTCGCCTCCATCATGGCCATCGCCTTCCTGGTGGCGCTAACCCTGCGCGACACCAACAAGCACAGCCTGATCACGGAGGACTAGAGCATGTCAGGCGCAAGTGGGAACCGGTTCGCCGCCCGGACATGCTCCAACTTCAAAAGGGTATAGTTTCGCCCATGCCGCTCTCGCCCCTGGACCTGACGGCGCTCCTCGTCTTCGCCGTCGCCTGGCTGGCCTACGAGCCCCTGCTCAAGGCCGCCGCCCGGGGCCGGGGGGCCATCAACACCGACCTGACCCTCATCCGGCTGACCTGGATGAAGAACATGGCCGGGCGGGAGAACAAGTTCATGGACGGCCAACTGCTGGGCCACGTCCTGAACTCGGCCTCCTTCTTCGCCTCCTCCAACCTGATCCTGATCGCCGCCGCCGCCGGCGTGCTGTTCGGCGGCGAGAGCACCTTCCGCTCGGCCTCCAGCCTGGTGGTGATCAAGACCTCCACCCGCCTGCTGTTCGAATTCCAGATCGCGCTGGTGCTGGTGGCGCTGGCCCGCGGCCTGCTCGACTTCATCTGGGCCATCCGCCAGATGAACTACTGCATCGCCGTGGTGGGCGCGGCGCCCGACACCGAGGACCAGGCCTTCAAGGACCGCTACGGCGAGGCGGCCGCGCGGCTGCTCAACCCGGCGCTCTCAGCCTTCAACGCCGGCGTGCGCGGCTACTACTTCGCCCTGGCGGCGGCGGCCTGGCTGTTTGGACCGATCAGTTTCCTGGTGGTCACCCTCGGCGCGGTCAGCCTGCTGATCTGGCGCCAGCGCCATTCCAAGGCCGCCGCCGCCATCCGCGACCTGCGCGCATTGCTGGGGGCCGGTCCTCCTCCTCCCGCTTCGGGTGAGGAACGCTAGAGCCCGAACTCGGCCCTCTGCTTGCGGGTCAGCTTCGCGGCAATCAGGGCATGGGCGGTCTTCAGCCAGTCAGCCACCTCGGCTGCATCCATCCCCGCCATGTCCTCGAACCACACCCACCTGGCGCGCGCGAGATACGGCGCGGGCTTCCCACGCCCGCTTTCGGTCAGCGCCTCGAAGGCGATGTCGCTGGCCTTGAAGGAGAAGCTCGTCCCCGCAGCCCCAGTCGCCGCGAACATCTTGCCGCCGACCTTGTAGACATGGTCGTCCCCCCACTGGACGTCCATCGTGGCGCCGGGCAGGCCCAAGCAGGCCTTGTCGAATTCGGCTGGGGTCATGGGTGTCCTCGGCGCTGGGGGGCTCAATATACGGTGAGGGTGCTCGACTTGCCCATCACCCGGCTGACGCCGCGCGAAGGATATGACACTGTTATGCGAAGACTCAGGGAGGCGAAGATGGGCGACAGACTGCGCGGGGCGCTGGTCCTCGGGGCGATGCTCAGCCTGGCCGCAACAGGCGCCGCCTGGAGCGCCGGCGGCGGTGGTGGCGGCGGTGGCGACATGCCGAGCATGTCGGCCCCGACCTACGATCCGGCCGCCGAGTACGTGAAGGGCGTCGAGGCCCTCAACGCCAGCAAATTCAAGGACGCCGAGCGCGCCCTTGGCCGGGTCGTCGCCGTCCTGCCCCAGAACGCCGAAGCCTGGCGCCTGCTGGGCCTCGCCAACGCCGGCCAGAACGACCTGAAGGGCGCGCGCCGCGCCTATGAGAAGGCCGTGAAGCTGGAGCCCGACAACATCGAGGCACGTCGCGGCCTGGGCGTGGCGCAGGGCGCTCTGAAGGACGCCAAGGCCCAGGCTCAGCTGGACTGGCTGAAAGCCCGCGCCCAGGCCTGCGGAACCTGCGGCGACGCTCCCGCCCTCGCTGCGGCGGTGACGGCGGTGGAGAGCGCCATGGCCGGCGGCGCGGTGGCGACCTCCGGCTCACTACTGTTGGCTGGCCCCGCCGCCGGGGATCGCACCTATCTGACCGCCGTCAGCTTGATCAACGAGCGCCGCTATGATGAGGCTCTGGTCTCCCTGGCCGCCGCCCGGGAGGCCCTGGGCCCGCACCCCGACATCCTCACCTATCAGGGCTACACCTGGCGCAAGAAGGGCCAGCCGGAACAGGCCGAGGCCTATTACCGCCAAGCCCTGGCCATCGCCCCCGACCATCGCGGGGCCACGGAATACTACGGCGAGCTGAAGGTGGAACGCGGCGACCTGGCCGGGGCGCGGGTCATGCTGGCCCGCCTGGACCGCATCTGCGCCTTTGGCTGCGCCGAAGCCGAGGAGCTCCGTCGCTGGATCGACGCCGGCCGCGAA
>NZ_JANPJP010000352.1:0-44800 GCF_031425575.1 Phenylobacterium sp.
GCGGCGTCGCGGCGGGCGCCGGCTCGGAGAGCGGTTTGAACTCGTCTGGTGTGGCCTGGTTCATAGCGCTCACCGGCAATCCTGGATCACAACGTCAAAGATGCAGTCCAGCGCCTGCTCCCGCCAGAGCCTCACGGTCAGGAGGGGGTCGGTTTGAACATCTGTTCGAAGAATCGAAATGGATCGCAGCACCTGGCGTCGCGGATCGTCCGGCGGCCACGTCACACTGGTCGAACTCGAACCCCGATAGACAAACCCCGCGGGGACACTTCGGCGCAGCGGGAGATTGTCGACGCGTCCAGGGCGAGTGATCCGCAGTCCCAGGCCCGTCTCACCGTCAGTGAGTTCGATACGGCAGGGCGCAACCTCGCCGCACTCGGCAACAATGGCGGTCGCGCTGCCGGTGAGTCGCGCCGGCTCGATGGAGCGGAATGGTCCGCCCCCCTGCAGCATACGATCAAGGGAAAGTTCCGCGGCCCGTTCGGCCTGCAACTGGACGGTCGCCTGACTGGTGAGGCGCTGGCCCCGCTCAAGCAATCCCACGCCCGCAGTCAGACCGCCGACCGCCAAGCCGAGGATGGCGAGGGCGGCCAGGGTTTCAGCAAGGGTGTAGCCGGCCTGGCTCATGCGGGGTCGGCGGCGGGACAAGTGACTTGCGTCGCGGCCTGATAGGCCCGCCCGCCGGAAGCACTCACCAGATCGACCGAGCGGCGGCAAATCTCGATCGGGCGCTCTGCGCCGGTAGGACGGGTTTGTAGCCGCCAAGTGAAGCCCGTAGCCTGGCCAGACAGATCTTCTAGGGCTTCTGGCGGGGTCTCGAGCAACATTGTCATCAGGCTCTGAGCCCGGCGAACTTCGGTGGCGAGGACCGTGACACGGCGCGCCTGTTCCATGACTATGAGGCTCATGATGATTGCTGTGGAAAGAAGCATCAACGCGATCATGGCATCGACGACGGCGTACCCGGATTGACCGCCCTCGCCTAAGGGCTCGCAACCGAGAAACCGTGGGCGGGCGGGCCGCAAAGAGTGCTTTGATACCAAGCTCCGCCCCCCAGCGTTGCAGTTAGACGCCTATCATATACAGAGGGTTGCGCAACTCTGAGTTTGATCCTGGACAGCGGCGACGATGGGCTTTGAGGACGGGGTCACGCACACCACCCTCGGGATTGGTCGCCGATCCCACCGGGCGCGATCTTGGGCGCTCGTCGGGTCGGCGCTGTTCCACGCTGGTGTCCTTGTGGCCCTGTTCGGCTCGGCGAGTGGCGACGTGATCGCCGGCGCTGAGGGCGGCGGCAGCCTCGGACCGGTGTTTCAAGTGGCCCTTGTAGCGCCACCGCCTCGCGCGGCCGCCGGCGCACCCGCGCCGTCCGACGCTGGCCTCCGCCCCCTGCTGGCGAGACTGGAGGCCCACTCCGAGGCGCGTCCGGTCGTTCAGACCCCCGCCAATTCACCGGCTCTGTCCCAGATGTTCGAACGGCTGAGAGATCGCACCCCCTCGCCGCCCGCGCCGAAGGTCTCACCGCCTTTGGAGGCGGAGAGCGACCGCAAGGAGGCCGCCCCGTCCGCGCCACAGACCATGGCCAAGGAGGTTTCCTCCAAAGCCGCCACAGGGCGAGCGGCAGCCTCCGAGTCGCGCCTGGGCGAGGCCCTGGGCGGATCTTCAGGAGCCCTCGCCGGGCGAATTGAGCCCTGCCTCCGCGGCCGCGCTTCAGGGCCGATCCCTGTCTTGCTGGAGGTTTCCCTCGACAGCCGAGGGGGTCTGAGCGTGCCGCCGAAGATCCTGCGCGCGCCAGGAGCCGACCCCACAGAGGCGCGCCTGCGCGCCGAGGCGCAAGCGCTTTCCTCTCTCGCGGCCTGCCTTCCAAGGGGTGATCTTCGTCTCGGCGGCAAGACCTATCAGCTGGAATTCGGAGGCGGCCGCTAGGCCCCGCTAAAGAGGCCGGAATATAAGCGCCGCGGCGGCTTGCAGACCGGGATTTAAAAACACCCTCAAGACGCAACTTGCATCTAGCCGCCATCCGAGATTGTATCTCTCGACCTAGCCGTGGGGGGCATATGGCGTCTTTTTCGCTGCGGCGACTTCGCAGCGCATTTATGGCTGCGTCACTGCTTTGCGGTGTGGCAGCTAGTGCGCTCCATGCTGAAACCACGGTCTACAACTACGACGCCCTGGGCCGTTTGACGGGGGCCGTGGACTCCAACGGTCGAGCCGTCGCCTATCAGTATGACGACGCGGGCAATCGCATCCAGGTCAGCAATGGCGTGAAGGCCGGCGAGATCATCCCGCTCAGCTTCGCATCCTCTTCGACGGCGCCAGGATCGACGTCCCTCGGCGCAGCGGGCATGCGCGACGTCAATTTCGGTTTCTCAAACTCGATCCTGGTGACGGCTTCGGAGGCCCAGCCCTGGATCACCGCCGACCTCGGCGTTTCGACCTATGTCGACCATATCAGCCTAGCGGCCGCCATCGACGCAGACCACGGCATTAATGAGGCCAACCTCAACGGCGCGGTAGTTCAGACCTCTGACGACGGCTCGACCTGGACCTCCGACATCTCGATTTCTGGCGCCATCCCGGGCGCCTACAAGGACGTCTCACCGCGAAACAACGCACGGTACATCCGAGTCAAACGCACCATCGCTGGCCAGCTTGCGGCTGGAGATTTCCGGGTCTTCACCTCCAGCTCAAGCAGCGGCGCGCCCCTCTTGGACTTCACGCTGCCCGCCAAGCATGTCGAGATCCCCTACGGCTCAGTCGCGACGATAGAGCCCCTCGCCGGCTACGATGATCCCTCTCATCCAGGGGCAACGATCCGATCAGCACAAGTCGCCGCCCCGGCCAATGTGTCGGTGTTGGGGACAAGTATTGTTTATTTCCCACCTCCCTTCTTCTCCGGCACCGACCAGATCACATACCTGGTGGAGGACGCGAACCACGCGACCGCCACCGGTCAAATCACGATCACTGTGCTTCCCCCCGCACCAAATGCGCTAATCGCCATGGACGACGTCATCCGTGGACAGATGGACGGCGGGGGCGCCGTCAATCCACTTCTAAACGACAGCGATCCAGATGGTGGCCAACTCTATGTCGTGAGCCACACCAATCCCGCCCATGGTTCTGTCGTCGTCGCCGGCGGCTACCTTTTCGACTACCATCCGACGCTAGGCTATGTGGGTTCTGACAGCTTCACCTATACGGTCTCGAACCAAGCTGGCGGTGGAGCAGGCGCGAAGTTCTCGACGGCGACCGTCCACATCACGATCCATCCCACCAATCACGCGCCGACTGCCACCAACGATAGTGGCGGCGTGAATGCCGGCGCGACAACAACCGTTACGCCGCTCACCAACGACACCGACGCAGACGCCGACGCCCTCGTGATCATTGCCTCAACGGCCCCGGTCCGCGGAACGGCAAGCATTAATAGTGGCGGACAATCAATCAATTACACCGCGCCTAACGCCTTCTCGGGCCTCGACACCTTCACATATACTATTTCCGACGGATGGGGTGGGACCTCCACGGCCACAGTCACCATCACGGTATCCGATCCGGGTAACCGGCCGCCCACAGCGGTCAATGACAATGTCGCGGCCTCTCAAAGCTCCACCATCAGCTTCGACCCCCGCGCCAATGACAGCGACCCCGATGGGGACAATCTGACCATTGCGTCGGTCAGCGTCCCACTTCACGGAAGTGCGGCCATCACAACTGGCGGACTAGTCGCCTATACGCCGACCGCATTCTACATCGGGCCTGATAGCTTCTCGTACACAATCGCTGACGGACGCGGTGCTAGCGGAACGGCTATGATCGCAGTCCATGTCGCTCCCAATGATTCACCCGTGGCGGTCACTGACGCGATCTCGACAGCCTCCAACCTGCCGAGAATCTTTGACCCACGCACCAATGATAGTGATCCCGACGGCGATCTCCTGACCGTAGCTTCCGTCAGCCTACCCCTGCACGGAACCGCCAGTCGCAATGTGGACGGAACCGTCACCTATGCTGCGACCACGGGTTATGTCGGCGCTGACAGCTTCACCTATGTCCTCAGTGACGGGCACGGTGGGGTAGCGACTGGAACGGTGAATGTAACGGTCCTGCCGCCAGAGCTTCTGTCGGTCATGGAGCCCGCAAACTATCCAAACACATTCAGTATCTCTGGCTTGACATTTTCTTCGTCTAGTCAGTTTGCAGGTAACGTTTATCTCAACCGCGGCATTGGTTCAGGTAAGATTTACTGGGAAGTTAAAAAGGTTTGCGGAATTATATTCACGGGCGTCACCAACAACATCAGCACCTCGAGAGATTCGGGCGGGTTCAATAACTATAACGCTGGGGTCAACAGCTGGGACGGAATCACCTGGGCGGGAGCCAACAGCGCTACTGCAGGTGTTGGAGCCGGCGCCAACAACGACATCTACGGTTTCGCCCTTGACCCTGCTGCACGAACCCTTCGAATCTACCGCAACAACGTTCTGGGGGCGACACGAAGCCTACCCTTCGGCGGACCTTACTACCCCCACTCTGGCGTCCAGAACTGGAACAGCCCCTGCACGGCGCAGGCCCAGTTCAAGTACGGGGCGGGCCAGACGGCTTATGCGCCGCCGGCGGGCTACAATCACTTCACGCCGCTGTCGCAGAACAGCGCGCCAGTCGCCAGCAACGACAGCGCCTCCGCCAACGCCGGCCAGCCAACCAACATACAGCCGCTGACGAATGACAACGACGCGGACGGAGACTTCCTGTCCCTCGTCAACGTGACACCGCCCAATCAAGGCAGCGTCACGATCGACGGCGCGACCTTGGTCTACACCTCGGCTGCCGGCTACTCCGGCTCTGACGTATTCTCTTACACACTCACAGACGGCCGCGGCGGAACCGCCACGGCGTCTGTGAGTGTGACTGTGTCTCCAGCCACACGAATTTTCTCCATCAGCCCCTCCGTGAACGGCAAGTCGACTTGGAACCTCGATGTCGACGGTGCGCTGAACCTTGCCTCGGCAGGGGCCTGGACCATCGTTCCGTCCACGACCTTCACGGCCCCCTCCAAAACCTGGGGCGGTGGCGGTGGCAACGCGTCAAACAGCCAGAATGGCGGCGCCGGTGGCGCCGCGGTCGGCAATGTCACACTGACTGCCGGCGTCTCATACACTCTCTACGTTGGAGCCGGCGGAACTAGCGGCGGAGAGCATGGTCTTGGGGGCGGTTATTCGGGCATTCGGGCGACTTCTGGCGCTGCGGTCCTGATCGCCGGCGGTGGCGGCACGGCGGGCAACTACGGACACGGCGGCGCAGGCGGCGGGACGGCCGGCCTGGCCGCCAACGGCGGCGGCGGCACTCAGACTGGCGGCGGCAACGGCGGCGGCGGTCAGTTCCCCGGCGGTACAGGCAGCGCCTGGACTGGCGGGACGGACGGCTATCACGGCCAGATGGCCGGAGGCGCCGGCTACTATGGCGGCGGCGGCGGCGGCGCTGATCCCTACACCTATTACGGCTCGGGCGGCGGCTCCGGGTACTACGACCCGGCCAAGGTCTTCAGTGCGATCCTATCCGCCGGAACAAGCACCTCCCCAGGCGCAGCCTCGGACACGATGCGTGGCGGCGCGGGCGCGCCGGCGGGACCTGGACGTCTGATCCTTGGCGATCCTTCCGCCAACCTGGCGCCCGTGGCAGCGAACGACAATGCGACGACGGAATTGGACACCGCCAAGACCGTATCGCCTCTCGCGAACGACACGGACTCCAACGGGGACAACCTCTCTGTCAGCTCGGTCGGCGTCCCGAGCCACGGGCTGGCGTCGGTCTCCAGCGCTGCTGCTATCCTCTACACACCGACCGCCGGCTATTCCGGCCCCGACATCTTCAGCTACACCATATCTGACGGGCGGGGAGGAAGCGCCACTGCGACGGTCTCCATGACTGTGCGGGCGGCGAACCAGGCTCCTGTTGCGGTCAACGACGCCACCTCGACGCCATCAAACGCCGTGCTGACCTTCGACCCTAGGCTCAACGACAGTGATCCCGACGGCGATGCACTCTCGGTCTCCGCGGTCGGAACTCCGGCTCATGGGACCGTTACGATCGGGTTGGGCGGCTCAAACGTGACCTATACGGCCACGGCAGGCTACCTCGGAGCCGATGGCTTCACTTACACGGTGTCCGATGGTCGGGGCGGAACCTCGAACGCAACAATCGCTGTCACCGTTACGCCCCCGTTGAACGCCTGGGATCCGTCCACCAAGGCGGCCAGCATCGTGCTCTCGAATGGTAATGTCACCGCCACGCATGGCGCGGGCGCGGGCGATGCAAGCGTGCGAGGAACCCAGGCGGCCAGCAGCGGAAAGATGCACTTCGAGGTGACGATCGGTCAGCGAACCGGTCAGCGCCCCGGAGTTGGTATCGTCAACGCGTCCGCCTCCATGAATACCTACGTGGGCGCTGACTCGAACGGCATAGCGCTCTATCCCAACGGCACGATCATTGCCTCCGGTCAGCAACTGGCGGCTCCGGGCATCACCTTTGGCCCGGGCGACGTCATCGCTGTCGAACTCGACGTCGCCAATCGGCTTGCCTATTTCCAGAAGGCCGGAGGCACCCGATCAACGGGTATCAGCTTCAGCTCCGTTGTGGGCTCCGTCTATCCAGCCGCAACCATCACTGGCGTTAGCGATGCTGTGACTGCGAACTTTGGCGGCTCCCCATGGCTGGTGACTCCGACCAGCGGATATGGTTCGACGCCAAACGCGAACCCTGTCGCGGTCCCCGATAGCGTCGCCGCGGTGGACGGTGTTGCAGCGTCGCTTTCCCCGCTCGGGAATGACAGCGATCCAGAAGGCGATAGCCTCACCATCAGTTCGGTTGGGACGCCGGCACACGGATCGGCTTCGATAACCACGGGATCGAAGGCCGTCGTTTACACCTCAACGGCCGGATACACGGGCTTTGACAGCTTCACCTACAGTATCTCTGATGGGCGGGGCGGCGTCGCGACGTCGACCGTCAACCTTACGATCTCTAGCCAATCCTTCGACTACTTGGTGGTGGCCGGCGGCGGCGGCGGCGGCGGGTCGTGGTTCGGGAGCCCTGGTGGCGGCGGTGGCGGTGGGGTCATTTCCGTCACTGGCGCGATACTTCCGGGCGCCTACACCATCACAGTTGGCGCGGGTGGGGCTGGTGGCGCGAATAACGGATTCCCTGGCAGCGGCGGAAACAGCAGCATCGGCCCGGGAATAACCGCCATTGGCGGCGGATACGGCGGCTCCGGCTACGATCCCGGGCGTCGTACCGGCGGCACAGGCGGCTCCGGCGGAGGAACCTGGGGCGCGATGTCGGGCGCTGGCGGTGCTGGGTCAACAGGTATGGGCAACAACGGCGGCGCCGGTTACGGGGCGGATTCCGCAAAGGGCGCCGGCGGCGGCGGCGGCGCGGCGGCGGCGGGTTCGTCGGGAAGTCCCGGCGCCAGTGGCGCGGGCGGCGCAGGCTATGCAAATAGCATTAGCGGCGCGAGCCTAATCTATGGATCGGGCGGTGGCGGTGGCGGCAACGCCAGCAACGGCAATGGACCGTCAGCCGCGTCCGGCGGAACGAACGCCGGAAATGGGACGAACAGCGGAAACGGCGGCAACGCCACGGCGAACCTCGGCGGTGGCGGCGGCGGAGCTGGCTTTGCTGCGGCTGGAGGAAGTGGCGGCTCTGGTGTGGTGATCATCCGCTACCTAATCGGCACCGCCTCCGCGACCGGGGGATCTGTAACCACTGTCGGCGGGTACACAGTTCACACCTTCACATCGGGGGGCGTCTTCAGCCTTGCGAACACGATTGGCCTCAACCTCAATCCCGTCGCGGCGAACGACAGCGCCATCGCGGTCCGCAATGCCGTGACCACCCTTTCGCCTCTGCTCAATGACAGCGACGGCAATGGCGACCCCCTGACGATCTCCACGGTCGGGAGCCCGGCGCACGGCTCGGCAGTCATCGCCAGCGGCTTGACCACCATCACATACACGCCAGCCGCAGGGTACGTGGGCGCGGACAGCTTCAGCTACTCGATCTCAGATGGGCGAGGTGGGAGTTCAGCAGCGACGGCCAATGTCACCGTCGCTACGGATCAACGAAACTTCTTCATCAGCCCGGCGGTAAACGGCCACACCAGCTGGGACCTGGACGACGATGGCCCCTTGAGCCTCGGGACCGCCGGGACCTGGACGATCACACCCACCCGAACCTTCACTGTGCCGACCAAGGCCTGGGGCGCAGGCGGTGGTGGCACGTTGGGCGGGGCGGGCGGCTACGCTGAGGGGGCCATCACCTTCAGCGCCGGTCAGAGCTATTCCCTCTATGTCGCCGCGCCTGGCGTTGTGCATCCAAACGGGCCGGTCGGCGGCGGCGGGGCCCCGGGAGGCGGGAATGTGCAGGCCAGCACAGCCGGCACCGGCGGTGGCGGGTATTCCGGCATTCGCCAGGCGGGAGGCACGGCGATTCTCATCGCCGGTGGTGGTGGTGGTGAAGCCGCTGGCTATCCCAACCGGGCGGGCGCGGGGGGCGGCTCGTCGGGAGCCGCCGGCGCCGGCGGAGCCTGGTACGCAAACCCTGGGCAGGGCGGAACCGCGACCGCAGGCGGCAGCGCGGGGACAGGCGCCTATTCGACAGGCGGTCCCGGCTCAGCCTTCCAGGGGGGATACGGCAACAACTCGGGCGCGGGGGGCGGCGGCTACTATGGTGGTGGTGGCGGCGGATCCGGTGATGATGGTGTTGACGGCCTGTTATCGCCGGGCGGCGGAGGGTCTGGATATTACAATCCAGCCTACGTCAGCTCTGGGGTCTTGACCGCCGGCAGTGGCGCAAACCCGGGAAATAGTAGCGACACCGCACGCCAAGGCGCCGGAGCCCCAGCGACTGCCGGACGCGTTCGCTTCCAGTGAACAGATCAACCCAAGCCTGACGCCAGGTTTGCCAACAAGCCATCGAGCCCCGGCGAACCTCGGGCCTGGGAAATGCACCCGGCAATAGCAGGGACATTGACCGAGCAGCGCCGGCCAGGCGGGAAATGGAGGGGCGACTGAGACTAATGGAGCCTACAAAAGGGTAGTCCTTGGGTAATCCGCCCGTTACGCAGGGGACAGCTCGCCCCGAGCAAGACCTTGGGCATTTTCGCGACACGGGCAGCGTGTTAGGCAACCACCCGCGCCAAGAAACTCGACTTTTTCCGCCAGCCAAAGTGAAACGAAATGACTAATCAGGAAGCTTGGTTCGCCCCCGGTGGCGGAATGACGCAAATTGACGGCTTTATTAGTCCAAGAGCAGCTCGCGCTATCAGCGCTATCCTTGCTCAGCAATCAAAGCTTGAGGTCGAGGGTTCCCTCGCTGAGATCGGAACGTTCAAAGGTAAGACTTTCGTCGGCCTAGCCCTGAGCGCTCTACCCAGTGAAAGAGTTATTGGCTACGATCTATTCCCTGACGCGATGGCCCACGATTTATCGGTAGCTATTGACAAAGCTCTTCCACCGGAAGGACGCCCAACTGTTCAGCTGGTTATGAAGGACACATCCACCCTGAAGACGGTTGACTGGATGAGGTTGCTCCAGGCTCCAGCGAGATTTGTGCACATTGATGGAGACCACACGTATAGGGCAGTATTGAGCGATCTCCAGCTCGCCACTTCCCATCTCTCAGATCAGGCAGTAGTGGTTATCGACGACTATCTTCACGACTGGTATCCGGACGTAACTGAAGGCGTCTTGGATGGGCTCCGTGTCGCGAAGGATCTGCGCCCGGTTGCGGTCATTCCCCGCTCCGGGTCCCTCCTACGGGGTGGAACCAAACTGATCTGTGCAACGGCGAGCGGGGTTAAGTCTTACACCGAACTGATGCGGGCAACGTTTTCAGAACTTACAGCCCACGAAATAAATATTGCAGGTCATCCCGCGATAACGTTCTTTAACAACGACTAGTTTTCTTGGCCTTGGCCACTGTATTTATCTGCATAGCATATTGATAAACCGACGATGGCGGCGAAAAGATGTTTGAAAGTGACCGTGTGGAAACCTTGGGCTCGGTTATCCTGACCTCTATACTCTATGAAGATGCGAACGAACGCGGTGAACCCTGGCCATCGTCAGCTGCTGAGCAAGCAGCCTTCGCGACGCGGATTCTTGGCGCACTGGAAATAGTTCGGCAGCTTGCCGCCCTCCACCCGTTGGCTGGAAACGACCAGCGCCTAGTGGCCGGTCTTATTCAACGTGCAAAGGCGTTGACCCAGGGCAATTCCTGAGAGCCGGCCGAGCATCGGATCGAATGCAAGACTGAAGATGTGCCGCTCCCTCATAACGTTGGCCGTCGCTGCGCTGCGGCTGTAGCGAGCGAAATTGGCTCTTTCGTGCAGACCCCATCGAGCGCAACTCTTATCCAGCGCACCGCCAGTTCGTCGGCATCTCTGGACGCACTTCTGGGAGGCTCAAACTCTGCATGATATGAGGCAAATCTCGGTCAGGTCTCGTGGCGAGCTTTGACGCCGACTCTAGGAAAGGCCGGGCTGGATGGACATAATTGCGCGAGTTAAAGCTGGCCAACAGGCCGAAGTTATCGCCGAACTTCAGGATCGCTTAAGCCGGGGAGACTCGTCAGCCTTGAACAATCTGGCGGTAGTCCACCGCCATATCGGCGACAATCTGCGGGAAACTTCCTATGCCTTGGCTTCATACCAGCAAGATCCTGCATCCATCGGAACGGTGCACACCCTCTTCCGCGCGCTGAACTCCGGCGGACAGTTTCGGCTGATCGCCGACATCTACCGCGCATTCGCGTCTCCCGGGCGACTTCAACGCGCGCAGCATCTAAATGCCGCCCTAGCTTTTATCCGGGTCAACCGCACCGAAGAGGCGAAGGCTGCCCTCTCGCGCATCAGTGACTATCCGCGCCATGAGGTTGATGACCTTGGGGTAGCTGCCGCCCTGGCTGGCGCGCTTTCAGAGCACTCGGAGGTCCTGACCTTGCTCGACGCTCTGGGCTCGTTGGGTTTGGAAATCCGAGGTCGCCGTTTTACCGAGCTGTTTGCCGCCGGTGAGATGGAGCAAGCGCTGGTTCTCTTCAAACTCCACAGAGGTTCAGTGGAAGACGTGGCCAGGCAATCAAAGCTCGCCATGCTTAGTGCAATGATGATCGACGATCGGGCGACAGTGGCGGAGTTGGCGCCAATTCAATCGCAGGGACTTCAGAAGTTCGCCGAGGTCTATCTGTCAAACCAAGACGAGGTCGAGGTTTCCGGTCGATCACGGCCATACCGATTCCCCTTCACTGCAGCTAATTTCTCGATCTCGCTGCGGCATGCCATTGGCCAATTTTATGAAGAAGGCGCGCTACGCACCCTTCAGAACGTCCTCTCTCCAGGCGACGTCGTGCTGGATGTGGGTGCGAACATCGGCAACCACGCCGTATTCTTCGCCGGGGAAGCGGCATGCAAGGTCGTCGCGTTTGAGTGCAATCCAAACCTCGTGGCCCGGCTACGCGCAACCGTCCGCCTCAACCAGCTTGAAGCTCAGATCAACCTTGACCATCTGGGAGCTGCTGTCTCCGACAAGGTCGGGACTTCGCACTTCAACTTTATTCGCGAAGACTTTTCCAATGTGTCTGCAACGCCGACAAAAGGCACAGAGCCTGTACCCTCCATCACGCTCGACAGCTTGGCGCTCACTGCTTGTCGGCTTCTGAAAATCGACGTGGATGGTGGCGAACTACCAGTTCTGCATGGGGCGGACACACTCTTGCGAACTATTCGCCCGATCGTCGCGATTGAGGTGATGAACTACAATATTTCCGCTGTCCTTCAGTTGTTCAGCACCTACGACTACGAGCTCGTGCGGGAGGATGCCGGACCACAGATATACAGCGACTTCGTATTTGCGCCCCGAGAGATGGGACTGTCGTTCTTCTAGGTAGGCCCTCCAACTATGATTTGACCTCACAGTAGCGCCAGAGGGCTGGTGCTCCCCTTCACAATCATCAATGAGCACCTTCGAGGCGGTGAGCGCTCATGACGTACCGGAGACAACTCGACCCCCGACTGCGCGCACCGCCAGACCGTCAGGGCAACTTGGCTCTGGCCTCATACTTGTCCAACGCGGCCTTCTCCGGCTCCGTGATCCTGTGTGGCTTACGGAGGGTCTGTTCCGTCAGTTCAAACCCGATCGCTTCGCCGTCAGGGACCAATCGAAGTCCCTTCTCGCCGTCCTCTATGGTCCAGCCCCGCCTTTCCAGCGCGTTGACGAACAGACGAAGCAGGTGACCGATCCGGTCAGCTTCCCACTTCCGACTTGGGCCCAGTAGCCACGGCCCGGCGTGGGTATGTCGTGGCGATCACACATCGTGCGAAGCGCCGTATCGCTAACAGGCCGCCAGCCGATGCGGCGCATCGAGCGCTGCGCTGCAGCGTATCGCGACGCCTTACCGTGACGCGCCCACCGCCCCTCTGAGTTCGGTGAGGCGTCGCTCGTCCGCGGGGTGGGAGGAGAGCGCTTCTGGCGGAGCGCCTTGCCTCTCCTTTCGTTCGATCATCCGCTCCCAAAAGCGCACCGCTCCGAGTGGCTCCATGCCGGCTTTCCTCATCAGCTCCACGCCCAAGCGGTCAGCCTCCAGTTCGTGGGTGCGGGAATAAGGTAACAAGACGCCGTATGTGGCTCCGAGGCCGAATATACCTGCGACCAGTTGGGCGTTCTCGCCGTTCTCACCGCCGAACGCCATCTGAGCCAAGGTCATCCCGACTTGAGCCGCCAGCTGCTGACTCACCCGCTCCGCGGGGTGGCGCGACACTATGTGAGCGACTTCGTGTCCCAGGACAGCGCCGAGTTCATCGTCACTTGTGGCGAACTCCATCATTCCTCGAAACACCGCCACCTTCCCATTGGGTAGGACGAATGCGTTCAACTCAGGTGAGTCGAAAACAACAAATTCCCAACTGAGATCGTTGCGCCCGGAGACGCCGGTGATCCGCGCCGCGACCCTGGCCAGTCGTTCAGCAATCACGGGACTATTGAAAACGGGGGTCTTGGCGAGCATTTCAGCCCAGGCCTGATCTGCAAGTTGGGCGAGTTGCGAGTCCGGGACGAAGGCCATCTGACGGCGGCCCGTCTGGACGTTGTCGCTGCAGCTTACGAGGGGAAAGGCCAGAAGCCCGCCTATCAAGGCGCGTCGACCACGAGCGAAACAAGAGTGACACATGTCCGGCTAACGCACCCCGCTTCCACCCGCTCCTACGCTACGAAATTTCGCTCGCACCGGGCGTCGACCACTTTGCGTGGTGGGCTCAACTGATCGCAGCAAAACACTCGGCGAAGGTCTCTGCTGGTGTTCGATAGAGCAAGGTCTTTCTGGGCCGTTCGTTGAGTTGGCGGGCGATGGCGCTGAGCTGGGCTTGGCTGTGCACAGACAAGTCGGTCCCGTGGGGCGGGTACCGGCGCGGAAGGCGGTTGGTGTTTTCGCTGGAGCCGCGCTGCCACGGTGAGCGGGGATCGCAGAAGTAGACCGCGACGTCGGAGGCCACAGCCAGACGTTTGTGGTCGGCCAGTTCCTTGCCCCGATCCCGGCGCCGCAAGCGATGCACGACAGGACTCACCTCCCCTTCTGATCGCGGGATACCTTCATTGTCGCGACCGTCGCTTCAGCTCGCGATCCGCTGCATGATCTCGCGCCAGTACTTGAACGGCGCCAGATGGCCAATACCCTCAAGAGGCCGAACTTCGGTGGCATGCTCGCCAACGAAGGCAAGGATGTCCGCCATCGGGCTGAACTGGTCGTCTACGCCGTGCCAGATCACCACGGGCGCGATAGCGGAAGTTAAGGTCATGTTGCGACCGCGGCGGAACGCCGTCATCTCGTCTGCAATGCCACGACCGCCGTGGGCGAGGCATTCGGTGACATAGGCGAAAACGAAATCGGCCATCGCCGGATTGGCTTCGAAGTAGGCGCGATCGGCTTCAGAAAAGCTCGCCAAACGCTTCACGAGTCGACGCGCAAGATCGGGGGACAGACGCATGCGAAGGATCGCGTAGAAGGTCTCCACCACCCAGGGGTGGCTCTCGAAGCGAGCCCGCAGCTCGCTGAGAGGGCTGAGCTCCCGTCCCACCCGCCGCGGGGGGCGCCCGGCGAGGATGAACACACCGGAAACCCGGTCGCCCATCCTTTGGGCGGTGGCGAGGGCGAATGGCGCCCCGGACACGACACCGCACAGGGCTGGTCGATCGAGCCTGAGCCGATCGCAAAGTTCCTCCATATCCTCAGCCACAGTCTCGAAGCTGTAGTGGGGACGGCGATCCGACTGGCCGAAGCCAGGACGTTCGGCGCAAATGAGCCGGAGGTTCAGTGAGTCGGCCAGGTCACCACTCCCAGGCGGCATGAGACTGGAGCTCATGCCGCCGTGGTACACCAGCACCGGTCGACCGGATTGCGGTCCGTAGTCCCGAAAGGCCAGGCGGTGGCCGTCCGCGAGCCGCGCCATGCGGATCGGCGGCGCATCTTCCATCGGAACAGCCGATGGCGCGGCCAAGGCGCCCCCAACCGCCGCCAACTCAGTCAGCGTTCGGATGAGGTCGGACTGCCGGTTCAGGCCCATCTTATCGAAGACCGCGCGAAGTTGGTTTCGGACGGTGTTGACGCTGACACCGAGCGCCTCGGCGGCCTCCGAAAGCCCCAAGCCTTCCCGCAATTTCGCCGCTAGCCGCAGCTCCGCGGCCGTCAGCCCGAAGCTCTCACCGATGACGCCCCAGAGCTGGGGTGCAGGCTGGGCCGCCGGGAACATCAACGCGAAGGCGGCGGGCTCACGCGAGTTGTCACCGGCGAGCGTTGAAACGTCAGCCACGAAGCAGAACACCGGCGGGCCGGCGGCAGACCGTTCGAGCCGCAGGATAGATTGCTGGCCTGACCGCTTCGTCTCGGCCAGCGCGCGCCGCAAGGCTTCTGTGTTGTCGAGGTGGTCGAACTGGAACCTCGTCCCCAACTTAACCGAAGCCAGATGGGGCTCAAGCACGTCATGAGCCAGATCCGTGCACGCCAACACCATGCCGCTCGGCGACAGCAGAACAAGGCCGATCCCCTTCGCCGCACGGTCGGGCGGCCCCTCCCCCGGCGCTCGTGCCAGGGCTGAGACATGGTGAATGCCCTCCAGTTCAGCGGCCACCCGTCCTGGCGGCTCGTCGGTGGCGTGCGGCAGCTCAAGGGCAGAGATGAGGTGTTCCCAGGACTCGGGATGGGCGGCCAACGCATAGAGCGTCTCCACCAGAAGGCGCACGTTCCCCTCGGGCCCGCCACGCCCTACTACGCTCACCACGCTCAACACCACCTCCCCGTTGACGCCCCCAACCTAGGCGCCGGCTGGCGCGATGGAAATCACGAAACGGGGTTTGCGGTCTGACACAAGGGGTCCGCTAGGCCAGCACAGTCGGATGCGCAGGCGCGCCACGGGTTCAATCCTAAATTCCGAGCTGCCATTTGGCGGCGCCCTCTTGGTCAGCAAACCATCGATGAAAGCCAACTGACGCCCCTGGCGCCTCACGGGCACAGCGGGAGGTCGACGGCACGCCAGAGATACATGCGCCGGCCACCGACATTGCAGACCATCGCGTCCACGGGTCGATAAGGTCCTCCAGAAAGCCTCGGCGAGCTGGACGTCCACGTAGCGCGATCCTGTCAGGTCCGTCCCGGAGGGTGAACGCAGACCTTGGGGTCATCCGCCGCCATACCCTGTCGAACCGCCTCCAGCCGCTGCGGAATGGCGCCGTGGATTTCCGCTTCGCTGGCGGCTAACAGATGTCCTGCTTGCAGCACGGACAACAATCCGAGCATCTCCGGCAGGCGCCGCTGAAGGTTGGGGATAGGGTAATCGACGGGACTTCGAGCATGGGCCCGGCCAAGCCACCAGCCGGCATAACAGTCGGCTCGCAGCTCCAGAATCTCGGGATCTTCGCCCCGGTTGGCCGGGCCGTCCGTCAATGCCTGCACATGGTGTCCGACTTCGTGAGCAATCACTAAGGCCGCGAGGGCGCTGTCCTGCGCGAATACGGCCTCGAGGGCGGCGATATCGTTCAGGTCGATCACCACAAGGCCGAGTGAGTAGCCGGCGCCGCGCGCGGGATGGCCGATCGGGGACCGCAGCATCAGCACCCTGGGCGCATCGTACGCCCCGCCTTGCGCTCGAAAGGCGGCGTCCCATTCGCGGCTCGTCGACTCCACGACCGCCAGGACCCGCCTCCTTAGGTTGACATCTTCGCCGGGCGTGACGGCCAGCGCCTGCGTGGCCGCGCACGCAGCCACCGCCAGCGCCGCCCCGAGCCTAGGGGTTGCCCGCCGCCGCCGCGCCTTTGCGGGGGAACCCGAAGGTGAGACTGGAGAAGGTGGTGTCAAAATCGGCCTTGGCGGTGTCCTTGAGAGGCTTGGTCCAGATGACGTTCAATTGCCAGGAGCCTGTGCGTGGCACATTGAACACCGCCCGCCCCGCGCTGTCGCTGCGGATTTCTGCGACGGGCTGTCCGTCGAAGTCGAGGTTGTTCAGCTTCACCAGGGCCCCGGCCAAGGGACGCCCTTCATAGAGGATACGAACCGGCAGATTGGTCCCGACAGTCGGCGCGTAGGGATTCACCTCCGGCACGATCTCCAGCGACAGCCCTACCGGCCGGGTCGCCAAGGCGTCCAACCGGGCGCTCGGCGCGCCGACCTGCACCAGGGCCTTAGCCCTTCGGGTGTAGACTTCGCGGCCGGGCTGATCGGTGATCTTCCGCTGGGCGCGCAGGTTGATCGCCGGCGTCAGCCCCTCTTCCTTCAGGTAGCTCGTGAACCGTGGTCCCGGAAGTTCGCTCTGAGCGTGGTTGGTCTGCAGAACCAGGACATGGACGCCGGGACCCGCGAAACGCACCTGGTGATCCCGGTCCATTCCACCGGCGCGCAGCTCCGCCAGACGGTCCGTCCGGCCGGCGGGACCAAGGCTGTAGAACGACGTCACGCGGTTGACGTCAGCGCCCCAACGCTCGCGGGACGGACCGTGTCCGACCTGGAGCGAAGTCAGCACCGCGCCGTTGGAAGGCAGCCAGAACTGCGCGGGCTGCACCCAGAAGTCGTGGGCCGAAGCGCCGGCGGTGAGCGTTGCGGCCAGCAGGACGCCAGCCCCCAAGGATCGAATGGCAGTGTTCATGTTCATCCATGTGATCAGCGACGTAGCCGGACGTCGGCGTGGTGGTGGGGAAGAGCGGCGCCAAGGATAGCGACCGCCGCCAGTCAGCTCGCCAGAACCTTCACTCCGATGCCCTAGCGGCGGCCGACGAGCCAGGTGCCTGGAAGCGCGAGCAGCACCCACGGCGCAGCCTTGGCCAAGTCCAGCGGGGCGCCGGCGGCGGCGATCACGCCGCCGCACCACACTCCGGTGTTCACGGCGAGGAGCGGGGCGGTCGGTCCAAATCCATACGCCGCACCGCAAGGCCAGCAAGATACGGAAGCGATCGGCCCTGATCACGACAGGGCCGCCGCGCCCTGTTTGAACACGATCTCGGAGATGACCCGCCGACCGTCGCGCCGCGACAGCTGGACGAAGACGTCCACGATCCCGCGCACGTAGTCGACGATTTCCGTCCGGGTCAGCTGCAGGCCGGCCTGCAGGACCAGAAGGCTCAGCTGATCGACGGCCCCGCGCGGGCTGTCGGCATGCAGGGTGGTGATGGAGCCCGGATGCCCGGTATTGACCGCGCGCAGGAAGCTGGTCGCCTCACGGCCCCGCAGTTCGCCGAGTATGATGCGGTCGGGCCGCATGCGCAGGGAGGCCTGCACGAGGTCCTCGACCGTGACCTTGGCTTCGCCGGTCTCACCGCGCACAGCCACCAGGCCGACGGCGTTCGGGTGGTCTAGTTGCACCTCCGCCGCATCCTCGATGAGCACCAGTCGCTCTTCGCGCGGAACTTCCTTCAGCAGGGCGTTGAGGAAGGTGGTCTTGCCGGTGGAGGTGCCGCCGGCGACAATGATGTTCTTGCGGCCCCGCACCGCGACCCGGAGGAATTCGGCGAGCTGGCCCGCGTCCAGCAGGCCTTGCAGCTGGGCGTCCAGCGCCTCGCTGTCGGAGCGACCGTCGGTGCGCACATGGGCGAAGGCCTCGGCGCGGTCGTAGTCGTCCAGGCTGAGATCGGCCACTACGTGCTTGCGCACGGCGATCGCCAGATCACCCCGGGTCGCCGGCGGGGCGACAATCTGCACGCGCTCGCCGCTGGGCAGGGTGGCGGCCAGCAGCGGATGTTCGCGGCTGATCCCCTGGTTGGAGAAGCTGGCGATCTGGCGCGCCAGCCGCCACAGGGTGGTCTCGTCGAGATCCGGCGCGGGATGGCGTTCGATGGAGCCCAGAACGGTCTCGATCCAGACCTCTCCAGGCTTGTTGATGAAGATGTCGGTGACCTCCGCGCGCTCCAGCAGAAAGGCCAGCGGCGCCAGGTAGGTCCTCAGATAGACGGCGGCGGGACCAGCACTCACCGGATCGGATCCACGCCCGAGAAGTCCAGATCGCGGGACACGAAGATGCGGATCGCCTCGCCCTGGGGCACCTTGATGGTGGGCGAAATCTTTTCGCCCTGGACCGCCGAGCTGGCGAGACCCGCCGCCGCCCCCGGTGAGCCAATGCTGATCTGGGTCGCCGGCGTGTCACCTAGGGAGGCCATCCCGGCGCTCAGCACCGAGAGCAGAATGGAACCACTGAAGCGGCGGAAGAAGTGGCGGTCGACATCCCCCTCGAGTCCGCCCCGACCCAGGGCGTCAGTCCCCGGCGAACCGATCTGGATCGAGACGCCATCCGGGCGCAGCACCCGCGTCCAGATGATGAACGCCCGCGACTGACCCAGGGCGACGGCGCTCTTGTACTGGCCGATCAGACGGCTGCCGCGAGGGATCAGCACGGCGCGGCCGTCGAAGCTGAGCACGTCGCGGCTGACCACCGCGCGCGTGAAGCCGGGCAGGTCGGAATTGATCGCGGTCTCCAGCACCCCCGGAATGATTGTCCCCTGGGGGGCCAGGGCGGAGAGGTTGCGCAGGGTGGTCGCCCTCGCGCGGGCCGGCTCTTCATCTCCGACCCGTTCGGCGAACTGTTCGCTGTCGTTGAGATCGGGCCCCTTGGTCTGCCCGCCCGCGGCGCCGGCGGCCAGGGCCGCCGCGGCCTGGGGACTGGCGCCGCCGGCCGAGGCCTGGGCCAGCACCATGCGCTCGCCGGAGGGTGCGCCGAAGTCCACCACGACCGAAGGTGCGCGACGTCGAGCCATCACATCGCCCTGCGACGGGCCGAACCTGGGCGTCGAGACCGGCACATAGGCGGCGGACACGTTTGGTGGCGGCGGGGGTGGCGGTGGCGGCATCCCCACCTGGGTCGGCAGCCCGCTGAACGGGCCTGTGTCGCCACCCGTGGAAATCTGGGTCAAGGGCAGCTCCAGCGGCGGCGGCGACGCCTCGGCGATGGAGCTCGGCTGGCCCGTCGGGGTCACCAGACTGGCGCCTGTTCGGTCCATGCGGTTGCCATTGAGGACCAGAAACAGGGCGATGGCCACCAGCGAGAAGCCGCCGACGATGACCGCTGGGTGAAGCGTGCGGGTCGTGGATCCCACCATGGGTTCTGAGGCCTCGGCGGCCCGGGTCAGGTCTTCGGAGATCGGCGGCGGCGAGATGGCGCCAGGTGCGCGGGGATCGGTCATTTGGCGGCGGTCCGTTGGTCCAGGGCGGCGGCGCGGTAGGCCTGGTTGGTGACCGTCGCCACCTGCTTGCCGTTGCGCAGCATGAAGCGCGGCGCCAGTTGCTCCACCACGGTGTAGCCCCCGCGCACGCCGTAGTTCACCAGGCTCTCCGCGCCGTCGGCGGCGACGGCGAAGATGGCGGGGGCGGCGGCCTGCGGCGACCAGGCGAAGTAGGTCATGCGTCCGTCGTCAAAGACCTGGACCGGCGCGCTCTCCGCTGCGCCGGTGACCGTATAGGCGGCATTGACCACCTCCGGAGGCGGCTCCACCCACTCGGGCGCCGGCGCTGCGACCGCCACCTGAGGATAGATGAAGCGCACCACATAGGGCGTCCGCGCCAGGCTGCGCCCCGTGCTCACCCGCAGGTCGAAGGCGTAGCGACGTTGGTTGGTGACCACCGTCATGTTGGTGACCGCGCGCTTGTCGATGGGCTTGAGGAACAGCAGGTTGGCGTTCCGGTTAGGAGTGACCTGCCAGCCGAGGGAGTCGCCGATGGAGACGTTCACCAGCCGCTCGTCCGGCGCGAATTCCAGCATCAGCTGATAGCCGACAACCCCGTTCAGGAGCACCACCTGATCCGGATCGTACTCCACGCTCTGGATGTGGGGATCGCCAGATCCGGGGCGCGGAATCTGCGCCGCCTGCACGGCCAGGGGGGCGGTCGACATCGCCAGGACGAGGGCCAGGACCGCGCGCATCAGCGCTGTCCCTGCGAGGCGGCGGTGGAGCCGATCATCTCGGAATCCCGGCGATAGGATGTCACCTGGAACCCCAGCGGATTGAGGAATCGATCCCCCATCCGCATCGGCGCGCCCGTATAGCGGAACCCGATCACCGCGGCGAAGGACGCCCGGTCGCCCGTGGCCGACCCGCTGTCGCGCCGTTCGGAGTCAAAGCGCACCAGGGCGCTGTTGGGGGACAACAGCGAGATGCTCTTGATGGTGGGCTGCAGGACCGTGGCGCGGCCATACATCTTGACCGGGCTGGAGGGATTGGAGGCGGCCATGGACCGCAGGTACTGGGCCTTGGCCTCACCGGCTGACCACAGGGCCACCTTGCGGTAGGTGGCCTGCAGATCGACGGGATCGAAGCCCTCCCGCGCGAGGACATACTGGGCCAGGAAGGCCTGGGTGACGGCGGCGTCCTGTGACAGCAACCCCGGGCGCAGACCCTGGGCGGTCTCCACATAGCCGGTCTGGCGATCCACGGTGATGGTGTAGGGGACCACGGTCTTCAGCGGCATCATGGCGGCGAGCGCGATGGCCTCGAACAGCGCAACAGTCCCGGCGGCGCCCGCGATGATCCAGGCCAGGCGGCGGGACGCACGCAGCGCGCCGTGCACGTCCTGGGACCAGGAGGCGGCTTCGGCGTAGTAGGCGCCCCGCTGAAGCGGCTTGTCAGGCTTCATCGATCTCTCCGAACATTGCTCGCGGCCCGCCTGGGCTGGGCGGCGCGGCGATAGGTCTGGCCAAGGGGCGGCGCGCGCTCGGCTGCGCCTGGAAGTTCGTCGCGACCCCGGCCCACCGAGGTCCGTCGGGGACCGTCGGTGCTCACAAGTTCCAGCCGGCTCTCACGCCGCTCCATGGCGGCGACCGCGCCGGCGACGGCGGCGGCGCGGGGGGGCGCCGAGGAGCCCGGGACTGTGACGGCGGTGGCTTCGCGCCTTTCGTTCGACATGGCGGCGGCGCCCTGGCGACCAGCCTCGGCCGCAACCACCGTGCGCCAGGGGAGCCGGAAGCCGGTGGCCACCATCGCGGTGGCGATCCCCAGGGAGAGAGCGACGCCGGTGGATATCAGGGTGAGCAGCAGGATGGCGTTGGCTGGGGCGACATCCACGACGCCCTGGGCTCGCATCTCAACCAGGCGCACCAGGTGCGGCTCGATCATCACCAGTTGAACGATCAAGGCCAGGGTCGCTAACAGAGGTGTCAGGGCGAAGGCCACCGCCGCCCGCAACCATCCCTCGAAAACGCCCCGCGTGGAGTCGAACATCAGCAGGGCGATGAAGACCGGCCCCAGCGCCAACAGCAGGCCGAGCACGATCTTCGCGGCCAGCACCGCGCCGAGACTCATCAACAGCATGAGCGTGGACGCCAGGGTTAGGCCGAATGCGGCGCCCGCGTTGCCGCCCTGAAGCGGCGAGGCGAGGCTCAGGCTGCGCTGGGTGAAGTAGGTGGCGGAGCGCTGCAACTCGTCATAGGCCAGCTGAAGGCCATCAAAGGGATTGCCCCGCAAATCCGAACCCGGCGGCTGGATGGCGTTCAGCATCGACGTCGCCAACTGTTCGGGTCCCAGGAACAGGGTGTCGAACACCACGCGCTGATAGGTCGGCCAGTTGGTCGCCAAAGCCAGAACCGCGCCGATCTTCAGCACCGTGATCGTCAGGTCGCCGACCCGCAGCGGGGTGCGACCCATCAGCATGCCGAACCCCAGGATCGCGATATACAGGGTCAGTATCGCGGTCAGGGCGGGGCCGAACGAGGAGCCCGGCTGCGCGAGCGCGCCATATCCCGCCTCGGCCATCACCCGGACATTGCAGTCGACCGAGGACAACAGGCCCTGGACCAACCCGATGTCGGGCGCAGGGGCGGGGCAGAAGCCGGCCATCACGCGCGCTCCAGCAGTCGCGGCAGCCAGACGGCAGGGTCTTCGCCCAGGTCTTCGCGCAGGCTGTCCAGCAGGCGCACGGTCCGCTCCCGCCCCGAAAGAACAGTGAGCAGGTCGGGTTCTCCCGACAGGTTCAGGCGCGCGACCACGCTGTCGGCGCCGTGCTTGATCAGGAAGCAGTGGGAGGTGTCGGGCAGAGATCGGATCAGGTCGTACTCGTGCTCCGTCAGACCGAACCCTTCGCAATAATCGCGAGCCTGGGCCTTGGGATTGGCCATGAAGATCTGGGTGGCGGCCTGTTCGATGATCGCCGAGGCGATGCGGCTCTCCAGGGCGTCCTGCGCGCTCTGGGTGGCGAAGCCGACCAGGCCGTTGCGCTTGCGGATGGTCTTTTCCCAGTCCTTGATCCGGGCCAGGAAGACCTCGTCGTCAAGCGCCTTCCAGCCTTCGTCGATGACGATGAGGGTCGGATCGCCATCGAGCCGCTGCTCCACCCGGTGGAACAGGTACATCATGGCGGGCGTCCGAAGGGCCGGGTCATCGAGGATCTGGGTCATGTCGAAACCCAGGGTGCGCGCCTCCAGGTCCAGGGCGTCGGTCGGGTTGTCGAACAGCCAGGCCCGCTCCCCCTCCCCCCACCATGACCTCAGGCGGGCGGCGAGGTCGGTGCTTTGCGGCCGGCGGTCGCCCCGGAACAACTCCGCGAAGTACCGCAGTTGCCGGTAGGCCGGTTGCTGGCTGAAATTGGCGTCCACCGCTTCCTTGATGCGCTCGACATCCTCGGGGCTGAGGACCTCTCCCGGCTGGCTGACAAGGCGCGCGGTCCACTCGGCCAGAAAGCCGCGGTTGGCCGCGTTGTCTTCGAGTTGCAGCGGGTTGAACCCTGTGGGCTGGCCCGGGCGGATGGCGTCGTAGCGCCCACCGATCGCGCGCAGGAAGATCTCCGCCCCACGGTCCTTGTCGAAGAATACGATGCGAGGGTCGAACTTCCGCGCCTGGGCGAGCAGGAAGCTGAGCACCACGGTCTTGCCGGACCCGGACGGCCCGATAATGGTGAAGTTGCCTAGGTCGCCCTTGTGAAAGTTGAAGTGGTAGGGGCCCGCCGAAGTTGTCTCCAGAAGGGTCACGGCCGGACCCCAGTGATTGCCCCGCGCCTGCCCGGTCGGGAAGTTATGACCCGAGGCGAAGCCGGCGAAATTGGCTGTCGAGATCAAGGCCCGCCTGGCGATGTCCTTAAAGTTGCCTGGGAACTGCGCCCAGAAGGCGGCTTCCAGATTCACGTCTTCGCGAACGGCGATGACCCCCATCTCGGTGAAGCTGGACTGCACCTCGGCCACCGCCTCGTCGAGGGCCGCGATACTGGGCGCCTTGACCAGCACGCTCAGGTGGTGCTCGCCGAACGCCGCCCGGCCCGCCGAGACATCATCCTTGGCCTCGATCAGACCGCGTCGCAGGGTTACGGCCTCATCGTCGGCCGCACGCATGCGCCGCAGGGCCAGGTTCATGCGGTCCAGGCTGGCCTGCCGGTCCACGAAGCCGAAGCTCTGGCTGATCACCAGTTCGTGCGGCAGGCGCAGCAGGTCGTCCAGCATGCCCGGCGTGGTCTGTGGCGGATATTCTTTGACCGAAATCACCGCGGCGAAACTGCGATCGAGCGCCCCGGCGCGGGACAGTTCCACCGTCTCGGCACCGAAGCTGATGCGGCGATACGGAATGTGCCGCCCCAGGTCCGATCGAGGCATCAGCACCGGACGCATCTCGCCGTTATAGAGCGACGACAGGAACTCCAGCGGTTCGGAGCAGGGCCCGGCCGGGGTGTCATAGGCGCTCAGCAGGCGTGCGCCATAGGGGGCGAGGCTGGCGAGAAGGGACTCGCTGGCGGCGTTCAACTCGCGCTGCTCGTTGGCGAGCGCCGTCGCACCTTGGTCGGGATCCGCGGCTCCGGTGATGGCGCGGATCGCGCCCTCGATCAGCCCGACACGACCCTGGGTGGGGCGGCGAATCAGGGTCAGGAACAGCTCGTTGACGTAGAGCTTCTTGGTGCTCAGCCGGCGTTTCCAGGCCTCGTCCAGGGTGCGGCTGAAGTCGTCGTTGAATTCGCCCTCACTCGCGGCGGCGGCCTCCCGCCGGATCACGTGGTGATAGATGGCGAAACGGGAACTGGCGAAGGCGCGCAGGGCCCCGTCCCGCAGAGCCTTGCGGTAGTTAATCTCGTCGGTGTCGGCCGTCTCGAAGGACAGGCCCGCCAGGTGGATCACCTGCATCAGCATCCCGTCGCGCGTCGCGAGCGTGGTGTCGTCGACATGGCGGCCGTAGGGCAGCCGGGATCCCGCGCTTGCCTCCCGTCGCGGGTCGGCCTGCCGAGCCTTGGGTCGGAGGTCGGGCTGCGCCGTCATGGCTGGTATGAGTTGCATCGCCACACCGACCAGTTGCGCACCCGTGGGCAACGGCTGACCTTGGTCAGCCACAACTCGAAAATCCGCGGCTCGCGCAGGCAGGCCACATAGCCGATGGCGTGGATGACGATGGCCGCCAGCACGGCCCACAGCGACTTGGTGATGAGGAACAGCTCGGCGGTCACGACGGCGTTGAGCACGAAGTAGCTATAGGTGACGCCGGCGAACATCTGCGGCCGGGTCAGGGCTCCGAACACCACGTCGCGGTCGAGCTGCGCGGTCATGGGTCAGAAGCCTGTCGCGGCTTGGCGGATGCCCGAGACGATTGCGCCGGCGCCGAACAGGACAAAGCAGCCAAGGATGACTGTCGCGCCGTAGCGCCAGTTGAGGCGGCCAGTCAGCATCATGAAGCCCACCGCGGCGATGGCGATCACGGCGGCGACGGTTGCGACAGTGCCCATCAGGGTGCCCTGCATCCAGGACAGAGCGCCGACGATCACGTTGGAGCCGGAGGGATCCAGGCTCTGGGCCTGGGCGCCCTGAGCCAGGAACGTCATGGTCAGGGCCAAGGCCGATGCTCGGAGATTTCGGGGAGTGTGAATGGTCAGGCTCCTATCGGCCGGTGACGGTTAGGGCGGTGTCGGACAAGGCGTTCTGAGACAGCCGGGCCATGATAGCGGCGACATAGGCGGTGGTTTCGCGGAAGGGCGGGATGCCGCGATAGCGGTCCACGGCGCCGGGGCCTGCGTTGTAGGCCGCCAGCGCCAGACTCACGTCGCCCCCGTAGCGGTTGAGCATGCGTCGCAGATAGGCCGTCCCCCCCAGGATGTTCTGGCTGATGTCGTAGCGATCAACCCCGACCTCGCGGGCGGCGCCGGCGGTGAGTTGCATGACCCCCACCGCGTCGCGATTGGACACCGCGCTCTGGCGGAAGCCGGATTCGCGGCGGGCGACCTCGGTGATCAAATCGACACTGACCTCATGTCGGCGCGCGGCGTCGGCGATCATCTGGACGACCTCCGCGCGGCCAGGGTTTGTCGGTGGGCCAGGCGTGACACCGATCGGCTGAGCGCCCTCAAGCGTGAAGACCGAGGGCCCGGCATGGAGGGTCGCGGCGCCGTCCGAGCCAATTTCGATGACCTGCGCCAAGCTGGGGGTGGCCACCGCGCCCGTGAGCCCGAGGATCAACGCGGCCAGGGCCCGCGCACGGCAACGCCGCCGGAGGAATGGTCCTCCGGCGACGCCCGTTTCGATGGTCCTGGCGCGGAGCAGGGCTAGGTGCCCGGCAGGGGGACAGGTTCGGCGGTCAGACTCGGGGCGATGACATCGGCCGCAGCCAGGTCACGCGGATCGGTGTTGGCGCTCGCGCCGAACGCCGCACCGAAGCCCGCGCCAAACTGCGATGCGAACGAGGCCGGAGGCGGCGTTGTCGTACCGCCGCCGAGACCACCACCCCCCCCGCCGCCGCCGCAAGCCGAGACTGACAGGGCGAGAAGCGCCAGCCCTGCCGCCGTCAATAGAGTGCGTTTCATGGCAATGAACTCCTAGGGGTTCGGGATGGTTGACGTGCCGAGGGTGCGCGGCGAGTTCGAGAGCGGCGAGTTCAGGTAGGGGAAGACGTTCTGCAGTTCGGCGGCGCTGATCGGAGCGCCGTCGGTGAGCGGCGCGTTGCCCACGGGGGCGTCGGCGGGCTTGCAGAGGCCAAGATCGGTCTGCACCCCGTTGATCGGAACCGGGTAGCAGAGGCGACCCATGGCCACCCGCAGCGTGATGTCGACGGCGTCATCGCCCGGCCGGCGACCATTGGGGAAGCCGGCGAGATCGTCCGCCGCGACTCCCAAGGTCTTTTGCTGGTCGCGAGGTGTCGGGTTGACCGCCGTGTTCAGGCGCATCATTTCCGATCCTGTCACGGTCTTCTGCTGGTTGAGCGTCTTGATGCCCGTGAGATAGGCCGCCACCAGATCATTTCGCGGCAGGTTGGACGGCGCGATGTTGCTGAAGTTTGTGCCGAGGGTCGCGTTGACCGGAGCGCGGAAAAGAAGATCGACGATCGCCGGGAAGGTTGGGTTGGTGACGTAGTCGGCCAGGGCCGCGTCGCCGGTCGGCTTGGCGGCGTTGAAGGTGTCCTTCTGCGGCAGACCGATCACCAGCTCGTTGACCAGCGGAGCCGAGAGCCGCGAGACCTGCACATAGGCGCCGCCCTGCTGGGACATGTTGGCGTAGCTGGCCTTGGGGTTCAGCAGGCGGGCTTGCGGCAGGGCCGCCGTCTGCCACGCGCCGATGACGCCGTTGCCCGAACCGGTGACGCATGCGATCGGCAGCTCCAGGGCGATGGAGGTGACGTTCAGCTTGCCGACCAGGTCATCATTCTGCCGGCTCTGGGTGATGCCGCCCGGGAAGGAGGCGCCGTCGATCGGGACATAGTTGATCAGGTCGAAGGTCGGACCAAGATTGACGGCGAAAGCCTCGGCGCGCTGGCCGACGAAGACCCGGCCCGGCGTTGCGCAGCCCGGGACGGCGATGCTGTAGATGTACTGGTTGGCGTAGGTTGGGTAGTCCGGGGTCGTCTTCTTGCCCACATTGTCGAAGGGCTTGCGGAAGCTGGTCGCCCCGCCATTCGCCGCCGTCACGGTGGCGCGGGTGCCGGCGCGCTGGTCGCCGGTGATCTGGGTGATGGTGTAGTCCTCGACCTCGCCGAGATCGCCGTCGTCGGCCGCGGTGACCTGACCGGCGTGGCGCAGGGCGATCGGCAGCTCCTTGCCGCCGATGTTCAGGGTGATGCCCTTGCCGCCGTTGCGCAGGATGTTGTTGAACTTGAACTGGTAGGTCAGGTCTTCCTTGGCGTCGCCATCATTGTCGATGTGGATCTCGTAGATCGCGTCAGGGTCCATCGTGTAGTAGTTCGGCCCGGCGCCCGGAATTTCGAGCGGCTGGTAGTTGGCGATGAAGGTCACGAAGGCCGACCGGCCCGGCTCATAGCTGCGGAACATGTAGAAGTCGGTGCTGTCCACTTTCGGCATCTTGGTGACGTTCGGCGCCTCGCGGTGGCTTGAAGCGAGCGAGGGACCAGACCCCAGCATCAGGGCGGTGATCACCGCGGTTCCCATCAGGTAGCCAACGCGTTTTTTCATGTCTCAGCCTCCGCCGCGGACCTAGCGCCCGACTTCCCCTGCGCCCCGCGATCGGGGGTGGGGTGGTTTGAAAAGCGTTACGAAGGCGGCGTGCGACTGGATCTCCACGCTGTGAAAATATGTCGCTGCGGAAGGAAGTTTTCAGACTTGACAGGCGGCTCGCCCCGCCCTCCGGCTAACGCGTAGAGGCGGTCGGGTCGTCGGCGCGCAGGTCGTCCCAGCGC
Organism: Phenylobacterium sp.; assembly: GCF_031425575.1. Classification (GTDB taxonomy): domain Bacteria; phylum Pseudomonadota; class Alphaproteobacteria; order Caulobacterales; family Caulobacteraceae; genus Phenylobacterium. The sequence goes on from NZ_JANPJP010000352.1 coordinate 28,107, forward strand.
CATTCTCCAGAGCCGATGGCCAGGATCGTGGAGCCCGCCGGGTCGGCCAAGGTCAGCAGCACCGGCCCCCGAATGACCTCCGAGCGGCAGGCCGCAGGGGCCGAGGCCACGCCGGCGAGCACCGCGGCACGCAGCGCTTGCAACCCGCCGGCGGCCGCAGGCATCTCCACCCAGCGCCCGTTCCAGAGCATCATGGCGTTGGCGACCGATCGCGCCGGCCGCGGGATTTGCGCCAGGGCGACCTGGGACTGGGGATTGTTCTGCAAGGCGGTTTGAAGCCACTGACTCAGGTCGCAGGCCTGGCCGCTCGCCGCGCTTGCCGCGGCCGCCACGGAGAGCGCGACCTCACCGTCCAGGCTGAAGGGTTCGGCGGTGGGATCGACGGGCGGCAGGCTGTGCTCGTAGATCGGTTCGATGTCTGACTTCGGCGGTGGGGGCTTCACCTCGACCTGCGGCGGCGTTGACCTGGCGCGCGTCTTTACCACCGAGGTCAGGACCGGCGCGGCGGCGGAGTCTCGATCACGACCGTCGAACAGGGCCACGCTCACCCCCGCCTGCTCAAACGGGCCGAGCGGTTCCGAGGGCGCCTCGCGCAGGAACAGCAGAAGGAGCACGAGATGCAGCAGCAGACTGACGGCGACCGTTGTCCATGGTCGGCGCAACCGCGGCGTCGCCCCGACCATGTCCATCCCACGTGACAGGGCCTGGCTTCGCGTCACGGCTTCAGATCCCGAGCATTGGCGTCACGAGCCTACCCATGCCACGCCATTCGATCTGGCCCTGAACGACGACAAGACAGGCGCAGGGGCCCTCAGGGGTTACCTGTTGCGTGTGCCGACTGTCCGGCTCGCTTTCCACGAAGTCGCCTGGGCCGTAGCACACCCCATCGCTGAAGGCGCCCTGCAGGACGGTAATGAACTCATGCCCGACATGGCGGTGTTGCGGGATTTTTTGTCCGGCCGGTGCGCGCAGGATGAAGGCGCGCCAATTGTCCTGCGGCGGAAGCCTCAGATGGGCGGTCCAAAGTCCTGGGCCCATCCAGCGACGCGACGCCACCCCGACCTCCGCAATGGCAGGGGGGAGAAGAACGTCGCCCAACAGCTCCCCGGGGCGCGCAGCCGGCTCGGGTGCCTCGGCCGAGAGACGGTCCATCACTCGGTCCAGAGCGCCCACCGACATCGGGGTTGGAGGCAGGGAGTCCAGCAGCTGTCCCTCGGCCTCTTCCATCAGAGCGACCTTCGCGCGGCACGCGGCGCAGGTGGTCAGGTGACACCTGATCGTCAGGGCGGGCGCCAAGGGCACGGCGCCCGACGCGTAGGCCGCGAGGAGCGAGGCCTGTGGATGCGTCTCGATACTCAATATCTGTCACTCAGGATTTCACGGAGCTGCGCCGCCGCCCGCCGCAATCGGGATTTCACCGTGCCAAGAGGAAGCCTAAGGTGATCGGCGATCTCGGCGTGCGAACGGTCCTCGAAATAGGAAAGCCGCAGGAGCGCCGCCTGATCGGCCGGCAAGACATCCAACGCATGCCGCACTCTCCGCTCGCTTTCAACCAGGTCAAGCTCCTGCTCCGGCGAGCAGGTCGCTTGTTCAGGCTCGGACAAGCGGGGATCATTGGCGTTTCGTTCCCGCCGCAGCATGTCGATGCGCAGGTTCCGGGCGATCGTGTAGATCCAGGCCGACGGGGTCGCGCGAGCGGGATCGAACTGCCCCGCCTTGCGCCAAACGAGCAGCATGGTTTCCTGCACGAGTTCCTCGGCGACATTCCCCGGCATCCCCAGACGCAGGAGGTAGGCCTTCAGCCGCGGCGCGAAATGATGGAAAAGCGCCACGAAGGAGCTCCGGTCCTGCTCATCGGCGATGGCGAGGATCCAATCGGAATGAACCGGGGCAGGCGCGAATGGCCGCAGCTGCGTATGGGGAGCCTCACTCATACGCCATCCGGCTCCCTAGCTGGCTGATCAACGACGCCGCTCCAGGAAGCACCTGCTTCAAGTAGGCCATGCCCTAACGATCGCTGTTTCCACATGTTCCGACTCTACGGCCGGCGACCGCTCAGGGATGCGCGACGCCCCGACATATCCACCTGAGGGCACAGGTTAGACCGACGGTCGCCCTTGCCAGCGGGCTCGCCGGCCTGGAGATGTCCGAGGCCCCAGAGGGCCAGACCGGCCTCAGCATGATCGCCGAGAACGACTACGACCTGACCCTCATGGACCTGCGCATGCCTGGCATGGGCGGGCTCACGGCGATCCGCCACATCCGCGCCCGCGAAGACGCCAAGGCCAAGCTCCCGGTCATTTTGGTGACGGCGGATACCGGCCTCAACACCCGCGAGGACCGCCCCTCCGCCGGCGCCGACGACGTCATCCTGAAACCCGTCGCCATGAATCTGCTCTTCGACGCCATCGGCCGCCGCATGGCCGCCGACCGCGACCAAAGCGCCAGGCTGACCTAGATCGCACCGACATTCAGCGCCGCCAGATCATGGCGGCGGCGAGATGGATGAAGCCTAGGTGAGCCTGAGACTTGGTGAATTGCGCTAGTTGAAAAGCCAGTCCGAGCTGCTCAGGGCCGCTGGCTTAACCCCGTCGAGGTTGGTGACGGTGGTGGACCAAGGGTTGCCGGACCCCCAGCCATCTGAGTCGAACTGGACTTTTGTCCCGCCATGGCCGTTGTCCTCCAGGCGCAGATATCCGTCCGCCCTGGGATCGCCCCCCCGATATCCGACCTGCGCAAACAGAGGCCGGAGGTCAAGGACATCGACTCCGGGCTGGAAGTCGGTGATGCGTCCCGCGCTCCAGGGCGGGTCGCCAAAGACGAAATGGTCCCTTCCGGCGCCGCCGGTCAGTTGGTCGGCGCCGCGGCTGGCCTGCAAGGTGTCGGCGCCCGCGCCCCCCGCGAGCGGAGCGCCCGGGTAGTCCGAGATTAAGACGCGGCCTGCGCCGCCGGCGGCTGGCGCCGGGGGGCCGCCGCCCAGGACCTGGGCCGCTGACAGGCCGTTTGGCGAGACCCCTTCCAGAGTCACCACGTGGTAGGCGATCGTGCTTCCGCCCGCGGAGCCGTCTACGTCCATCATCACCTTTGTGCCGCCCCCGGCGTCGGCGATGAGGCGGATATAGCCGTCGGCTGCCGGATCAGAGCCCCCGTAGCCATTGGCGTACAGCGCCGAGAGGTCGAGGCGGTCGGTTCCCACCTGGAAATCAGTGATCCGACCCGCGCTCCAGGGCATCGCCTTGAACGCGAAGGCGTCGGCGCCCCCGCCCCCCGTGAGCCTGTCACTCCCCTGGCTCGCATTGAGGACGTCGGCGCCCGAGCCGCCGGCGAGCGTCGCGCCGGGATAGGCCGACGTCAGGATCTGCCCCCCGCCGGCGGTCGGCGCCCCAGGCTGGGAGGTCGTTGCGCCGAACACATTGGCGGCGTTGAGTCCGCCAGGAGCGACCCCCTGCAGTGAGACGACGTGGTACTGGATGGCGCTGCCGCCAGCAGGCCCGTCGACGTCCAGCATGACCTTGGCGCCGCCCTGGCCGTCCGCGGCGAAGGTGACATAGCCATCCGCCACGGGGTTCGCGCCGCGATAGCCATTGGCGTAGAGCGCGGAGAGGTCGAGCCTGTCCGTCCCCACCTGGAAGTCGGTGATCCGGCCGGCGTTCCAGGGCATGGCCTTGAAGGCGAAGGTGTCAGCGCCCGCCCCCCCGGTCAGCTGGTCGCCGCCCTGGCTCGCATTGAGGGTGTCGGAGCCCGCGCCCCCGGCGAGGTACGCCCCCGGATAGGCGGCGGTGAGCACCTGGTCGCCTGTGGGCGCCGGCGGCTGCACGCCGCCGCCCGGCGAGAACGGGGTGTCGTACCCGCCAAAGCGGCGAACATATTCCGAGACGGGGGTGTTGTAGCCGTCCGGTGTGTCGATGCGGCCCCCGGACTCCAGGAAGGACTTCAAGGCCCAGACGCCGACGAGGTGCCCTCCGGCGACCAGTCCGGACTCGGTGATCGGTCCGCCGCCGATCCACTGCCCAATGTAAGACTTGAGGCCCAGGGTGGTCACATCCTCGTTGACCTTGGAGAACCAGGCCTGTGTGGCCGCGTCCTGGGCCGCCGGCGAATTCAGAAAGCTCGACTTGTCCCACACCCCGAAGGCGCCGGCCTTGGACGTCCAGCTCCCTGTGAAGTCGATCGTCGAGGTTGAGTCTCCATTGTAGAAGCCGATCGTTTGAAGCGCCTCTTCCCCGAACTGGAAGCGACCGAGATAGCCGAGGCTGCTCACGAACGAATAGTTGTTTCCGGACTCGTTCTGGCCAAGTGCGCGCCAGAAGTCTTCATATGATCCAATAGTCACGCTAATTTATTCCCTGATGCGGGCGCGGATTAGAATACGGACATGCTTCGCTACACACGAAACACTGTCCCGCACACAAATGTAACGCCGGTTTTCTGCCCAATGGCCACGCTTTATTTCGCCCGTGACGCGATATTACTGATGATGAGGTCTCTGCGGCGATATTGCGGCGACTTACGGCTCAAGACGTGACCATCCGTTCAGGTCGCCCCCCTCTGGCTGGATGGTCGACCTATTTCGCCCATTGGCCGGCCGAGAGCCCTTTTCTGCGCGTGGCGCGCAAGGCCCTCACCAGCGTTGTCAGCCCAAGCTTCAGTCAGCGCGAACCGGCGCACGGCGCCGCAACGCTTGAGAAGCGGACCCAATCCACCTGAAATTGCATCCACCAACACAAGGTTGATTGGGGGCCGATACGGGGTGGCTTTTTCTGGTACGGTTTCAGATTAGATTCAGTTAATATTCCCGCAAGGCGGGTAAATTGCAGTTAATGTGGATTTTGATTTGGAATAATTGAGAGCTGCATCTAGTCGTTCGCCCGACATATTCGTGTAACAGCCCGCTGAGCGGGCCGATTCTGTTAAGGGCAAATTTCTATGAGCGAACTGATCACAAACGGCGGATTCAGCACGGGCTCTTTCGCGGGATGGACCGCGACCAGCAACCAAGCCAATCCGTATCAGGCCTCGTTCGGTGGGAGCGGCAATACTGATATCGAGTATTCCACGTCAGGCCAGCCGGCCTGGTTCCTGCGCAATGTCGCCGGCGGCGCCGCCACCCCAATCAGCGGCTTCACGGCCTTCAACGGCTTCGACGGCAGCCCTGGCCAATTCAAGCTGTCCCAGACGATCCACATCGAGGAGACGGTGTCCTCGGCGATCCTGAAGTTCGATTTCGCCTCCACCACCAGCTACAGCGGCGCGGTTCGCACCTTCGACGTCCTGCTCACCCAGGGCGGCGCCACGAAGGCCAGCTTCTATCATTTTGTGGCTCCGTTCCGGGATTCCGCCTGGAGCCCCGTCACCCAGGTGTCGCTGGACATCGGCGCGACCCTGAATGCGCTCAGCGCGGGCGACTACCAATTGACCTTCGTCGAGATCATCCCCGCCAACTTCACCGGCCCTGGCGCCTTTGGCCTGGACAACATCTCGCTCAACGCCACCTTCGGCCCCAGCAACATGGCGCCGGTCGCCGTCGCTGACGCCTTCGCGGCGGCTGAGGATGGCGCGGCGGTGACGCTGAACGTCCTGGCCAACGACACCGACGCCAACGCCGGCGACACCAAGACCCTGGTCTCGGTCGACACGGCCGGCACGATCGGGGCGGCGACCGCCAACGCCGACGGAACCGTCAGCTACAATCCGGGCGCCAACTTCCAAGCGCTGAAAGCCGGCGAAACGGCCACCGACACCTTCAGCTACACCATGAAAGACACGGCGGGCCTGACGAGCACCACCACCGTCACCATGACTGTCACCGGCGTCAACGACGGCGTTGTGGCCGTGGCCGACAGTAGCGCGGCGACCGAGGATGGCGCGGCCGTGACGCTCAACGTCCTGGCCAACGACACCGATGTTGACGCTGGCGACACCAAGACCCTGGTCTCGGTCGATACGGCCGGCACGATCGGGGCGGCGACCGCCAACGCCGACGGAACCGTCAGCTACGCCACCGGCTCGGCCTTCCAATCGCTGAGCGCCGGCGCGACGGCCACCGACACCTTCGCCTACACGGTCCGCGATTCCGCCGGCGCCGAGAGCACCGCCTCGGTGACCATGACCATCACCGGCGTCAATGACGGCGTTGTGGCCGTGGCCGACAGCGGCGCGGCGACCGAGGATGGCGCGGCCGTGACGCTCAACGTCCTGGCCAACGACACCGATGTTGACGCCGGCGACACCAAGACCCTGGTCTCGGTCGGTACGGCCGGCACGATCTGGGCGGCGACCGCCAACGCCGACGGAACCGTCAGCTACGCCATCGGCTCGGCCTTCCAATCGCTGAGCGCCGGCGCGACGGCCACCGACACCTTCGCCTACACGGTCCGCGACTCCGCCGGCGCCGAGAGCACCGCCTCGGTGACCATGACCATCACCGGCGTCAACGACGGGCCCGTCGCCCTGGCCGACGCGGGCTCGGTTTTGGAAGACCAGTCGCTGACCTTGGACGTCCTGGCCAATGACACCGATATTGACGCTGGCGACGCCAAGACCCTGGTGTCCGTCTCCACCACCACCAGCGGCGCCAGTGTCGCCATCGTCGATGGCAAGGTGGTCTATACCGCCGACGCCGACAGCCAGGACCTGCTGACCGCCGGTCAGACAGTCGCCGACAGCTTCACCTATGTGATGGCCGACACCGCAGGCGCCACCAGCACCGCGACGGTCAGCGTGACGGTTGGCGGCGTCGCCAACGGGGCCAATATCCTGGGCACGGTGAAGTCCGACGCCCTGTCGGGAACCGAGGCTGACGAGCGTATCGAGGGCGGCAACGGCGACGACACCGTCAACGGCGCCGGCGGGGCCGACAACCTCTTTGGCGGCAACGGCGGTGACCAGCTGTTCGGCGGGGCGGGCATCGACCAACTCTCCGGCGAGAATGGCTCCGACACCCTCTCAGGCGGGGCCGGCAATGACATCCTGACGGGCGGGAACGGTCCTGACCGGTTCGTCTTCGGCGCTGGTTTTGGCAACGACACGATCACCGACTTCAAGGCGCAGAACGACAGCATCCAGATCGACCACACACTGGTGGGCGGCTTTGGGGACTTGATGAGCCACGCCTCCCAGGTCGGGAGCTCGGTGGTGATCGCGTTGGACGCCGCCCACTCGATCACCCTGCAGGGCGTCAACTTGGCCAGCCTGAGCAGCGGCGACTTCGTCTTCTCCTGAGGACGCCAGACGGGGCGGCCTTGCGGCCGCCCCGCTACCTATCGCGATAGCGGACTTGCCCTGCCGGAGGATCGGTGGGGGATCGGACGACTCCCCGTCTCGGAGCGTGGCCACGCTGACGCCGGCCGTGGCGCAAGGCCCATTTCGTGGCCATCTGCGCGAGACAGCGTCCAATAGCTCCTGTGAAATTCGGGTTGAACGGGGACAGTCGCACTAGGCCTGGGAGCCTATGGCCAAGCTGCGCGTTGAGGGTGAGGCGCTCCTATTCAAGGGCGCATCATTTCTCTCAGTCCCACGCCGCGTTGCAGCAGAGCTCCCCAGTCCGAAGCATGTGCATCGTCCCGACTCCTGCGCTCGAAAAGGTAGAACTCATGTTGTCGCTGAAATCCTTAACCGCCGCCGCCGCCTTCGCCCTAGCTCTGTCGCCGGCTCCCGCGGCCCTGGCGCAGAGCAGCAATCAGGAGCGCTTTGGCCAGGTGCTCGAGGCCTTGCTCGGTCAAGGCACCTCTCTGGACGCCCGGTGGCAGCGTGGCGAAAGGCCGTTGAGCACCGCTCAGGGTCAGTTTCAGGCGCGGCTCGATGGCGATGTCCGCGCCGGCGCCTTGTCCACGGGCTCCGCCAACCGCCTGAGGGCGGACTTCTCGAACCTCGTCATGCTCGAGAACCAGTATGCGGCTGATGGGCGCTTCACGGCGCAGGAACGCGCCGACCTGGGCGAACGCTATGGCGCCATCACACAGCGGCTCAGCCAGCCCGGTGAGGCTTACGAGGACACCGGCACGAGCGTCGCAGACGGTCGTGCGGATTTTGAGTCCAGAGTAAACGCCGCCGTCGCCACCCGACGCATGACGCGCACCCAGGCCACGCGGCTACGCGCGGACTATCAGGCCCTGATCCAGTTTGAAGCCGCCATCGCGCGCGACGGCATCAGCGCCCGGGAGCGGGAAGACCTCGACGCGCGTCTGGACGCTCTGGACGAGCGCCTTGGCGACGGCCCCCAGGCTCCCATCCCGGCGATGAGCCCGCGCGTCCGTCTGGCTGAGATCCTCACCGCCGTGGCCGCCAATGAGCGATCAGGCGCCATCACGCGGCGAGAGGCGTTGGACATCCGTGAGACGCACGGCGATCTCGCCCGCCTTGAAGCCGCCTACGCTCGCATGACGATGTCGGCCGATGACAGCACATACCTGCTGCGCCGGATCGGAGAGCTGGAAGCACGCGCTCGCATCAGCCGTCGGTGAACCTGGCGGCGCCCCGCGGTTGAGCCCTATCGCGTCGTTGGAGAGGCGGAGTGACATCCGTCTCTTCCATGGCCGCTGACCCGCAGATGTCCCCGCCAAGGCCGGCGCAGCCAGGGGTCTGGCCGCCGGAACGGAGCCGCGGCGTTTGGCGTTGGTGCGGGACCGGTTCGTCCGGAATGCTCAACGCCAACCGGGGCGGCTCGCCGCCGCCTTGGTCAACACCGCCAGAGACCGCCAATGCTGATCCGAGCCGGCTACCGCATCGGGTTCGACTGCCTGAACCCCATGCCCATCCACCTGTTGCTGAGCGTCCATCCCGATCGCCGGGGTGACCTGGTGACAGACGACAAGCTGCGCACCGACGCCGGGGCCGAAGTCACCCGGGAACAGGACGCGCTCGGGAACCTGGCCACCCGCGTCCTGGCGCCCGCCGGGCCCATCACCTTCTCCGCCGAGTTCGTGGTTCGCGACAGCGGCCTGCGGGACCGGCAGGCGCCGGGCGCCGGGCAGCTTCCGGTGGAGGCCCTGCCGGTCGAGGCCCTGCCCTATCTGCTGCCCAGCCGCTACTGCGAGACCGATCGGCTCGGCGACCTGGCCTGGCGCACCTTTGGCGGTGTCGCGCCGGGCTGGGCGCGCGTCCAGGCGATCTGCGACTATGTCCACGACCGCATCACCTTCGGCTATCACAACGCCCGGCCCACCCGCACCGCCGCGGAGGGCCATGAGGAGCAGGTCGGGGTGTGCCGGGACTTCGCCCACCTCGCCGTCACCCTGTGTCGCGCCATGAACATTCCGGCCCGCTACTGCACGGGCTATCTCGGCGATATCGGCGTGCCGGCGAGCACGGCGCCCATGGATTTCAGCGCCTGGTTCGAAGCCTATCTGGAAGGGGAGTGGTTCACCTTTGACGCCCGCCACAATATCCCGCGCATCGGGCGCGTGGTGGTCGCCCGAGGCCGCGACGCTGCCGACGTGGCGATCACCCACACCTTCGGCCAAGCCATACTGACCCGGTTCGAGGTCATCACCGAAGAGGTCGAGGCGACGGCGGCGGACACCAGCGAGGGCGCCGCGCGGATGGCGGTAGCCTGATATTCCGCCTCGCCGGACCCCGCTGCTGCTTTTTCTGCGCCCCCGGCCTCCAGGCGCACCCGCCACGCGCACCAAGGCTCGACCTGTTCCCGCGCGGCGGTAAAGTTCCCCACAAGGCTCCCGGGGTGGGCTAAGGCTGGGGGCCATCGCCAAGAGGAGACCAAGCTGTCGGTCATCGCCGCGCTGAACCACGTCACCCGGTATCGCTACGACGAACCGGTGGAACTCGGCCCTCACGTGGTGCGCCTGCGCCCCGCGCCCCACACCCGCACCTCGATCACCAGCTATTCGCTGAAGATCACGCCGGCGGCGCACTTCATCAACTGGCAGCAGGATCCCCACGGCAACTGGCTGGCGCGGGTGGTCTTCCCCCAACCGACCCGAGAGTGCAGCATCGAGGTGGATCTCACCGCCGAGATGACGGTGGTCAATCCCTTCGACTTCTTCGTCGAACCCTATGCCGAGACCCTGCCCTTCGCCTATCCGCCGGATCTCGCCCAGGACCTGGCGCCCTATCTGGTGGCCGACGACGGGGGCCCGCTGCTGGACGCCGAGGTCGCCGATCTTCGCCCGGCCGGCCAGGGGACGGTCAACTTCATCGTCGGGTTGAACGCCAAGATCCAGCGCGCCGTCTCCTACGTGGTGCGCATGGAGCCGGGGGTGCAGAGTCCCGACGCCACCTTGTCCCTCGGGTCGGGTTCCTGCCGCGACAGCGCCTGGCTGCTGGTCCAGGTTCTGCGCCGCCTGGGCCTGGCCGCCCGGTTCGTCTCCGGCTACCTGCTGCAGTTGAAGGCCGACATCGATCCGGTCTCAGGGGCCCAGGGGACCCAGACCGATTTCACCGACCTGCACGCCTGGGCCGAGGTCTATATTCCCGGGGCGGGTTGGATTGGCCTCGACGCCACCTCCGGCCTGCTCACCGGCGAAGGCCACATCCCGCTCGCGGCCTCGCCGCACTACAATTCCGCCGCGGCGATCACCGGGGGCGCGAGCCGGCCCGCCGACCACTTCGACTTCGCGATGAGCGTCACGCGAATCGTCGAGCCGATCCGCATCACCCGTCCCTTCGAGGAGACGGACTGGAGCGCCCTGGACGCCCTGGGGGACCGGGTCGAGGCAGACCTGCAGAGCCAGGACGTGCGCCTGACCATGGGAGGCGAGCCGACCTTCGTATCCATCGACGACTTCGAATCCGCCGAGTGGAACATCGACGCCTCCGGCCCCACCAAGCCGATCATCGCCGAGCAGCTGCTGCTGCGGCTGCGCGAACGGTTCGGGACCGGCGGGATGCTCCACTATGGGCAGGGCAAGTGGTATCCGGGGGAACCCCTGCCGCGCTGGGCCCTGGGGCTCTACTGGCGCCGCGACGGCCTGTCGATCTGGCGCGACGGCGAAACGGTCGGCGAGACACATCGTTCGGCCTCCGTGGCCGACGCCCGGGGCCTGATCCAACGCCTGGCGCATCGTCTCGGGATCGATCCGGGCCTGATCCTGCCCGCCCGCGAAGATCCGCTGCTGACGATCAAGACCGAGGCCGACCTGCCGGCAAATGTCGAGCTCACCGATCATGAGCTGGACGGGACCGACAGCCGCGCCCGCCTGCGTCGCAATCTGGAGGGCGGCCCCTCCAAGACCGTGGGCTATGTCCTGCCCCTGCGTCGCGCCGCGGCCAAGGCCGAGGGCGGCGGCTGGCTGAGCGAAGCCTGGGTGTTCCGCCGGGAACGCCTGTATCTGATCGGCGGCGACAGTCCCATGGGCCTGCGGCTGCCGCTGGACAGCCTTCCGGAGGTCGATCCCAAGGACTATCCGCGGATCGTAGCGCGCGATCCCTACGAAGAGCGCGCGCCCCTGCCCGACTACGGGTCGCTGGACCTGCCGGACATGATCCCGCCCCGGCCCGCGGGCAAGGGCAAGACGCCCATCGTGCGCACCGCCATCACGGTCGAACCCCGGGGCGGCCACCTCTATGTCTTCATGCCGCCGCTGGCGCGGGCCGAGGACTACCTCGAACTGGTGGCGCAGCTGGACGCCGCGGCCCAGGACCTGTCGCTTCGCCTTGAAGGCTATCCGCCGCCGGCCGATCCCCGCCTGGACGTGTTGAAGGTCACGCCCGACCCGGGGGTGATCGAGGTCAATGTCCAGCCGGCCGCCACCTGGCGCGAGGCCGTGGAGGTCACCACCGGGGTCTATGAGGACGCCCGCGCCTGCCGCCTGGGCGCCGACAAGTTCATGACCGACGGCCGGCACGCCGGCACAGGCGGGGGGGCCCATGTCGTGGTGGGCGGCGCCACCCCCGATGACTCGCCCTTCCTGCGCCGCCCCGACGTCCTGAAGAGCCTGCTCATCTATTGGCAGCGCCATCCGGCCCTGTCCTACCTGTTCTCCGGACTGTTCGTCGGCCCGACCAGCCAGGCGCCGCGGGTCGACGAGGCGCGCCACGACGCGCTCTATGAACTCGACATCGCGCTCGCCGCCATCCCGGCGCCGGGCAAGAAGACTCCAGCCCCCTGGCTGGTGGACCGCCTGCTGCGCAATCTGCTCGCCGACGTCGGCGGCAACACCCACCGCAGCGAAATCTGCATCGACAAGCTCTACTCGCCCGACGGTCCGACCGGCCGGCTGGGGCTGCTGGAGTTCCGCGGCTTCGAGATGCCGCCGGACGCCCGGATGAGCCTGGCCCAGCACCTCCTGATCCGCGCCCTGATCGCCTGGTTCTGGCGCGAACCCCAGACCGGGCGCCTGGTGCGCTGGGGCACGGCGCTGCACGACCGCTTCATGCTGCCTCACTTCGTCTGGAGCGACTTCCAGGCGGTCCTGGCTGACCTCGGCGGCGCGGGCTACGACTTCGACCCGCGCTGGTACGAGGCCCAGCGGGCCTTCCGATTCCCGGTTCACGGCCAGGTCCGGTATGGCGACGTCAGCCTGGAACTGCGCCATGCGCTGGAGCCCTGGCATGTGATGGGGGAGGAGAGTTCGGGCTCCGGGACCGTGCGGTTCGTGGACTCCTCGGTCGAGCGGATGCAGGTGATGGCCGACGGCTTCATCCCCGAGCGGCACATCATCACCTGCAACGGCCGGGCCCTGCCGATGACGCCGACCGGGGTGTCGCTGCAGGCGGTGGCCGGGGTCCGCTACAAGGCCTGGAAGCTGCGCAGCGGACTGCACCCCACCCTGCCGGTGAACGCGCCCCTGACCTTCGACATTCTGGACCGGGCCAACAACCGGTCGCTGGGCGGCTGCGTCTATCATGTCGCCCACCCTGGCGGCCGGAACTATGATACCTTCCCGGTCAACGCCTACGAAGCCCAGGCAAGGCGTCGGGCGCGCTTCGAGATGCAGGGTCACAGTCCAGGCGTTCGACGCCTGCCTGCCGACGAACGGAGCGACGAGTTTCCCATGACGCTGGACCTGAGGACGACGGGTGGCCGCTGACACCACCACCGCCGATCGACGGCAGGAGCATCTGGAGCCCACGGCCGCACGCCGGCTGTCGGGCTGGCTGAAGGGCTACAAACCCCTGACCGGCATTCCCGACGAGCTGTTCGACGCCCTGGGCCGCCCGCGCGACCATTGGCTGAGCCTGCTGGGGGACTTCGCGGAGTATCCGGAGGGGGAGTTCAATAGCCGGTTTGGCCTGGCCACCCGGCACATCCGCGACACCGGGGTCTCCTACCGCATCTATGGGGAAGAGAACGAGCGTAGCTGGCCGCTCAATCCCCTGCCCCTGATCCTGGGACAGAAAAAGTGGAACGAGATCGCGCTGGGGGTGACCCAGCGGGCGAGGCTGATCGAGGCGTTGCTGGGCGACATCTATGGCGAGGCCAGCCTCGTCGCCGATGGCTCCCTGCCGGCGGCGGCCCTGACGGGCAGCGTCGACTTCGTGCGCGCCATGCGCGGCGTCAGCCCGCCCGGTGGGCGTCACCTGCAGATCTACGCCGCCGACCTCGGACGGGGCCCGGACGGCCGCTGGTGGGTGCTGGACGACCGCACCCAGGCGCCCTCCGGGGCCGGCTACGCCCTGGAGAACCGGCTGGTGCTCAGTCGCGCCTATCCCACCCTCTACAACGCCATGAATGTGGAGCGCCTGGCGCCCTTCTTCGACGCGTTCCGCAGGGGCTTGGCGGCCGCCGCCGACCGCTCCGACCCCCGCATCTGCCTGCTCAGCCCCGGACCCTTCAGCGAGACCTATTTCGAGCAGGCTCACCTGGCCCGCTACCTCGGCTTCCTGCTGGTGGAGGGCGACGACCTGGTGGCCCGCGACGGCCGCGTCTACGTGCGCACCATCGCCGGGCTCAAGCGCGCCGATGTGATCCTGCGCCGCGTCGACGCCGATTTCCTCGATCCCCTGGAGCTCAACAGCGCCTCGCGCCTGGGCACGCCGGGCATGCTGGAGGCGATCCGCTCCGGCGGGGTGGTGGTGCTCAACATGCCGGGCTCGGGGGTGGCGGAGTCCAAGGCCCTGCTGGGCTTCATGCCCTTACTGAGCCGCCGGCTGCTGGGCGAGGAGCTTCGCCTGCCCAATGTGGCCACCTGGTGGTGCGGCCAGCCGCGCGAGCGCGAGATGGTCGTGGCCAACCTCGACCGCTTGGCCATCGCGCCGGCCTTCAATTCGCGCCCCGACACCGGTGGGCTGACCCGGCCGCAGCTGGTCGCCGACATGACGCCGGAGGCGCGCGCCGTCCTGCTGGCCCAACTTCGCGACCGGCCGGGCGACTTTGTCGGGCAGGAGGTGGTGCGGCTTTCGACGATGCCGGTGCTCCGCGACGGCCGGCTCGAGCCAGCCCCCTTCGTGCTGCGGGTCTACGCGGCGTGGACGCCGGAAGGCTGGAAGGTCATGCCCGGCGGCTTCTGCCGCACCTCCGAGCGCCTGGACGTCCGCGCGATCTCCATGGGCGAGGACGCCTGCACCGCCGACGTCTGGGTCATGGACGACAAGCCGGTGGAGCGCATGACGCTCATGGCCAGCAAGGACGAGGTGAAGGTCCGGCGGATCCTGGGACATCTGCCCAGTCGCGCGGCCGACAACCTGTTCTGGCTCGGCCGATATCTGGAGCGCGCGGAGGCCACCCTGCGCCTGGCCCGCAGCCTCTGCACCAGCCTGATGGATTCCGAGACCGCCCTGCACACCACGGGCGAGACCCTGGCCTGCCTTCAGAAGCTGCTGATCGAATGGGGCGCCCTCGACGAGGAGGCGCTTGGGGCGCCGGCCCTGGCGGCGGCGCGCAACGCCCTCCACGACCAGAAGGCCTATGGCTCGGTGATCTATCTGGTGCGCGCCGCCCAGCGCGCCGCCGCCAGCATGCGCGAGCGTCTGTCGGTGGACTTCTGGGCCCTGCTGCTGAACCTCGAGAAGGAACTGGCGGAAGGCGCGCAGAACCCACTGTCCGAAGCCGAGGCCCTGCAGCAGATCGAAAGCGCCCTGCAGCTGGTCGCGGCCCTTTCGGGCCTGTCGCAGGAAAATATGAACCGTGTGGCCGGCTGGCGGTTCTACGACATGGGCCGCCGGATCGAGCGCGGCATCAACACCTGCCGCCTGGCCCACACCCTGGCGCCCGACGACGCCACCACCGATGACCTGGACCTCTTGCTCGACCTCGCCGACAGCCAGATCACCTACCGAGCCCGCTACCTGGTGGGCCTGGCCTTGACGCCGGTGCGCGACATGCTGCTCCTCGACCCGTACAACACCCGGTCGCTGGCCTTCCAGGCGCAGACGCTGAAGGACCACCTGGCGGTCCTGCCCTCCCTGCTGGAGGACGGCATGCTGGAGGAACCCAGCCGCATCCTGCTGCCGTTGGCCACCGAGATCGAGACCGCCGACGCCCGCAACCTCACCACCGCCAAGATGCAGGCCTTCGAGCGCGCGCTCATGGACCTCTCCGGCGCGGTGGCCGACCGTTACTTCCTGCAGGGCGCGAATGCGGTCCCCACCCTGAAACTGTCGGCCTTGGCGTGATCTACGGCCTGCGCCATCGGACCACCTACACCTACGAAGACCCGGTGACCTTCGCCCGCTGCGTGCTGCGCCTCACCCCGCAGTCCTCAGCCTCCCAAACCGTGCTGCGCAGCACGACCTCGGTCACCCCCGAGCCGTCCACCAGCCAGGAAGGGATCGGGCCCTTCGGCGAGAAGACCCTGACCGTGGTCCTCGACCATCCGCACCGTGAATTGATCATCGAGGGCCGCTCCCGCATCGATGTCCACGCGCCGCCCCCGCCCGAACCGGCGGCCACGCCGGCCTGGTCGCTGATCCGGGACCAGGCCTACAGGAGCCGCGCCCTCACCCCCGATGGCCCGGCGACCTTCCTCTATCCAACCCGCCGCACCCCCATCACCCCGGCGATCACCGAGTATGCCCGCGAGAGCTTCCCGGCCGGCCGGCCCATCCTGGAGGCCGCGGCCGAGTTGATGACCCGGATGCACGCGGAGTTCGTCTACGACCCGGAAGCCACGACGGTCTCGACCCCTGCTCCCGAGGCCTTCGCCGCCCGCCACGGGGTCTGCCAGGACTTCGCCCACATCATGATCGCGGGCCTGCGCGGCCTGGGCCTGCCGGCCGCCTATGTCAGCGGCTATCTGCGAACGATCCCACCCCCCGGCCGTCCCCGGCTGGAGGGCGCCGACGCCACCCACGCCTGGGTCTCGCTCTGGTGTGGGGACCTGGTCGGCTGGATCGGCCTGGATCCCACCAACGCGATTCTCGCCGAGAACGATCACATTGTGCTGGCGGTGGGCCGCGACTATTCCGACGTCGCGCC
Source organism: Phenylobacterium sp. (assembly GCF_031425575.1). GTDB lineage: Bacteria > Pseudomonadota > Alphaproteobacteria > Caulobacterales > Caulobacteraceae > Phenylobacterium. The sequence goes on from NZ_JANPJP010000352.1 coordinate 44,419, forward strand.
GATCGACGGCATCATCCTGGCCCCAGGGGTCCAGACGCTGAAGGTCGAGGTGGACGTCGCGCCGGAAACCGAGGCCATCGCGCCCCTTCACCCCTGATGCCCGCCTCGAGCTGCGTTAAGTCCAGCCGTCACCGATGTCGCACAAATGCCACGCGCTCGCACCCGATAATGCGAACCGGTCGCAATTGTGTTGATAATGCGAATTCCTCCTCACCCGCCCTGCGTCGGTGATCTATGCCGCCCACCGACTGATCCGGCGGGCGCCGCCCACAGGCGGATCAGTCAGCGGCGATGAGGATGAAGCTGACATTGTCCGGCGCCTGACGGGCCAGGGTCGTGGTCAGCAGCCAGTCGGCCGAGCCGGCCAGGTCGTGGCGGTCGA
>NZ_JANPJP010000353.1:0-3470 GCF_031425575.1 Phenylobacterium sp.
GGTGGGGGCCCCGTTGTTGTTGTGGTTGTTGTGGTTGGTGGTCCCCTGTCGGCCGCCCGCGCCCCCCCCCAACCCGAACATTTTCCCCACCAACCACACCAACCACACGAACGGGTTAGCCGGAGAAGGGAGCGTGACCCCTCATTCGACCGGTCTCCGACCGGCCACCTTCTCCCGCATGGGGAGAAGGAGTTTCACCCCCTGCCCCCCACAGCCAAGATTCTTTTCACCATGGCGGAGCTTTATCGCAACGGCCGCGTTTGATTTTCACGGGGGTTGGTGACGGCCCCCTCCGAGATGATTTCCAGAGGGCCCATCATGACCGCGACCACGATCCCCGCCGACAAGGATTTCATGGGCGAGCTGACCGCCCTCATCCCCCACATGCGGGCCTTTGCGCACTCCCTGTGCCGCAACGCCGTGGAAGCCGACGACCTGGCCCAGGACGCCCTGCTGCGCGCCTGGAACAACCGCACCAGCTACCAGCCGGGCACCAACATGAAGGCCTGGACCTTCATGATCCTGCGCAACCAGTTCTATTCCGACAAGCGCCGTTCGTGGCGCTCGACCCAGCTCGACCCGGAAACCGCCGAGCGGACCCTGGTGGCGGTCTCCAATCCCATGGCCACCCTGGAGCTGGACGAAGTCCGCCGGGCGCTCGCCATGCTGCCGGACGACCAGCGCGAGGCCCTGATCCTGATCGGCGCCGGCGGCCTGTCCTATGAGGAAGTCGCCGACATCTGCGGCAGCGCCATCGGCACCATCAAGAGCCGCGTCAGCCGCGCCCGCGACCGCCTGGCCCTGATCCTGGCCGAGGGCTCCTACGACCAGGACGAGATCCTGCCGTCGTCGGCCATGTCGACCCTGATGAGCACGCTGGACCGACTCTGCGCCCCGCGCCTGGCCGCTTAGCTAAAGAACCCCCTCCTGGAGCCTTCCTAGCTTCGGGACCTGAAAGAGCCGCCCCTGTCCCCACAGCGGCGGCTTTTTTCTTGGGCGGGGTTCGGGCGTACACCAAGATAGCTGGACCAAGCCCGACTGGAAGGAATTCCCGCGATGACCACCGCCCCCAAGATGATCTTCGTGAACCTGCCGGTCCGCGACCTGGCCGCCGCCACCGCCCTCTACGAGGCCATCGGCTGCGTGAAGAACGAGGCCTTCAGCAACGAGAACGCCTCGTCCATGGCCTGGTCGGAGACAATCTCCTTCCATCTGCTGACCCACGACTTCTATCGCACCTTCACGTCCCAGCCGATCGCCGACGCCCACAACACCAGCGCCGCCCTGTTCTGCCTGTCGCGAAACAGCCGCGCGGAGGTGGACGCCATTGTCGAGGCCGCTGCGCGCGCCGGCGGCCAGGGCGACATCCGGCAGGTCCAGGACCTGCCCTTCATGTACGGCCGCACCTTCGTCGACCCGGACGGCGCCGTCTTCGAGCCGATGTGGATGGACATGGCGGCCATGCCGGCGGGGTAGGTGATCACCGGCCACCCAAATTTTCGTCATCCCCGGGCTTGTCCCGGGGACCCATGATCTCCGCCTGTCCACAGATCGCGCGAACGGCGCCGCCTCGGCCGCGCCGCCACCACGGAGATCATGGGTGGCCGGGACAAGCCCGGCCATGACGATGAGAAGTTAGTGCTGGCTTTCCGGCATGCGGACCACCAGGCCGTCCAGCTCGTCGCTGACCTTGATCTGGCAGGAGAGGCGGCTGTTGGGCTCCACGTTCTCGGCGAAGTCGAGCATGGATTCCTCCATGGCCGACTTGGACCCGGTCTTGGATTCCCAGGCGGCGTCCACATAGACGTGGCAGGTGGCGCAGGCGCAGGCCCCGCCGCAGTCGGCGTCGATGCCCGGGACGTTGTTCTTCACAGCGCCTTCCATCACGGTCAGGCCGGCCTTCACGTCGATGACGTGTTCGGTTCCGTTGTTCTCGATATAGGTGACCTTGGCCATTTACTCCCCTTCGCCCGCCTTAAGCGGCGACCTCTTTCATGGAAACCGATGGGTCCGCAAGCCTGTCGAGATTGACGTGCTTGCGGTTCCCGATGAGCTGGCGGCCCATCATGTATTCCGGCGGGGCGTTGACCGCCTCCACCGATTGAACCTGATCGCCCTTCAGATGGAAGATGGCGAACTTGCCTGACGCAGGGTCCCCCCGCACCAGGATCTGGTCGGTGTCGAAGGGCAGGCCCGCGATCTGGAGCTTGAGGTCGTACTGGTCCGACCAGTTCCACGGCACTTCCGGCGTCGGCGCCGGGCGGCCGGTGATGGCGCAGGCGACCTGCTTGGCCTGTTCCAGCGCGCTGGGCACGCTCTCGGGGCCGAACATCCGGTCATAGTGCGGCAGCGGCCGGTGGCTGCAGTCGCCGATGGCGAAGATGGCGGGATCAGAGGTTCGCGCCTCCAGGTCCACCACCACCCCGCGCGCGGTGTCGAGGCCGGCGTCGGCGGCGATCTCGTCATTGGGCTTGCCGCCCACGCCGACCAGGACCGCATCGGCGGGAATGATGCGGCCGTCGGCCATCTTCACACCGGTGACCTTGCCGCCCTCGCCCACCAGGCTGTCGATCTTGGCGCCCAGCTCGAAGGTTACGCCCCGGGCGCGGTGATAGTCGGTGAAGAAGGTCGACAGCACCTCACACGCGCTGCGCGACAGGATGCGGGCCTCGCGCTCGAACACGGTGGCCTGCGCGCCCAGGGTCCGGGCGGAGGCCGCGACCTCCAGGCCGATATAGCCGCCGCCGATGATGGCCACGTGATGTCCGGGCAGGAGATGGCCCTTCAGCTCCTCGGCGTCGGCGGCGCTGCGCAGGGACAGCACGCCCGAGAGCTCCGCGCCCGGCAGGGGCAGCTTGTTGGGGCGCATGCCGGTGGCGATCACCAGGATGTCGTAGCTCAGGCTCGAGCCGTCGGAGAGCTCGACGAGCTTGTCGGCCCGCTTCAAGGTCACCGCCGAGACGTTCGGCCGGAAGTCGATCTGGTTCTCGGCGTAGAATTCCAGGGGCTTCAGGGCCAGGGAATCCGCGTCGGCCTCGCCCTTCAGCCAGGCCTTGGACAGGGGCGGCCGCTGGTAGGGAACCACCGGTTCATCGCCGACCATGGTGATGGGGCCGTCGAAGCCATATTGGCGCAGCAGGGCGACCAGCGTGCCGCCGGCATGCCCTGCGCCAAGAACCACCACATGTGTGCTCACTGAACCCATGACAGCCCCATGCAGAAAAATGACGGGTGCGTCAACTTACCGAACAGAGTTCGGATGGTCAGACGACGCGTTCGGCCAAAGTCTTCTTGATCTCGGCGATGGCCTTGGCGGGGTTTAGACCCTTCGGGCACACCTGGGCGCAATTCATGATGGTGTGACAGCGATAGAGCTTGAAGGGGTCCTCCAGGGCGTCCAGCCGCTCGCCGGTGGCCTCGTCTCTGGAGTCGATCAGCCAGCGATAGGCGTGCAGCAGGGTGGCGGGGCC
>NZ_JANPJP010000354.1:0-30656 GCF_031425575.1 Phenylobacterium sp.
GGCTCATGCCCCAGGGCGCGGACGCGGGCGGCGGTGGCCTCGGCGGCGGGCTGGGCCCGGGTGATCCAGATCTTGCGTGCGCTCATCGTCCTGACACGGTTGAGCCACGCTTGGCCACAACGCAACCCAGGAGGGTCGTCACGCCTCGTGGAGGGCGAGCAGGTCGCCGCCCTCTTCCATCACCTGGGCGCCGAGCGACAGGCCCAGGTCCCGGGCGGCGGCTTCGTGGTCGGCGCCCAGCAGGGCCTCGCCCTCCCGGCGGAAGCGGTGGACACCGTCCGGCGACAGGGCCTCGACGATAAGGTGGATGCGGTCGCCCAGGATGCGGGCGTGGGCGCCGACGGCGGTTTTGCAGGAGCCTTCCAGGGCCGCGAGCGCGCCGCGCTCGGCGGCCACGGCCACGATGGTCCCGTGGTGGCGTACGGCGTCGAGCCAGGGCAGGTCCACGTCGCCGGACCGGGTCTCGATGGCCAGGGCGCCCTGGCCGGGGGCCGGAGGAACCTCGACGGGATCGATCAGGCTCTGGGGCAGGTGTCCGAGGCCCAGGCGGTTGAGGCCCGACATGGCCAGCAGGATCGCGTCGGCGTCGCCGGCCTGCAGCTTGGCCAGGCGGGTGTCGACATTGCCCCGCAGCATCTGGACGTCCAGGTCACGGCGGCGGTGCAGGGACTGAGCCTGGCGGCGCAGCGAGGCGGTGCCGAGCACCGCGCCCTGCGGCAGGTCCTCGAGCCGTTCGGCCTTGAAGGACAGGAAGGCGTCGCGGGGATCCTCGCGCTCCGGGATGGCGGCGATGGTCAGGCCGTCGGGGCAGAGCGCCGGCATGTCCTTCAGGGAATGGATGGCGCAGTCAATCCGGCCCTCCAGCATCGCCTCCTCGATCTCCTTGGTGAACAGGCCCTTGCCGCCGATCTCCAGCAGACGGCGGTCCTGCACACGGTCGCCGGTGGTGGTGATGATGATCAGCGGGGCGACGCGCTCGGCGTCTTCAGGAGGCGCGCCAAGGGCGGCGGCGATGCGACGCTGCATCATGCCGGCCTGGGCCAGGGAGAGCTTGGAGCCGCGGGCTCCGATCCGGACAGGTTGCGTGGGCACGGCGGGAGGGCTACCTCGGCGGGGACTGAGCCGTTCGCTACAGGACGGAACCCCAAGCCGCAACGCAGATGACCGCCCTAACTCTCCTCGGCCTCGAAACCAGCTGCGACGAAACCGCCGCCTCGGTGCTGCGCCGGTCCGCCGACGGCCGCGTGGAGGTTCTCTCCAGCGTCATCGCCAGCCAGATCGCCGCCCACGCGCCTTATGGCGGGGTGGTGCCGGAGATCGCCGCCCGGGCCCACGTTGAGTCCATCGACGCCATAGCCGCCCAGGCCATGAACGAGGCGGGCGTGACCTATGCCGACCTCTCGGGCGTGGCGGCCACAGCGGGCCCCGGCCTGGTGGGCGGGGTGATGGTGGGGCTGTCCTTCGGCAAGGCGGTGGCCCTGGCGCGGGGCCTGCCCCTGATCGCGGTGAACCACCTGGAGGGCCATGCCGTCTCGGCCCGGCTGGCCGCCGACATCCCCTATCCCTTCCTGTTGCTGCTGGTTTCCGGCGGGCACTGCCAGCTGCTGGCCGTCGAGGGGGTGGGCGCCTGCAGGCGCCTGGGCTCCACCATCGACGACGCCGCCGGCGAGGCCTTCGACAAGATCGCCAAGAGCCTGGGCCTGCCCTATCCCGGCGGTCCGGCCCTGGAGAAGCTGGCGGTCGGCGGAGACCCCACCGCCTTCACCCTGCCCCGCGCCCTGCTGGGCCGCGACGGCTGCGACTTCTCCTTCTCCGGCCTGAAGACCGCCGCCGCACGCCTGGCCGAGACCGTCACCACTGAGACCGAGCGCAGGAACCTGGCCGCCTGCGTCCAGACCGCCATCGCCCGCCAGCTGTCGGACCGCACCGATCGCGCCATGGCCGCCTACGCCATCGCCCGAGGAAACCGCGACCTGCGCTTCGTGGTGGCCGGCGGGGTGGCGGCCAACGGCGCGGTGCGCGCCAAGCTGCTGGAGACCGCCACGGCCAGGGGCTTTACCTTTGACGCTCCGCCGCTCGCCTATTGCACCGACAACGCCGCCATGATCGCGCTGGCTGGCGCCGAACGCCTGGCCCTGGGCATGACTGATCGCCTGGACGCGCCCGCGAGGCCGCGTTGGCCCTTGGACGCCGCTGCGGCGTTATCCAATCCCACCCACGCATTCGGACGCAAGGGCGCAAAGGCATGAGCATGACAACCGCGGGCGTGATCGGCGGCGGCGCCTGGGGCACCGCGCTGGCCCTCGTCTGCGCCCGCGCCGGGCTGCAAACCACCCTCTGGGCCCGGGAGGCCGAGGTGGTCGACGCCATCCGGACGAAGAACGAGAACAGCCTCTTCCTGCCGGGCGTGGCCTTCGACAGCCCCGTGACCGCCACCGGCGACATGGCCGACCTCGCCGCCTGCGACCTGATCCTCAACGTCACCCCGGCCCAGCACCTGCGGGCCAGCCTCGCGGCCTTCGCGCCCCATGCGCGGACCGGCGTGCCGATCCTGCTCTGCGCCAAGGGGGTGGAGCAGGGGTCGCTGAAGCTGATGACCGAGGTGCTGGCCGAGACCCTGCCGCACGCCTGCCCCGCCGTGCTGTCGGGACCAAGCTTCGCCGGCGAGGTGGCCCGCGGCCTGCCCACCGCTGTGACCCTGGCCTGCCCCGACGAGGACCTGGGTCGCGACCTGGCCGAGGCCATCGCCAGCCCGCTGTTCCGCCCCTACCTGGCCACCGACATGATCGGCGCCGAGATCGGCGGCTCGGTGAAGAACGTGCTGGCCATAGCCTGCGGCGTCGTCGAGGGCCGCGGCCTGGGGCGCAGCGCCCACGCGGCCCTGATCACCCGGGGCTTCGCCGAGCTGACCCGCCTGGCCGAGGCGCTTGGCGGCGAGGCGGAGACTGTGGCCGGGCTCTGTGGCCTGGGCGATCTGGTGCTCACCTGCTCCAGCGCCCAGTCGCGCAATAACCGCGTCGGCCTGGCCCTGGGCCAGGGCATGACCCTGGAAGAAGCCCTGGCCAGCCTGGGCGGGGCCGTGGCCGAGGGCGTGGCCTCCGCCCCCGCCGTGCGCGGCCTGGCCGCCAAGCACGGGGTCGAGATCCCGATCTGCGACGCCGTGGCCGCCATCCTGGCGGGCGAGGCCGACATCGACACCGCGATCGCCGGCCTGCTGTCGCGCCCCATCAAGACCGAATTCTGAAGGAACCGCCCATGGCCCTCTTCGTGCTGATCTGCCTCGACAAGCCCAATTCCCTGGACCTGCGCATGGCCACCCGGCCGGCGCACCTGGCCTATGCCGGGACCTTCAGCAACGTGGTCAAGCTGGGCGGCCCAATCCTGGACGACAAGGGAGACATGGCCGGCTCCCTGATCGTCATGGAGGGCGAGACGCAGGAGGTGGCGCGGGCCTTCAACCGCGACGACCCCTATACCCTGGCCGGCCTGTTCCAGAGCGTGCAGATCCTGCCCTTCCGCGCGACCATCGGGACCCTGTGATCCGGGACGAGCCCGACAATCCGGCCAGGCCACCCGCCGGTCAGCGCCTGTGCGCGCTCGCCGACCTGGCCGATCCCGGCGCCAGGGGGTTCCGGTTCCGCAACGAGCGCGCCCTGTTCGCAGGCTTCCTGGTGCGCCAGGGCCAGAGCGTGGCCGGCTATGTCGACTCCTGCCCGCACAACGGCTGGCCCCTGGCGGTCATGGACGACCGCTACCTGACACGGGAGGGCGACCGGATCATCTGCGCCGCGCATGGAGCCATGTTCCGTCCCGCCGACGGGCTCTGCGTGGCCGGACCCTGCGCCGACGAGCACCTGCGCCCCTGGCCGGTGACGGTGGTGGACGGCGACGTCTTCACCGCCTGACTCTTCCTTAACCCACCAAGGCTAAGCCTCTTTCCCAGATATTTTAGAGGAGCCTGTCATGGCTGACGCCCTTCGCGCCCTGGCGACCATGAACCACCGGTTCGCCCCGCAATTCGCCAAGACCATGCTGGCCACGCCGCGCGCCGATGACGACGCCGCCGCCTTCGCCGCCCACTGCAAGGCCATGAACTTCGAGTTCACCGAGGGCTGGGCCGACCAGAACATTCCCTTCGTCTCGCCCCTGCTGCGGGACTTCGCCGCCAAGCGCGGATCGATCCGGTACATGGAGATCGGCGCCTATGAGGGGCGCAACCTGGCCTTCATGGACTGGCTGCTGCCGGCAAAGCTAGACGTCACGGTGATCGACCCCTGGTTCGACGAGGACCTCAACCCGGAAGAGAAGTACCACGCGGTCGAGCCGCGCTTCGCCCGCAACACCGCCAAACTGGGCTTCTCTAGGCTGACCACCCACAAGGGCTTCTCGACCTACGAACTGCCCAGGATGCTGGAGCGGGGCGAGACCTACGACCTGATCTATATCGACGGGTCGCACACGGCCTGGGCGGTGGGCGTCGACCTGGCCTACTGCGCCGCCCTGCTGAACGTCGGCGGGATGATGGTTCTGGACGATTACTGGCACCACGAAAGCGAGATCGGTGGCCCCGGTGTCAAGCAGGCGGTGGACGCCTTCCACGGAGTCTTCCGGCGCTACTTCGACATCACGGCCGTCTACCGCCAAGTGGCCCTGACCAAGATCCTAGAAATCCCGCGCTGATTACTGACGGGCTCTGCTGAGCGCTTGTTCTGGCGTTAGGCCTCGGGACTCCGGGGCGCAGGCCGGCTGTTTGGCGCCGGGCCCTGTCCTAGTTAATACAAAATAAAAGATTCATGGTAGCGCGCTCCAGAAATCGGAGTTATGGCGTTCGTCTTGCAATTGCTGCAGCGCACTGTCTCGGGAGAGAACACCACCGTGTTGGAACGCATGCGTCACCTTTTGCAGGCCGCCAAAAGCCGTCTGCCGCGACGTGATGCCATCCATCTCGTGGGTGTTGAACTTGCCTTGGTGGCCGCCCTAACCGCCGGCGTTGCTGTCGCCGCGGCGCCGGATGGTCGCAATGAGCGCCTGGCCCGCCTGACGATGGGCGAAGTCTCTCCCCAGGCCTTCGCGCGGCTCAAGGCTGGCATGGACCCGGCGATGCTCACCCTGGCCAGCCGCGTCGAGCCCCGAATGGGCGGCTTGATGACCCCGGCGAGCGAGGTGATCAATCCCGACGCCGCCCTGCCCGAGGGTGCGGCGGACGACGCCGCCGTCATCCGCCTGCAGGATCTCGATCCCGACCAGGCCCGCGCCTGGAACCTGGCCAACCCGACCTCGGTCCTGCCCAACCCGGCGGCGCGTCCCTTCAAGCTCAAGACCGGCGGCATGCTGGACGAAGCCCGCGCCATCGATTGCCTAACCGCGGCCATCTATTACGAAGCCGCCTGGGAAAGCGTCGAAGGTCAGCGCGCGGTCGCCCAGGTCGTGCTGAACCGCATGCGCCACCCGGCCTACCCCAAGACCGTCTGCGGAGTCGTGTTCCAGGGCTCCAACCGCACCACCGGCTGCCAGTTCAGCTTTACCTGCGACGGGGCGATGAACCGTCAGCCGCAGGAAGCCGGCTGGATGCGCGCCCGCAGCGTCGCCTCGGCCGCCCTGAACGGCTACGTGATGAAAAAGGTCGGCACCGCCACCCACTATCACGCCAACTATGTCGCCGCGTACTGGAGCCCGAGCCTGGTCAAGGTCGGCGCCATCGGAGCCCACATCTTCTATCGCTGGACCGGGACCTCGGGCCTGCCGCCGGCCTTCTCCGGCAAGTATCTCGGCACCGAGGCCGAGGGCATGCAGATCGCCGCCCTCGACAAGTACGCCACAACGCCGAAGATCGAGGCTTCCCTGGCCCACGACAACCTGCAGGAAGCCCTGCCGGTGGAGGAAGCCGTCCTGACCAAGGCCCCTAAGGGCGCTGACGGCAAGACGCCGGCCAGCGAGAGCCAGTCCGAGACCGTCAAGCAGGAACCCCTGGTCACCGTGGCTGACGCCGCCAAGGACGCCGGCGCCCTGCTGAAGGCCGAAGACCTCGACTGGACCGGCCAGCCCAAGAAGAAGGGCCCGCCGCGTCTCGCCACGCCGGGCTCGATGTTCTAGAGGCCCGAGCCTGCTTCCCCCGCAATGGAGGAAGCCGATTAGCCCGGCGCGACTTCCGCCGAGAAGGCGTTGACGTCCTCGATCAGGCCGACCGCGGCCGTCGCCACCAGTTCAGCGCCTTTTTCCGGTGTGGCCAGGGCGGGGTCCGACCCCATGCGGCCGTCGGGATAGCGGGCGCGGAAATCGAGCGCCTCGCGGATCGGACCGGTGGGGGCGATCTGCGGCGTGTAGGCGGCGGTCTTGTTGGCGTCGGGATAAGCCCACTGGGTCACCGCGATTTCCGAGGGCGTCGCGTGGCTGCCATGACCCACCGGAAACTGGCGGTTGGCGAGCGCCAGCACGCCTCGCAGCTCCCACCAGTTCTTCAGCTTCATCGAGAAGCCGCGCGGCCGGCCGGCGAAGCTCGCCTCCGCATAGAGCTCCGAGAAGGCGGCCTCGATGGTGGCGACATTACCCCCGTGCCCGTTGAGGAAATAGATCTTCTCAAAGCCGTGGTGGCCCAGCGAGCGGCACCAATCGCCGATGGCTGCGATGAAGGTCGAGGGCCGCAAGGAAATGGTGCCCGGGAAGCCCAGGTGATGCTGCGCCATGCCGATGTTGAAGGTCGGCCCCACCAGGATGTCGCCCGATTTCTGCGCCTCGTTGGCGATGATCTCCGGGCACAGCCAGTCTGTGCCCAGCAGGCCCGTCGGGCCATGCTGCTCGTTGGAGCCGATCGGGATCACCACCGTCCTGGAGCGGGTGAGGAAGGCCTCGATCTCGGGCCAGGTGGAGAGGTGCAGCAGCATGGAGCGGTCCTAGCGGGAAGAAGGGCGGCCTTCCCACATAGTCGGTTCCCCCTCGGACCGTAAGCGGCTGCGGCGTCAGCGCCGGCGCCGGCGCAGGATCATCGGCAGCCCGCCCCGTGGGCGCATGGTGATCTTCTGCAAGATCTCCACCTCATGGCCCGGCCTCAGGGCCAGGCTGTAGCCTTGGGCCAGGGTCGCCAGGATCAGCAGAGTCTCAGTGACGGCCAGCTGGGCGCCGATACAGACCTTGGGCCCGCCGCCGAAGGGCATATAGGCGAAACGCGGCCGCTCGACGCCTGGGGCGAAGCGTTCGGGATCGAACCGTCCGGGGTCCTCCCACAGGGCCTCGTGCCGATGTTGGATCCAGGGGGCCACGGCGATCATCGCGCCCTTGGGGATCTTCACCCCGCAGATCTCGTCGGCCTCCAGGGCCATCCGGGTGGAGAGGCCCGGCGCGGCCGGATAGACCCGCAGCGCCTCGTCCACCACCATCCTTGCATAGGGCAGCTGAGCCAGGTCCTCGTGCCCGGGGGTGCGGCCCGCCAGGACCTGATCCAGCTCGGCGTGCAGGCGCGCCTCCACCTGCGGGTGCTGCGAGAGCAGGTACCAGAGCCAGCACATCGTGGCCGCAGTGGTCTCGTGTCCGGCGAGGAAGATGGTCACCACCTGGTCGCGGATCTCCTTGGGGCTCATGCCCTCCCCGGTCTCCCCGTCGCGGGCGGCGATCAGCCGGGACAACAGGTCCTGAGGCCCGCCCTCGGGATCGGCCTGGCGCTCGGTGATCATCCGGGCGATGGCGCCGTCCATTTCAGCGAAGATCGCCTCGATCCGCCGCTCACGGGCCCTGAAGCGGCCCTCACCGATCACTGGCAGGATATCGAGGATGTTGAAGTCCAGCTGCTCCATGGCCTTCTCCATGGTCCCGCGCACCACGTCCGCCACGTCGGCGCCGTCGGTGGAGAACATGGTCCTGGCGATGATCTGCAGGGTTAGGTCGGTCATGGCCTCGGCCACGTCGATCTCGGCGCCCTCCGGCGCCTGGTCCCAGCGCTGGCGGAAGGCTTCGGCGCAGGCGGCCATGGCCGGCGCGTAGGAAGCCACGCTGGGGGGCGAGAAGGAGGGCGCCATCGTTCGTCGATGGGCGCGCCACATGTCGCCGTCGGTGGAGAGCAGGCCGTCGCCGAACATGGCCGAGAAGAATCGCCGCTCGCGCTCGGTCTTCGGATAGTTGGCGACATGATCCAGCAGGATCCGCTTCACCCCCGCCGGGTCGCTGACCACGTAGAAGCGTTGGCCGCCCGGGGTGGGGACCTTGAGCACCGGCGTCTGATAGGCCTGGGGCGGGATGGTGGGGAAGGGGTGCTTGCGCAGGGCCTTGCCCAGGCCAAACAGCGGCATGCGGCGCGGCGGCGGATCAGACCCCACCAGCTTGGGCGACATCTCGACGGCGGTCATGGCGCCCCTCCCAGGCTCATTTAACGTCGTTAAACTAAGCCTACCCCCTCGAAGGAGATTTACAACGTTAAATGGATGACAGAACTACGCCCATGGTCTCCCGTGTTCCGTCCAAGGTCCGCCCGCAGCTCAGTCCCGACCTGGTGGTGGCCGCCGCCGCCCAGGTCCTTGAGCGCGATGGCTTCGAGGGCCTCACCATGCGGGCGGTGGCCGCGCAGCTGCAGGTCCAGGCGCCGGCCCTCTACTGGCACTTCCCGAACAAGGATGCGTTGCAGGTGGCGCTCTATGACCACCTGATGGCCGACCTGGTCTTCGAACTCCCGGGGCGCGACTGGCGCGAGGACATCTTCGACATGGCCCAGCAGTTGCGCCGCCACCTCCTGGCGCGTCGGGACGTGGCCCTGCTGCTGCCGCATGGCTTCTTCGTGGGCCCCAACATCATGGGCCATGCCGAAAAGATCCTGGCGATCCTGATGCGGGCGGGTCTGGCGCCCAAGGACGCGGGCTACGCCATGAGCACCGGCTTCTCCTACGTGATCACCTGGGTGATCGGCGAGTCCGACCTGGTCGCACGCCGCGCCACCGGCCACGACGGAAATGACGAACTGGCCCAGGCGATGGTGGCCACCGGCGCCTACCCTCACTTCGCCCAGGTCATCGGAAGCTTCGAGGCGGGCGGCGATGTCGACGGACAGTTCGCCTTCGGCATGAACTGCCTGATCGCCGGCTTCGCGCAGTTGATCCCGGAACGCTGATTTCTGGCGCAGCCTGTTGCGCCGGGCGGGCGCCCTCCGCATAACTCGCAGCCAAGTATTGATGGGAGTTAAGAACGGTGAGCGAGGGCGAAGTTTTCCCGGTTCCCGCGGCCTGGGCCAAGCGGGCCAAGATGAACGTGCAGGCCTATGAGGCCGCTGTTCAACGCGTCGAGACCGACCCCGACGGCTATTGGACCCAGGTCGCCAGCCGCCTGGACTGGATGAAGCCCTTCACCCAGGTCAAGGACACCTCCTTCCACAAGCATCCCTTCCACATCCGCTGGTACGGCGACGGCGTGCTCAACGTCTCGGTCAACTGCCTGGACCGCCATCTGGAAAAGCGCGGCGATCAGGTCGCCATCATCTGGGAGAGCGACGAGGGGACCCCTTGGGACAACCTCACCTACCGCCAGCTGCACGCCGAGACCTGCCGCATGGCCAATGTGCTCAAGGCGCGCGGGGTCCAGAAGGGCGACCGGGTCACCATCTACCTGCCGATGATCCCTCAGGCCGCCGTCGCCATGCTGGCCTGCGCCCGGATAGGTGCGGTCCATTCGGTGATCTTCGGCGGCTTCTCGCCGGACTCGATCGCCGGCCGCATCCAGGATTGTGACTCCAGGATCGTCATCACCGCCGACGAAGGCCTGCGCGGCGGCAAGATCGTGCCCCTGAAGCGCAATGTCGACGAGGCCCTGGAGCAGTGCCCGGACGTCACCGACGTGATCGTCGTGCGCCGCACCCGGGCCGACGTGCCCATGAAGGACGGCCGCGACGCCTTCTATTCGGATCTCAAGCAAGGAGTCGCCGACACCTGCGAGCCCGAGCCGATGAACGCCGAGGATCCGCTGTTCATCCTCTACACCTCCGGCTCCACGGGAAAGCCCAAGGGCGTGCTGCACACCACCGGCGGCTACCTGGTCTGGGCGGCCCACACCCACGAGCTGGTGTTCGACTACAAGCCCGGCGAGGTCTTCTGGTGCACCGCCGATGTCGGCTGGGTCACCGGCCACTCCTATGTGGTCTATGGTCCGCTCGCCAATGCGGCCACCTCGGTGATGTTCGAGGGCGTGCCCAACTATCCCACCAATTCCCGCTTCTGGGAGGTGATCGACAAGCACAAGGTCAACACCTTCTACACCGCGCCCACCGCTATCCGCGCCCTGATGCGCGACGGCGATGAGCCGGTCCTGAGAACCTCGCGCAAGTCGCTGCGCCTGCTGGGCACGGTGGGTGAGCCGATCAACCCGGAGGCCTGGCTCTGGTACCACCGGGTGGTGGGCGACGGCCGCTGCCCCATCGTGGACACCTATTGGCAGACCGAGACCGGCGCCTGCCTGGCCTCGCCCCTGCCGGGCGCCACCCCCCTGAAACCCGGCTCCTGCGCCAAGCCCCTGCCGGGGATCAAGTTCGAGCTGGTGGACGCCGAGGGCCAGACCCTGCACGGGGCCACCAGCGGCAACCTGGTGATCACCGACAGCTGGCCGGGCCAGATGCGCACCGTCTACGGCGACCATCAGCGCTTCTTCGACACCTATTTCTCCACCTATGCCGGTAAATATTTCACCGGCGACGGCTGCCGCCGCGATGAGGACGGCTATTACTGGATCACCGGCCGGGTGGACGACGTGATCAATGTCTCGGGCCACCGCCTCGGCACCGCAGAGATCGAGAGCGCCCTGGTGAGCAACGAGAACGTGGCCGAGGCCGCCGTCGTCGGCTTCCCCCACGATATCAAGGGCCAGGGCGTCTACTGCTTCGTCACCCTGAAGGCCGACGTCACCCCCACCGACATCCTGCAGGCCGAGCTCAAGGGCTGGGTGCGCCGGGAGATCGGACCGTTCGCGGCGCCCGATGTGGTGCAGTTCGCGCCGGGCCTGCCCAAGACCCGGTCTGGCAAGATCATGCGCCGCATCCTGCGCAAGATCGCCGAGAACGACCTCTCGAACCTGGGGGACACCTCCACCCTGGCCGATCCCTCGGTGGTGGACGACCTGGTGAAGAACCGCATCGGCAGCTAGGTGAGCCCCGACCTGCCCGTGGCCCTGCGCCTGGCCGCCGACCGCCTGCTGGAGGGTGTCGCCCGCAAGGGCCTGGCCGAACGGGCCGCGAAGATCTCCAGCGGCTATCGCGGCGGGGCGACTTCGCGCGCGGTGGTCACCGACGAGGCCGATGCCATCGCCTATGTGCTGTCGCGCCTGCCCGCCACCTATGCCGCGGACGCCTTCGTCTTCGCCGAACTCGAGAGACTTGCGCCTGACTTCGCGCCCCAGCGGCTGCTGGACGCCGGCACCGGCCCCGGCGGGGCCAGCTGGGCGGCGCTGGAGACTTGGCCTGGGATCCAGGCCGCGACCCTGCTGGATTCCAGCCGCCCCTTCCTCGACATGGCCGCCAAGCTGGCGAGCGAGGCCGGGCCCGCCCTGCGAAACGCGAACTTTTTACGCGGCGACCTGACCGCGCCCTCAACCGATTGGCCCCAGGCCGACCTGGTGACCGCCAGCTACGCCCTGGCCGAAATCGCCCCAGCCCGCCAGGCCGAGACCGTCCAGGCCCTCTGGGCCGCCACCGACGGCGCGCTGGCCCTGATCGAGCCGGGCACGCCGGACGGCTACCGGCGGATCCTCGCCGCGCGGGAGACGCTGATCGCGGCGGGGGCCGAACTTCTGGCGCCCTGCCCCCACGCCCAGGCCTGCCCCCTGACCCCGCCGGACTGGTGCCATTTCGTCCAGCGCCTGCCCCGGTCGCGCGATCACCGACTGGCCAAGGGCGCTGACCTGCCCTTCGAGGATGAGAAGTTCAGCTATCTGGTGGCGGCCCGCCCCGGCGTCCCGACGCTCAGCCGGACCTCCCGCATCCTGGCCCCGCCGCGCGTGGCCAGGCCGGCGATCACCTTCAAGCTCTGCACGCCAGCCGGAACGGTCGAGTTGACCGACGTGCCGCGTCGCGACAAGGCCGCCTATGCCTGGGCGCGGCGGCTCGACTGGGGCGACGCCCTTCCCTAGAGCGCGCCAGGGTGAGAGAACAGGCGCCGCCGCCCACCATATTTCCGGGCCAGCGATAAAGAATTCTGTTTTTCAAATTCCAAATGGGAGGGCGCCATGCCCGTCAGCCGCGAAGTCCACCTCATCGAGCGCCCCAAGGCGATGCCCACCGTCGATCAGTTCCAGATCGTCGAAACCCATGTGCCGGACGTCGCCGACGGCGAGGTGCTGGTGCAGAACCTCTACATGTCGGTGGACCCGGCTATGCGTCCGCGTCTGACCGCGGGCCAGGATCTGGGCGTGGCCATGATGGGCGGGGCGCTCGGCCGCGTCGTCCAGTCCAAGACCAGCGACTACGCGGTCGGCGACCTGGTCTCCAATCGCCTGGGCTTCCGCGAGTACTTCACCTCCGATGGCAAGGGCCTCACCAAGCTGACGCCGGACCCGGACCTGTCGCTCACCACCCACATGCACGCCCTGGGCATGACCGGCTTCACCGCCTATGGCGGCATCCTGCACATCGGCGCCCTGAAGGAAGGCGAGCAGGTCTTCGTCTCCACCGCCGGCGGGGCCGTGGGCTCCATCGCCGCCCAGATCGCCAAGATCAAGAACTGCTACGTCGTCGGCTCCACCGGCTCGGCCGAGAAGGCCGCCTGGCTGAAGGACGAGGTCGGGCTCGACGCGGTGATCAACTACAAGGACGCCCCGATCCGCGGCCAGCTCGAGGCCGCCACCCCCAAGGGCATCGACGTCTATTTCGACAATGTCGGCGGCGATCACCTGGAGGCCGCCCTGCGCCGCATGAACACGCTTGGCCGGATTCCGGTCTGCGGCTTCATCTCCGGCTACAATTCCGGCCACTCCAATGTCTCGAACCTGTCCAACATCATCTATTCGCGGGTGATGCTGCGGGGCTTCGTGGGCACCGACTTCATGCACATGTATGGCGACTTCCAGCGCGACATGGCCGGCTGGCTGAAGGACGGCCGCGTGAAGTACCAGGAGACCGTCCTGGAGGGCATCGACAACGCGCCCAAGGCCCTGATCGGCCTGATGGAAGGCCTCAACGCCGGCAAGATGCTGGTGAAGCTGGCCGACTAGGCGCCTCGGCGCTACGCCGTCTTCGGAAAGGCCACCACCGCGGCGGCCTTCTCCGCCTTCATCGCCTCGCCCTTGGCCTCCAGGCCACGGCGCAGGGCGGCGAAGTGGGGGACGATGAAGTCGATGAAGGCGCGCATCCGGGGCGTGTCCTTCAACTCGGGCCGGGTGACCACCCATGCGCTGTACCGCAGCTCAGGGACCGGCGGGACGCACTGGATCAGATCGGGCTCAAGGTCGGCCAGCAGGCAGCCCACCGGGGCGATTCCCAGGCCCGCCTTCACCGCGATATTGAGGTTGGTCACGGAGTTGGACGTATGGGCCGGCTCCACGCCGGGAACCTGGTCAAGCATCCACTTCATGCCCGGAAGGGGCAAGGACGCGCCGTCACCGCCGATCAGGTCATGGTTTCGCAAGTCCTCCACACTGGAGGGCAACCCCCGCCGCGCCGCGTAGTCGCGGCTGCAATAGAGGGCGAAATCGAACTCCCCGAGCTTGCGCGCCACCAGGTCTGAGACCGGCAGGGCGAGCCCAGCCCGGATCGCCACGTCGGCCTCTCCCGCCGCCAGATCCAGGGCCCTGTCGGTGACGATCAGGTCGACCTTCACATCGGGAAACAGCGCGCGGAACTCGCCGAGCGCCGGGGTGATGGCCAGGTTGGCGATGAGCTCCGTCGAGGTGACCCTGATGGTCCCGGCCAGGCCCCGCTGATGGGCCGCCGCCCGGCTGCCGAAGGCCGAGGCCGAGGCTTCCATGCGCTCGGCCTCCGCCAGCAGGTCCTCACCAGCCCCGGTCAGGCGGCTGCCGGTCTGCCCCCGCTCAAAGAGCTTAAGCCCCACCGAGGTCTCCAGCGCCTCGATCCGGCGCGCCACTGTGGTCTGGTTGATCCTCAGGGTCTTTGCGGCGGCCAGGGTCGAGCCGCCGCGCGCGACGGCCAGGAAGGCTTTCAGGTCATTCCAGTCGAACATGTTCTCCATTCTGCATTTGTGCAGAACCCAACTGCAAGAGCGCTGATTGCTGACCCGCGTTCGGCGAACTAGACCCCCGCCTCCCACAACCTTCACAAGAACAAGACGCATCATGAAACTCTATTGTGACCCCATCTCCACAACCTCCCGTCCGGTGATGCTGTTCGCCGCGGAGGCCGGCATCGTGCTGGAACGCGAGCATGTGGACCTGCTGAGCAACGCCCACCGCGAGGCCGCCTACCTGGCGCTGAACCCCAACGGCATCGTCCCCTATCTGGTGGACGGTGACTTCGGCCTGGGCGAATCCTCGGCGATCCTGAAGTATCTGGCCGACAAGATCGGCTCGCCGGCCTATCCCACCGACCTGCAGGCCCGCGCCCGGGTCAACGAGGCGCTGGACTGGTTCTCCACCAATTTCCACGAGTACTTCTGCCTGTTCACGATCTACCCGAACTTCGGCATCCCGCACGGGCTGGACCCGGAGCTGGCCAGCGCCATGGTGGCCTTCGGCGCCGAGCACGCCCCGCGGTGGCTCACCGTGCTGGACCAGCACATGCTGGGAGACCGCCCCTTCGTCTGCGGCGCGGAAATCAGCCTGGCCGACTATCTGGGCGCGGCCTTCGTGACCCTGGGAGAGGCCGCCGACTTCGACTTCAGCCCCTATCCCAACGTCCAGCGCTGGATCGCCCGCATGAAGAAGCTGCCCTCCTGGGGTGAGACCTATGCCGGCTTCAGCGGCTTCGCCTCGGCCCTGAAAAGCGGTCAGGCCCAAGCGGCCGAATAGCCTCACCCACCTTTCAAATCACAGCAACCCGCCGTGCGTGACGCGGCGGGCGGAGAATTCCTATGTCTTTCATCCAAGCCAAACCCCGCGCGACCCACGACTTCTACGCCCCGATCCACAAGGGCATCCGTCTGGGGCTGTGCCAGATGCTGACCCGCCTGGGCGCCGCCGACGCCAGCGATACCGGCCTGGCCCAGACCCTGGCCGACCTGCGCGCCCAGCTCGCCCTGTCGGATGGTCACCTGTCCCATGAGGACGCCGTGATCCACACCGCCCTGGAGGCCCGCGCGCCCGGCGCCACCGCCCGCCTCGAACAAGCCCACCACCATCACCGGGCGAGCTTCGAGGACCTGGAGACCCTGATCTGCCGCGTCGAACGGGCCCAAGGTCAGGACATGACTCCGCTGTTGCGCGCCCTCTATCTGCGCTTCTCCCTGTTCGTGGCCGACGACTTCGCCCACATGGCCGAGGAGGAGCAGTTGATGCTGCCCATCCTGCAGAGCCTGTTCAGCGACGAGGAGCTGATGGCCCTGGAGGACGCCATCGTCAGCCAGATTCCGCCGGACGAGATGATGGCGGTGGCCGGCCTGATGATCCCCGCCGCCACCCGTACAGACCGGATCGGCATGCTCAGCGCCATGCGCGCCAATGCGCCCGCCGAAGCCTTCGGCGCGATCCTGGCCGTGGCCGTCCAGCCGAACCTGTCGACCGACGACTTCGCGCACCTGAGCGAGGGCCTGGGCCTGGCGGCGTAAGGTCTTTCCTCCCCCATTCATGGGGGAGGGGTACCGGCGTAGCCGGTGGAGGGGGCGAGACCGCGCGCTGAGCGTGAGGCCGCCCCCTCCACCATCCTTCGGATGGTCCCCCTCCCCCGCTTTGCGTGGGAGGAAAGAGGTCTCCGCATGACAATCCCGTAAGCTTCCCTCTCGCGTCGCGGGTGCTAGGTTCGATCCGACCCAGCCCCTTCGAGACGCGCCCATGTTCCGCACCTTCGCCTGCGCCGCCGCCCTCAGCCTGGGGATCGCCGCGGCGGCCCCCGCCTTCGCCGCCGACCAGGTTCCGCCGATCGCGTACAAGGAGCGGGTGCTGGCCAATGGGATGAAGGTCTACTCGTCCATCGACCGGACGACCCCCAATGTCACGGTGCAGGTCTGGTACGGGGTGGGGTCGAAGGACGACCCTCAGGGCCGGTCGGGCTTCGCCCACCTGTTCGAACACATGATGTTCAAGGCCACCAAGGACCTTCCGTCCGAGAGCATTGACCGCTTCACCGAGGACGTGGGTGGGATCAACAACGCCTCGACCTATGACGACTTCACCAACTACTACGAGGTGGTGCCGGCCAATCACCTGGAGCGGCTACTCTGGGTGGAGAGCCAGCGGCTGGGATCCCTCGTCGTCGATGAAGCCACCTTCAAGTCCGAGCGGGACGTGGTGAAGGAGGAACTGCGCCAGCGAGTCCTGGCCAGCCCCTATGGCCGGCTGTTCGCCCTCTACCTGCCCCAGGCCAGCTACACGACCCACCCCTACAAGCGCCCTGGCATCGGCTCCATCGAGGAGCTGGACGCCGCCACCATCGACGATGTGCGGGCCTTCCACGCCGCCTATTACCGCCCCGACAACGCCGCCCTGATCGTGGTGGGCAATTTCGAGCAGAAGGCCCTGGACGCCTGGGTCGACAAATATATGGGTCCCCTCAAGGCGCCGCCCGAACCGCTGAAGCGGGTCACCGCCGTGGAGCCCGCGCGCACCGGCCCCGGCGTCTTCACCGGCTATGGACCCAATGTCCCCCTGCCGGCGGTGGCCATCACCTGGCTGGGCCCGAAGGCGGCCGATCCGGACGCCTCGGCGCTGAAGGTGCTGGACGCCATCCTCTCCTCGGGCAAGTCGGCCCGCCTGTATGACGCCCTGGTCTACGAGCAGCAGATTTCGGCCCAGGTGCTGTCCAGCGCCGACCTGCCGGAACAGCCCGGCATGTTCGCGGTGGGCTCGATCATGGCCTCGGGCCACACCATCGAGGAGGGCGAGAAGGCCCTGCTGACTCAGGTGAAGCGCCTGCGCGACGCCCCGCCCACCGCCGCCGAGCTGTCGGAGGCCAAGAACGAGCTGGTGGCCGGCAAGCTGCGGGAGCGCGAGACCATCGACGGCCGCGCCTTTGCGCTCGGCTATGCCCTGCGCACCGAGGGCGACGCGGCCCAGGCCAACAAGGAACTGGCCGAACTGCAGGCGGTGACCGCCGCCGACGTCCAGCGGGTGGCCGCCAAGTACCTGCCCGACGACCGCCGCATGACCATCCGATATCTGGCCGAGAGCGACCGGCCCAAGGGCGAGACCGCCGCCGTCGCCGCCGCGCCCGTCGTCGCCTCCGTGAAGTACACCGGCCCGATCATGGAACTGGCGCCGGAGGGTCAGCGCGTCGCGCCGCCGCCCCTCGCCAACTCCGTGAGCCCGGTCCTGCCCAAGCCGGCCGAGAAGACCCTGGCCAACGGCCTGCGGGTGATCGTCGCCCAGTCCACCACCCTGCCCCTGGTCACCGCCGACCTCACTGTGAAGACCGGCGCCTGGGCCGACCCGGACGGCCTGGCGGGTGTCGCGGGCATGACCGCCGGCATGCTCACCGAGGGCACCAAGACCCGCAGCGCCCCGCAGATCGCCCAGCAGACCGAGGCGCTCGGGGCGACACTGGCCTCCGGCGGCGGTCAGGAGAGCAGCTCCGTCACCCTCAATGTCATGCCCGGCAACCTGGACGCCGCCATGGCGATCATGGCCGACGTGGCCAAGAACCCGGCCTTCGCCGCCGAGGAGCTGGAGCGCCAGCGCGCCCAGGCCCTGGACGGCCTGTCGGTGGCCTATCAGGAGCCCGGCCAGCTGGCGTCCTTCGCCGCCGGGCCCACCGTCTTCGCCGGCACCGCCTTTGGTCATGTGCCCGGCGGCACTCCGGCCTCGGTGGCCCGGTTCGCCGCCGGCGACCTGGTGAAGCTGCATGCGGCCTACTACCGGCCTGACAACGCCGTCCTGGTGCTGACCGGCAAGATCACGCCCGCCCAGGGCTTCGCCCTGGCGGAAAAGACCTTTGGCGACTGGAGGAAGCCCGCCACCCCGACCCCGTCCGCCCCCGCCGTCACGCCGTCGGCCAAGCCGCGGGCCATCGCCATCGACCTGCCCGGCACCGGTCAGGCGGCGGTGAGCGTGCTGAAGCCCGGCATCGCCCGGGATGACCCGGCCTACTATCCGGGCATCGTCGCCAACACCGTGCTGGGGGGCGGCTATTCGGCGCGCCTGAACCAGGAGATCCGCATCAAGCGCGGCCTGTCCTATGGCGCCAGTTCGTCCCTGACCCCACGCCGCACCACCGGTCTGTTCCGCGCCGCCGCCCAGACCAAGAACGAGTCCGCGCCCCAGGTGCTGGACCTGATCCTGGCCGAGATGAAGGGCCTGACCGCCACCCCGCCGGGCGCCGAGGAGCTGAAGGCCCGCAAGTCGGTGCTGATCGGAGGCTTCGGCCGCGAGCTTGAGACCACCGAAGGCCTGGCCGACATCCTGGGCGACCTGGCCCTCTACGGCGTGCCGCTGAGCGAGATGAACGCCTATACGGGCAAGGTGGAGGCGGTGACCGGGCCCCAGGTGCGGGACTTCGCGGCCGCCAGGCTCGATCCGGCCGCCGTCAGCGTCATCGTGGCGGGCGACGCCAAGAGCTTCACCGAAGGCCTCAAGGCCCGGCGGCCCGACCTGGAAGTGATCCCGGCGGCCGATCTCGATCTGGACAGCCCCACCCTGCGGAAAGCTGCTAAAGCCCCCTGATGGGATTTGAATTCGACGCCCTGTCGCTGTTTGGCCTCGCCGCCGTCTGCGCCAGCCTGTTCTGCTACATCATGGAGCGGCGAAGCCCCTGGTGGATCCTGGGCTTCGCCTTCGCCAACTTCGCGGCCTCGTCCTACGCCTTCCTGCAGGGCGCCTGGCCCTTCGGACTGATCGAGATCTTCTGGGGCCTCGCGGCCCTGTGGCGCTGGTGGGACACGAAGACCGCCTGAAGGGCTAGTGGCGGAAGACCCGCACGCCGGTGAAGACCATGGCCAGGCCACGTTCGTCGGCGGCGTCGATGACCTTCTGGTCGCCGATGGAGCCGCCCGGCTGGATCACCGCGGTGCAGCCGGCGTCGGCGGCCTGGATCAGGCCGTCCGGGAAGGGGAAGAAGGCCTCGGACGCGCAGGCCGAGCCCTTGAGATCCAGGCCGAAGTCGGCGGCCCGCAGCGCGGCGATACGGGCGCTGTCCTTGCGGTTCATCTGGCCGGCGCCGACGCCGAGGGTCTGACCGCCCCGGGCATAGACGATGGCGTTGGACTTCACGTGCTTGGCGATGGTGAAGGCGAACAGCATGTCACGCACCTCCTCCTCGGTCGGCGCGCGCTTGGTGACGACCTTGAGGTCGGCCGGCGTAAGACGGGCGTCGTCGCGGCTCTGCACCAGGAAGCCACCGGACACCGACTTGAAGGTGGTCCCGGCCGCCAGGGGATCGGGCAGGCCGCCGGTGGTCAGCAGGCGCACGTTCTTCTTCTTGGCGAACAGGGCCACGGCGTCGGGGTCGGCGTCCGGCGCGATCACCACCTCGGTGAGCAGCTTGAGGATTTCAGTGGCGGTGGCGGCGTCCAGCTTCTGGTTCAGGGCGATGATGCCGCCAAACGCGCTGGTGGGGTCGCAGGCCAGGGCCCGCCCATAGGCCTCGACCATGGACTTGCCGGTGGCGACGCCGCAGGGATTGGCGTGCTTGATGATCGCGCAGGCGGGACCGGCCGCGGGGTCGAACTCGGCGATCAGCTCGAAGGCCGCGTCGGTGTCGTTGATGTTGTTGTAGCTGAGCTCCTTGCCCTGGAGCTGTTTGGCCGTGGCCACGCCGGGGCGCGGGTCGGCGAAACGGTAGAAGCTGGCCGACTGGTGGGGGTTCTCGCCATAGCGCATGGTCTGGACCAGTTCGCCGGCGATGGCCCGGCGTCTGGGCGCGGTCTCACCCAGCGCGGCGGCGAACCAGGTGGAGATGGCCGCGTCGTAGGACGCCGTGCGGGCATAGGCCCGAGCGGCGAGCGACTTGCGCAGCGCCAGGCTGGTGGTCCCTGTGGCCTGCAGTTCGGCCAGCACCTCTTCCAGGTCTGCGATCTCGGTGCAGACGCAGACATAGCCGTGGTTCTTGGCCGCCGAGCGGATCATGGCCGGGCCGCCGATGTCGATGTTCTCAACGCAAGTTTCGAAGTCGCCGCCCACCGCAACCGTCTGTTCGAAGGGGTAGAGGTTCACATAGACCAGATCGATGCCGCCGATGCCGTGGTCGGCCATGGCCTTGGCGTGTTCAGGCGCGTCACGGACGCTGAGCAGGCCGCCGTGGACCACGGGGTGCAGAGTCTTGACTCGGCCGTCCATCATCTCCGGGAAGTTGGTGAGCTCGGCGATATCCTTCACCGCCAGGCCGGCGGCGGCGATGGCCGCCCGGGTGCCGCCGGTGGAGACCAGTTCGACCCCCAGATCGGCCAGGAGCCTGGCGGCCTCGATCAGGCCGGTCTTGTCGGAGACGGAGATCAGGGCGCGCTTAATGGGCGCTCTATCGGCAGGTTTGGGGAAGTCGGGTGCAGCGGGCACGGCAAATCCTTCATCGTTTCGAGGAATTTGCCCAGGCGAGCGGCATATGGACCCTGCGCTCCCCGGTGGTCTCCCACCTCAGTTTCGCCAGTCACGCAGGTCGCGGGTCGTTTAGGCCCGGAGCCTTCGCCCGTCAATGCGGTGGAGGCCAGGCCTCCGCGGCCGCCAACTTCCACCGCACCCGGGCGCCCGCGTCCAGGCGGGCGGCGCCGCGCAGGACGATCTGGTGGGTCCGCTTGGGCAGGCCGTCCTGGAAATAGACCGAGGTTTCAACGGCGACTTCCTGGGCGTCGTTGCGCAGCCACCAGCCGGTCTCGTCTCCCTCGGCCCGCAGCAGCACGCTCTTGCCGTCCCGGGCCAGGCTGGCGCGGACGTCGGGGTGGACGTGGAAGCGGACCATGAAGGGCACAAAGCGCCGGGCTTCCGGATCGCCTGTGGCCTCGGCCACCGGTGTCAGCCGATCCTCGCCCCGCAGCTCGTCGGCGGCCAGGTCCAGGAACAGGCGGCGCTCGTGGCGCAGGCCAAAGCGCGGCGCCCAGCCCTCATGGGACATCTCCAGCCACAGGGCCTCAGCGGTCTCGTGGCGCTGGGCGGCGACGGCGTCATAGGCGTCGATCAGGCGGGGCCCCAGGGCATTGGCACGGAAGCCGCGTAAAGGTTCACCGCAGGCGGCGTCCCCCACCCCCACGGTGGAGCTGGCGTCGGCCAGCCGCAGGGCCTGGGGACCATTGGCCTCAGGCGACCAGGCGCAGGCCACGATCAGGCGGCGGCCGGCCGCCAGCACCTCGATGGCCAGCGGCTGGGCGCAGGCGCCCACACTCCAGGCCCCCTGCGCCGGCGGAGCGCAGTCGGCCAGAACCTGGAGGCTGCGGGCCTCCAGCCGCTGGTAGCCGTTGCGGGCCACCGGGGGGCGCTGGGTCTGCTCCTCACTGGCGCGGGCGGCGGCGACATACTGGCGGCTTCCGGCCTCGCCCCCCTGCAGATCGGGCAGGCAGCCGTCGGCGAGGGTGAAGAAGCGCACCGCCCCGGTCAGGCGGTCGATGGCGCGCATCATCTCGTCGGGCGCGGCGATGCCCCGCTGCACCAGGGCCTCATCGAGGGCCTGGAGATCCAGCAACAGCTCCAGGGCCGCCCGGGCGCTGCGCGAGGCGTGACCGCCGTCGGGCTGGACGGTGACGGCCAGGGCGCTCTCCAGCCGAACCAAGCCGCGATCGATAAGTTTTTCACCGGCCTCGCCCGACAGGACGGTCCCGGCCAGGGTGGCGGCCACCGCGCGCTCGGCGGCGCGGACCGGGCCTTCATGGATGTCGAGCAGATGGCGGGCCTGGCGGGCGAGGTCCAGGGTGATCAGGGCGATCTCGGCGTCCGAGGCCCGGGCGCAGAGGGTGGTAGCGGCGCAGGCCAGGTTGAAGGTCCGCCGCTCCAGAATGTCCGGCGCCCAGGAGAACCCGTTCCAGCGCCCGAAAACCCGGCTCCAGTCCAGGGTCAGGCGCAGACCCTCCGCCGCGCCCGCCTCTCCCGCCGCGAGCAGGTCCGGCATCCAGTCGAAGCGGTGCAGAACCGCCGCGAACCGCCGTGTGGGGCTGGGGCGGTCCCAGGGATCGCCCCGGGTCCCGGTCTCCAGGGTCGCGCCGCCGAATACAAAACGGCCGTCGAGGATGCGGCGCCCGGCCTCCGGGTTCACCGGGCGCGGATTGCGCGGGCTGGCCGCGAGGCCCTCCGGCCGCGGCCTGGCCAGCATCCAGCGGTGCAGAGGGTTGCCCGCCCACTCGCGGCGGGCCTGACGCTTCAGGCCCTGGGCGAGGGCGAGGAGGAAGACCCGGCCGGGCAGGCGCGACAGAGCCGGAAGGCCGCCCGCCATGGTCTGGCCCTACCCGCCCTTCAGGGCGGCGATATTGGCGGCGTAGGCCGAGGGGCCACCCTTGAACACCGCTGTCCCGGCCACCAGGGCCGTGGCGCCCGCCGCCACGCACAGGGGCCCGG
Source organism: Phenylobacterium sp. (assembly GCF_031425575.1). Lineage (GTDB taxonomy): Bacteria > Pseudomonadota > Alphaproteobacteria > Caulobacterales > Caulobacteraceae > Phenylobacterium. The sequence continues at coordinate 22,531 of NZ_JANPJP010000354.1, forward strand.
TCTCAGTGGTGACGCCGCCGTCGACCTCCAGATGGATGTCGCGGCCCGTGGCGTCGATCATCTCCCGCAGCGTGGCGATCTTGGCCAGCTGGGAGCGCATGAACTTCTGGCCGCCGAAGCCCGGGTTGATGGACATCACCAGGATCAGGTCGATCTCATCCATCATCCACTCGATCACCGAGGGCGAGGTGGAGGGGTTGAAGACCACGCCGGCCTTGCAGCCCAGCTCGCGGATGCGCTTGAGGGTGCGGTTCAGGTGATGGCCGCTCTCGGGATGGACGCTGATGATATCGGCGCCGGCCTCGGCGAAGGCCTCCAGGTAGTTGTCCACCGGGGCGATCATCAGGTGCACGTCGAACGGGATCGAGACGTGGGGCTTCAACGCCTTCACGATGTCGGGGCCCAGCGTGATGTTGGGCACGAAGTGGCCGTCCATGACGTCGATATGCAGCCAGTCGGCGCCCGCCGCCTCCACCGCGCGGCATTCCTCCCCCAACTTGGCGAAGTCGGACGCCAGGATGGACGGGGCGATGATCGGGGTGCGCGCGGTCATGGTCCCGACTTAACGGGGCCGGGTGGCCGGGACAAGGCAGACCTTACGGTCGCCTTGTGTAGCGGGCGATGAAGAAGCCGTCGGTCCCGCCGGTGAGGTGGTGTGGCAGGATCCTGAGCATCCCGTCGAGCCGCAGACTGGCCTCCGGCGCCCCGCCCTCGCCGGGCGTCATGGGGGACAGGGCGAATTCCGGATTGCGAGCCAGGAAGCCGGCCGTCTGGGCCTCGCCCTCCTCCGGCTCCAGGGAGCAGACGCAATAGACCAGGCGGCCGCCCGGCTTCACGCGCCGCGCCGCCGAATCCAGCAGCCGGGACTGGACCCCGGCCAAGGCCGCCACATCGCCGGGCTTGGCGGCCCAGAGAACATCGGGGTTGCGACGATAGGTGCCGGTCGCGCTGCAGGGCGCGTCCAGCAGGACGGCGTCGAAGCTGCGCGTATCGGGCCAGCTTCCGGCGTCATCGGTGGCGGTCTCGGCGGTCAGTCCCATGCGGGCGAGGTTCTCGGCGACCCGGACCAACCGCGGGGCGGAGCGATCCAAGGCGACAACGGAGGCGCCGCTCGCGGCCAGCTGCAGGGTCTTGCCGCCCGGGGCGGCGCAGAGGTCCAGCACGGTCTCGCCGGCCTTCACCGCGAGGAGGCGCGCGGGCACAGCGGCGCTGGCGTCCTGCACCCACCAGACGCCGTCGGCGAATCCAGGCCAGGTGGAGACCTCGCCGCGCAGGGCCGAGCGCAGGGTTCCGCCGGGAAGTTCTTCGGCCTCCAGGGCCACGGCCAGGTCCGGCGATGGCGCCTTGAGGGAAAGGTCGGTGGCGGGCTCGGCGGCGATCAGGGTGGCCATGGCCCGGGCGGCGGGCTCACCAAAAGCCGCCGACCAGCGGCTGAACAGCCAGGGCGGCGCCAGCAGCTCCGGATCGGTCATGTCCGGCGGCTCGCGGGTCATGCCGCGCAGGATGGCGTTGACCACCCCCTTGAAGGCGCGGCCCTCCTTGAGCTCGGCCACCAGGTCGACGCTGGTCCCCACGGCGGCGAAGGCCGGCGTGCCCAGGACGAAGGCCTGGGCCGCGCCGAGACGCAGGATGTTGCGCACCACCTCCGGCGGCTCGCGGGAGATGCGGCTGTCCAGGGCCCGGTCGATGGGGCCGAGATGGCGCAGGGTCGCCAGCACCAGGGCGCGGGCGAAACCCCGGTCGCGGGGCTCAAGGTTGCGGAAGGCCGGCGTGGCGGCCGCCTCGTCGAAGCCCGAGCGGCGGTTGAGGGCCGCGGTGAGCAGGTCGAGGGCGGCGCGCCGCGCGGGCAGGCCGGCGGCGTCGGAGGCTGAAAGGTCGGTCACGCGGGCGGCGTGCCCGCAAATCGGCCCCTAGGCAAGCCCCGACGCGCGCGACCTCCCTAGGCCCGGGCGGGCTTGCGGCCGACGGAGACGACGGCGACGCCGAAGATCACCATGCCCAGGACCAGCAGGATCTCCCCCACGGCCATGATCGGAACGACGCTGGTGTTCCCCTTCAGCAGCAGGGCCAGCAGCGGCAGACTGATCAGGTTTCCCAGGTTGGAGACCCCGAAATTGGTCCAGGCCAGGCGGGTCGGCGTCTGGGCGCCGGCCAGGCCGTAGAAGGCCCCCATCAGGGCCAGCGTCGCCCAGCCCAGCAGATTGATGTGGGCGTGGACGGGCGACAGGCTGTGGTCGCCGGTGGTCCCCATGAAGATGCCCAGGCACATGCCGGTGAGGGCGTAGAGAACGGCGGCGCCGAAGAAGGCGACGGAAATCTTGGACATGAAACACTCCCCCGAATGTTGCGCGCCCGACGGGGACAACCCGCCGAACACCGATCTGCCTCCCTAAAATGGGTTGTCCGCCATGGCAACGCTTGCGCCGAACTGGCGCGGGGGGCCGCGCAGGCGTAAAATCGCGGCATGGAAGACACCGGTCCCCCCAACGCCGCCCCCGGCAAGCCCCTGACGCCGGCCGCCCGCCGCGCCCTGGAAGAAGCCGCCGCCCGCCATGCCGCCGAGCAGGAGGCCCAGCTAGCCGCCGAAAATGGCGGGCCGGCCGGCCTCGAGCCCACGCGGTTCGGCGATTGGGAGCGCAAGGGCATCGCCGTCGACTTCTGACGGTCTCGCCTGTTAACCCTTCGCGCGGCGGCTTTCGCGCCTGAGGGGTGAGGTGTCGCCGCAACCGCTTATGCCGCCTAGGTTTCCGCCGAAGAGGTGTGGCGGAGAGCGTGATGTCCTGGTTAATGCGAACGATGTTGGGCTTGGCCCTGGCGTTCACCGCCAGCGCGGCCATGGCCGGTTGTCCCGGCCCCTGTGACCGGGGCCGCGGTTACGATGACGGTTATCGCGGCCAGTCCAGCTATAGCAGCGGCTACAGCCTGCGCACCTATGGCGACGTGGCCCAGCACTACGGCTATCCCAGCTGCGGCCAGTGCGGCGCCTTCGCCCACGAGCGCGCCTACGAGGACCGCTACGACCAGCGTTACGATGATCGGGGACCCCCGCCATGCCGCGCGCGGAGCTGCGGCGAGTGCCGCCAGTGCGGCGAGCTGATCCTGAGCGACGCCTTCAGCTATGACTACGGCGTCGGCCCCTATCCCGAGGGCGGGTATGGCGGCGGTGGCGGTGGCGGCTACATGGCCGGCGGCGGGTTCGCCGGGGCTGGCGCCGGCGCGGGAGCAGGCGCCAGCGCCAGCGCGCGGGCCTCAGCCTCGGCCAGCTCCAGCAGCCATGTCAGCATCAATATCGGCCGCGGCGGCGGTGGCCATAAGGGCGGCGGCGGATGCAAGACCTGCGGCGGCGGCCACAAGGGCGGCCACGGCGGGCACAAATAAGTCGTTAGATCCCCGCCATCTCGGCGGCGACGCGCATGGCGGCCTCGCGGGGGTCGTTGGCCGCGGTGATGGGACGGCCGACCACCAGATGCGAGGCGCCGGCCTTCAGGGCGTCGGCCGGCGTGGCGGCGCGGGCCTGGTCGTTCTTCGCCGACCAGTCGGGGCGAACGCCCGGCGTCACCACCAGGAAGTCCTTGCCGCCGATGGCGCGCGCCAGGGCCGCCTCGTGGGGACTGGCCACCACGCCGTCGCAGCCGGCGGCCACCGCCTGATGGATGCGGCGCTCCACGAGGCACCGCGCCGTCTCGGAGAAGCCCATCTCGATGAGGTCGCCGTCCGACAGGCTGGTGAGCACCGTCACCGCCAGGATCTTGAGGCTGGAGCGGCCCTTGCCGCGCACGGCGGCCTCCATCACCTGGGGTTCGCCGTGGACGGTGAGAAAGTCGCAGCCCGAGTCGGCCAGGACCGCCGTGGACCGCTGCACGGTGGTGCCGATGTCGTGCAGCTTCCAGTCCAGGAACACCTGCTTGCCCGCCGCCTTCAGCTCCCGCGCCAGCTCCATGCCGCCGCCGGTGGCGAACAGTTCCAGCCCCACCTTGTAGAAGCTGACGGTGTCGGACAGCGCGCTCACAATGGCGCGAGCCTCGGCCACGGTGGGCAGGTCCAGCGGGATGATCAGGCGAGGATCAGCTTTAACCAGGGTCTCGGACATGGCTTAGCTCCGGGCAGGCGCACGGGACCTCGCACAGAGGTCGGCGCGGGAAACGAATTGGGCTAAGACGCTGCAATGAGCCCGGCAGACTTCGCGGTCAACTTCTTCGTCGCCCTTTTCGCCCTGATCGACCCGATCGGCACGGTGCCGCTGTTCGCCGCGGCCACGGTGGGGGTGAAGAGCAAGGATGCGCGGCTGATCGCGGTCTATATCGCCTTCTTCATCCTGTTCTTCCTGACCTTCTTCTACTTCTCGGGCCTGTCTCTGCTGGCCTTCTTCGGCATCTCCCTGCCGGCCTTCCGCATCGCCGGCGGGATTATCCTGTTCCTGCTGGGCCTGGACATGGTGCGCGGCAACATGTCCACCGGCATCGACCCGGAGGACGAGGCCAACATCGGCGAAGGCCGCGCCCACGCCCGCAAACGCTTCGAGCGGATGATCGTGCCCTTCGCCATGCCCCTGCTGATCGGGCCCGGCGCCATCTCCACGGTGATCATCTATGCCAGCGAGGCCAAGCGCTTCGGCCTGGCCGGCGCCGCCGTGGGTGTGGGCGTCATAGCCGCCACGGCGCTCTCCACCATGCTGGCCTTCTGGGCGAGCCCGCTGATCACCCGCCTGCTGGGCAAGATCGGCCTGACCATCGTGGTCCGGGTGCTGGGACTGATCCTCTGCGCGCTGGCCGTTCAGTTCGTGATGATCGGCATCGCCGACTCGACCCACGACGTCATCCTGCGCAAGGCCGCGGCACCCTACGCCCACTAGAGCATGTCAGGCGCAAGTGGACACCGGTTCGCCGCCCGGACATGCTCTAATTCAAGAAGATAGACCCTTTTTATCCGATCAGGTTGATTCAACCTGATCCGGAAAGGGTCTAGACGTTGCGGAAGCGCGGCCCCTGGGCGGCCATCAGGGCCAGGGCCCATTCGTCGGGGATCAGCTTCACCAGGCCCGCGATCGCCTTGTTCGGCGCGCCCGGCACGGCGACGGCCCGATTGGCCTCGCCCGCCTCGTAACCGGCGGCGGCCACCTCGTCGGCGCCCAGCCACAGCCAGGATGGGGTCGACGCGCTGATCTTTTCTCGCGTGCCATTGGCGTCATGGAATTCGGAATAGGTGAAGCCGGGGCACAGGGCGCTGACATGCACCCCGGTGGCCAGGTTCTCCAGGTGCAGGCTCTGGGAGAACTTCACCAGGTAGCTCTTGGTGGCGCCGTAGAGGGTATGGCCGGCCGAGCCGGGGATCAGGCCCGCCAGCGAGGCCACATTGACGATGCGCCCGAACCGGCGATCCACCATGCCCGGCAACACTCGGTGCGCCAGCTCGCTGGGCGCCGTCAGCATCACCTGCAGGACAGCGGCCTGCTGCGCCCACGTGGTGTCGCCGTAGGTCCCGGGCTGGCCGTAGCCGGCGTTGTTGATGAGCGCGTCCACCACCCGGCCGTGGGCGGTGAGATGGTCCAGGATGGCGCCCGGCGCGGCGGGGTCGGCCAGGTCGGCGGCGACCGTCAGGGTCTCGACGCCATGGCGCAGGCCGATGTCCTCGGCCAGGCGGTCCAGCCGCTCGGTGCGCCGCGCGGTGAGCGCCACGTCATAGCCGTGGCTGGCGTAGATCCTGGCGAAGGCCGCCCCGATCCCGGCCGAGGCCCCGGTGATCAGCGCCAGTTTGCGGTCCATGGAAACCTCTTCGTCCCGCGATCTAGGCCAGATCGGCGATCTCGTCATCGGTCAGGTCGCCCGGCACGATGGTCACGGGGACCTTGCGAGCGCCCCACTTGACGCCTTCCTTGGCGATCGAGGCCACCAGGGGACCGGGTCCCCGGCCTTCCACGGCGGCGGCCAGGACCAGGATCTTGATGTCGGGGTCCTCGCCGATCACCTTGCGCAGCGCCGAGCGGGTGTTGTCGGCGTGCTCGATGATGAATTCCGGGGCCATGCCGGTCTCGGCGATGACGAACTCGGCCATCTTCTGCAGGGCGGCCTCGGCCTCCTCGCGGGCCTGGCGCTCGATCTCCTCGCGCACGCCCGACCAGTGCTCGAAGACCGCCGGCTCGATCACCCGCAGCAGGGCGACGTGCCCGCCCGTGGAGCGGGCGCGGCGGCAGGCGAACTTCAGCGCCACATGAAACTCGGCGCTGTCGTCGGCGATGACCAGGAACTTGCGTTGGCTCATGGTCCGACGGTGGCTTGCTCCCCGGCGGGATGCAAGCCACCTCCGTGACTGGGGTTTAGCTGCCCCAGAAGCCGACGATCTTCTTCACCTCGGCCAGGGTCGGGGCCGCGGCGGCCCGGGCGCGCTCGGCGCCGGCGGCCAAGACCTTGTCGATCTCGGTGGGGTCGGCCATCAGGCGGCGCATCTCCGTCCCCACCGGGCCGAGCTTGGCCACCGCCAGGTCGGCCAGCCGCGGCTTGAAGGCGCCGAAGCCTTCGCCGGCGAACTCGGTCAGGACCTCGGCGGACGTGCGGCCGTCCAGGGCGGCGTAGATGCCCACGAGGTTTAGGGCCTCGGGCCGATCCTTCAGCTCGTCGACCGTCTCCGGCAAGGCCAGGGGATCGGTCTTGGCCTTGCGGATCTTCTGGGCGACCGTGTCGGAATCGTCAGTGAGGTTGATGCGCGCGGCGTCCGAGGGATTGGACTTGCTCATCTTCTCGCTGGCGTCCCGCAGGGACATGATCCGCGCGCCCGCGCCCTGGTGGATGGGCTCGGGAAGCGGGAAGTAGCCGGGCGCGTCGAAGTCGTGGTTGAACTTGGCGGCGATGTCGCGGGTCAGCTCCACGTGCTGCTTCTGGTCGTCCCCCACGGGGATGTGGGTGGCCTTGTAGAGCAGGATGTCGGCGGCCTGGAGCACCGGGTAGGTGTACAGCCCGACGCTGGCCTTCTCCTTGTTCTTCCCCGACTTGTCCTTGAACTGGGTCATCCGGTCGAGCCAGCCGACCCGGGCCACGCAGTTGAAGATCCAGGCCAATTCGGCGTGCTCAGTCACCGCCGACTGCGGGAAGATGGTGGCGATCTTGGGATCCAGGCCCGCCGCCAGATAGGCCGCGGCGATCTCGCGGGTTTGGGCGGTCAGCTTGGCCGGGTCCTGCCATTCGGTGATGGCGTGCAGGTCGGCGACGAAGATGAAGGTCTCCGCCTCGTGCTGCATGCGGGTGAACTTCACCAGGGCGCCGAGATAGTTGCCCAGGTGCAGGTCGCCGGTCGGCTTGACGCCGGAGAGCACGCGTTTGGAGCCGGCATAGGCGGCGGGAGCTTGTTCGGTCATGGGATCAGGCTTTGAAACAGAGGACTTGGAGGCGCGACAACGCGCGCCGCGGAAGCGGGATCAGGCGCTGCGCCATCGCCAGGAGACTGCGTCCGGAAAAGCCATGGCCGATGCGAATAGTCCGCGCGGAGCTTTCAGGCAAGTCCGTCAGAGGTCGGGGACGGAGACGGCTACGTCACCCTTGCGCCGCTTGAACGCCCCGCGCACCTCGGCCGGGGTGACGCCGCCGAAGGCGAACAGCAGCAGCGGATAGAGCAGGCCGCCCACCAGGCAGACCGCCAGGACGGTGATCTCCTTGGCGCCGCCCACCTGGGCCAGGGGGGCCTCGATCACGGCGCGGAAGTGGGTGGCGAGCGCCAGCAGCACGCCGAGGACGGCGCTGGCGGCGGTGACGCGGAGGACCTTTCCGGTCGCCTTGGCCGAGGGGCGGTAAATCCTCTCGCGCCAGAGCAGAAGGGCCATCTGGGCCACCGTTCCCCAGGAGGCGATGGCCGTGGAGATGGCGATGCCGGGGAAGCCGATGGTGTAGAACAGCGCCACCCCCAGCACGATGTTGACCCCCACCGAGATCAGCGAGAACCGCATTGGAGTCTTGGTGTCGCCACGGGCGAAGAAGGCCGGCTGCAGGATCTTGATTAGGATGAAGGCCGGCAGGCCCCACCCGTAGTGGAACAGCAGGGCGCCGGAGGAGGCCGCGTCGGCGAAGGTGAACTCGCCACGGGCGAACAGGCCGTCGGTGAGATAGACCGGCATGGCCATCAGGGCCGCGGCGGCGGGC
>NZ_JANPJP010000355.1:0-17412 GCF_031425575.1 Phenylobacterium sp.
CCCTCCCGCGCCCCCCCTCGGCGTCTTGCTCTTTGGTTTTCCACCCCCTCCCCCGCGCCGCGGCCCCCCCCCCCCCCGCCGCCAAGCTCGGCAAGCTGAAGATCCCGCCCCTTGGTGTGGTGGTGGTCTCGCGGCCCCGGACGGGTGAGATCCCCCAATGGGAACAACTTCTCTCTGCCGGTGCGGTCTGCACGACCCTGCTCTACGCCGCCCTGGCCCTCGGCTACGGCGCCAACTGGATCACCGACTGGTACGCCTATGACGAGGAGGCCAAGGCGATCCTGGGGCTGGAGCCTGCGGAGAAGGTGGCGGGCTACATTTTCCTGGGCACGCCCAAGGAGCCCCCGCAGGAACGCGAGCGGCCCAACGTCGCCGCCCTGATCACCGCCTGGCGGCCCTAACCCGTCTCCGACATCCTGATTAGTTCGTCCACCGGCCGGCCAGCGAGGGCTTGGGCTGGAGCTTGGCCCCCAGGTGGCTGTAGAGTGTTGGTTCTGATGACCCCAATCCGATCCCTGGCGGCGGCCGTCGCGATCTGCACCTCGCTCCTAGCCGGCGGAGCGTCAGCCGCCCCGACGCCCGATGCCACGCTACGCGGCGTCATGACCGCGGCCGATCATCAGACCTACCGGGAAGTTCCGTTCCGCGTCCCGGCCGGCACGACCCGGCTGACCGTGGAATTCGAGCACACCGGCAAGGATCAGAAGTCGGTCATCGACCTGGGCCTGCGCGATCCCCAGCGGTTTCGCGGCTGGAGCGGCGGGAACAAGACCCGGTTCACAGTCTCGGAAGCCGAGGCGACAGCCTCCTACCTTCCCGGGCCGCTGCCCGCCGGAGTGTGGAAGCTGGTCCTGGGCGTGCCGAACCTGCGTCAGGGCGCGCGGGCCGCGTACACCGCGCGCATCTACTTCGAGCGTGGCGCGGCGTTCGGCGGGTTCCAGTCGACAGCGGTGAAGCCCGGTCCCGCTTGGTTCCGCGGCGACCTGCACGTCCACACGGCCCATTCCGATGGCGCCTGCGAGTCGCGCAAGGGCCTCAGAGTCCCCTGCCCTGTGTTCAGGACGCTGGAAGCCGCCGTAGCCCGGGGTCTCGATTTTATTTCGGTGACCGACCACAACGCGACATCGCAAAATCAAGCGTTGCGCGAGCTGGCGCCGTATTTCGATGACCTCCTGCTGCTGCCCGGACGCGAAGTCACCACCTTCCAGGGCCACGCAAACGTGTTTGGCCCGATCAGCTTCCTCGATTTCCAACTCGGCTCAGCGCGCGCACAGGACCTGGCCACCCTGCAGGGCCAGGTTGAGAAGGCCGGAGGGCTGATATCCATCAATCACCCCGGCCTTCCGTCGGGCGAGCTCTGCATGGGCTGCGGCTGGGTGGCCAAGCCCACGGACTTCGCCCGCATCCAGGCCATCGAGGTGGTGAATGGCGGATCCCTCGCCTTCCCAGGCGGCGCCGAAAGCGCGGTGTCGGGCATTCCGTTCTGGGAGGCGCGGCTGAACGCCGGTCACCAGATCACGGCCGTCGCCGGCTCCGACAACCACGACGCCAGCCTCAGTCCCGCCAAGCCGGGCGCCATCGGCTACCCGACCACGGTAGTCCATGCTGCGAACCTGTCCCAGATCTCCATCCTTGAGGGCCTGCGCCGTGGCCATGTCTTCATCGACGTCGAAGGCGAGGGCCGACGCCTGCTGGAGGTCACCGCGACCCTGGGCGATCAGACCGCTCAGATGGGCGACCAATTGCTCGCGCAGGCCGGTGACGCCGTCCTGCTACAGGCTCACGTGATCGGCGTGGCCGGCGGCGCCGCTGAACTGACGGGAAGCGGGGCCAGTCTCGCAGCCACGCCTCGTCAGGTCATCGCCAGCCAGGATCAGATCCTGTCCTTCCCGCTTACGGCCGACGGCGCCGCCCTTTGGTTGCGGGTGGACGTGCGAGGCGCCGATGGCCGCCTCAAGTTGCTTGGCAATCCCATCTACTTGGCCCCTCGGTGAAACTGCGGTGACCACGTCCTACTCTGAGCTTGATCGGTCCCGCCGGGTGGCCTGAAACACGACGGCCGGACAGCGAAGGGTCGCCGCCCGGCCTGAAGTGTGACACGCCCGAGGAGAGATGGGCGACTGTCCCTTATCCTATTTTTGCGGCGTCGGCTAGTCGAGGGTTGTTTCTCTCACCGAAGGCGCCTGCCTTAGGACTCACTCCGCCGCCAGGGGCCCAGCTCCCGGGGATGTCAGCTTCCATCTACTGTGCCGCTCAGTCTCTGACCTTCCAGTCCGCAGTCAAATGTCCAGCAGAAGCGGCCGCCGCCGCCTGCAAACGGCTCACCCGCGGCCGCGATAGGTCGCAACACCTTGGTCCGGCAGCCAGAGGTCGGCCGGAGCCGGGCCGCTCTGCCAAAATACGTCAATCGGGATGCCGCCACGCGGGAACCAGTAGCCGCCGATCCGCAGCCAGACAGGTTCAGCCACCTCAACGATCTTGCGGCCGATGGCGACCGTGCAGTCCTCGTGGAAGGCGCCATGGTTGCGGAACGAGCCGAGATACAGTTTCAGAGACTTCGACTCGATCAGCCAGGGCCCGGGCGCATAATCGATCACCAGGTGCGCGAAGTCGGGTTGGCCGGTCACCGGGCAGAGCGAGGTGAACTCCGGAACCGTGAAGCGCGCCAGATACAGCGTGTCGGCCTGCGGGTTGGGGACCCGCTCCAGAACGGCCTCCTCCGGCGAGTCGAAGCCGCGGACTTCGCGGCCGAGTTGGGTCAGGTGGGTCTCATCCATGGCCGGCGCTTTACGCCCCGCAAGCCGGGCCCGCAACAGAGACTCCAACGCGGCGAAACGCTATCACAGCCCAAAGCTTCAGGGAGAAGACGCGCGATGAGCGGCAAGGATTTCCAAGATTTCGTGGTCGTGGTGACCGGCGCCTCCACTGGCCTCGGCCGCGCCATAGCCGTGGAGACCGCCAGCCGCGGCGCCGCGGCGGTGATCATCAACTTTGCGTCCAGCGCCGATGAGGCCGCCGAGACGGCCCGCCAGGTCGAGGCGCACGGCGCCACGGCCGTGGTCGTGCAGGGCGATGTCGCCTCCGACGAAGATTGCCGGAGAATCGCCGCCGCCGCCGAGCCCTTCGGCCGCATCGACGCCCTCTTCAACAATGCCGGCGTGACGAAATTCGCGCCCAACCACGCCGATCTGGACGCTGTGACCGCCGACGACTTCCTGCGCCTCTATAGTGTGAACGTTGTGGGCGCCTACCAGATGGTCCGCGCCGCGCGGTCCCTGCTGGAGGCGGGGCCGCAACCCGGCGCCGTGGTCAACACCTCGTCCATCGCCGGCGTCGCCGGGATTGGTTCGTCGGTGCCCTACGCCGCCTCAAAGGGGGCGCTCACCACCATGACCCTGTCCCTCGCCCGGGCCCTTGCGCCCAAGATCCGGGTCAACGCCATCTGCCCCGGCTTCATCGACACGCCTTGGTTCGGCAAGGGCGTCGGCGCCGAGCGCGCCCAGAAGATGCGCGACGGCGCAGCCGCCTCCACGCCCCTCAAGGCCGCCTCGACGGCCGAGGACATCGCCGGCGCCGCGGTATTCCTCGCCGCCCCTGCATCGAAACACGTCACCGGCGAGACCCTGCTGGTGGATGCGGGGACTCACCTGAACTATTCGCCGCTGGCGATGCGTTGAGCCTTGACCCGCTAAGCGCGGGCGTGGCGCCCAAGGCACAGCTTGGCGCCCAATTTCGCGGCGCCCTCCCCCGTTAACGCCCAAATTCTGCGCAGCGAGTAGCTAGGGCGCGCTGTGGCTTCGGCCTCCGTTGATCTGAAGGTCTCCAACTGGCGATCTCCGGCGACGGTTGGGCGAAGCTCGGCTGGATATAAGGGGATAACGAAAATGAACATTCTTAAGACCATGCTTCTCGCCGCCGCGGCCACCGCCGCCATGGGTGGAAGCGCTCTCGCCGCCGACGACAACATTTCCATGGCGTTCAACGTCGGCGCGGCCACCGACTACGTGTTCCGCGGCGTGAGCCAGACGGATGAAGGCGGCCAGATCTTTGGCGGCGCCGACGCGACCCTGTTCGGCATCGGCTATGCCGGCGTCTGGGTTTCCAACGTCGATTTCAACAACGGCACCGACATCGAGTATGACCTCTATGCCGGCGTCAAGCCTGTGCTGGGTCCCGTGAATCTGGACTTCGGCTTCTTCTACTACGGCTATACGAACCAGCCGACCGGCAGCAATGAAGACTACGTGGAATATAAGGCCGCCGCCTCGACCGCGGTTGGCCCCGCCACCGTGGGCGCCCTGGTCTTCTATTCGCCGGAGTTCTTCGGAAAGACCGGCAAGGCCACCTACTATGAAGTCAATGGAGCCATCCCGGTCGCCGAGAAGGTGTCGGTCTCAGGCGCCATCGGCCACCAGGAAATCGAAGGTCCGGCCGACTACAACACCTGGAACCTCGGCGTGGGCTACGCCCTCAATGACACCATCGGTTTTGACCTGCGCTATCACGACACCGACGAACACGGCTTCGGAGACATCTATGAGTCGCGGGTCGTTCTTGGCGTGAAGGCCAGCTTCTAGTCTTCGGACACGCGACGATCTGGGAAGCCGCCCCCTCGCAGGGGCGGCTTTTCCTTTTCCCGGCTATGAACATCGCCACGCTTGGTTTCGTGCTGGCCGGATGGGCTCCCGCCTTTACGCCCCGCAAGGTGCACACGTCTGGCTGGTGCAGAGCTGCGCGGCGTCGCCCGTTTCAGGGCCGATAGCTCCCGCGAGGGGAGTTTCATTGGACGCTCGCGCCCACCCCTCTATGGTGCTGGTCGGACGACCAGAGCGGAGCGCGATTCATGGAGCAGATGGCCAACCGAGCCCAGACCATCGTCGTCGACACGCTGATCGCGGCAGCGGCCTTCTTCCTCGCTTTTCTCCTCTCGTCGACCCGCACCGCGGGACTCGACGATGGCGACCTTTCCACCCTGAGTGTCGTTCAGCTGATTGGCCTCTACGGAGCCCTGGCCGCGGTGTTTTCCACGGTGTTCCGACGCGAGTTGTCGCCCTGGCGCTACGTCTCGATTCCAGACGCCCTGGTTCTCGCACGGACGGCCGTGTTGACCGCGGGGGTCTTCCTGCTGGCGGTGTTCGTAATTGATCGGGCCAGCGGCCTGCCCCGCTCGGTCCTCGCCATGGCCACCATCTTCCAGATGACCGGTTCCATGGGTGCGCGCATCATGCGCCGCGCCCTGCACGAGCACGCCCTGGACAGCTTCGCGCCGCTAAAATCCGTGCGCGATCGCGCGCCCCAGGCGCCGTCTCTCCTGCTGATTGGGCCTATGGCGCTGGCCGACACCTATCTGCGCGACGTCGCGCGGCGTCATGACCACGCCTGGACGGCCGTCGGCATCGTCGGTCCCGACGCCCGCGATGTGGGCCAACAGGTCCGCGGCGTCTGCATCATTGAGTGCATCGACAACCTGGGCGCGGCCCTGGCCGATCTGCGGCGTTGGAACCGCTATCCTCGCGCCATCCTGTTCCTGGACGAACCGGGTCGACTGAAGGGCCTTACGGCCGACCAGCTCGGCCAACTGAAGAACGACGGCATCCGGCTGTTGCGCCTGCCCTCCATCGTCGAGTTGTCGCAGCATGACGGCATGGCCCTGCTTCCCATGCGCGAGATTAGCGTTGAAGAGCTGCTGGCCCGTGAGCCGATCGAGCTTGATCATGAAGCGGTCAAGGCTCTGATCCGTGGCCGCCGCGTTCTGATCACCGGGGCTGGCGGATCTATCGGCGCTGAACTGGTGCGGCAGGTCGCCGCCTTCCAGGCCGGCCACGTCACCATGCTCGACTTCTCCGAGACGTCGCTGTTCGAGATCGACCGCGAGTTGGGCGAGACCTTCCCGACCCTGTCGCGGCACGCAGCCCTGGTGGACGTGCGGAACGCCAACCGGGTGGCTGATTGCTTCCAACGCCAGAAACCTGATCTGGTCTTCCACGCTGCGGCCCTGAAACACGTCTCAATGGTCGAACGGCATCCCTGCGAGGGGGTTTTGACCAATGTGGTCGGCACCTGGAACGTAGCTGAGGGTGCGCGCGCCTGTGGCGCGGCCCAGATGGTCCTGATCTCGACCGACAAGGCGGTGGATCCGTCCAACGTGATGGGCGCCACCAAGCGGTTGGCCGAAGCGGTTATTCAGGCTCAGCAGAATGGCCGGGGCACGCGCTTCTCGGCGGTCCGGTTCGGAAATGTTCTGGGTTCGGCCGGGTCTGTGGTGCCGATCTTCAAGTCTCAGATCGACCGGGGCGGCCCGGTTACGGTGACCCATGAGGACATGGCCCGCTTCTTCATGACCATTCCTGAGGCCGCCCAGCTTGTCCTGCATGCGACGGCGACCTGCGCCGAGGGCGTGGACGCCGCTCATGCGCGGCTGTTCCTGCTGGAAATGGGCGAGCCGGTCCGGATCATGGACCTCGCCCGGCAGATGATCGCCTTGTCCGGTCGCACGCCCGGAAAGGACATTGAGATCGAGATCACCGGCCTGCGTCCTGGTGAGAAACTCACCGAGGCGCTGCTGGACGAAACCGAGCGGTCCCTGCCCTGCGCGCCCAAGGTTATGGAGGTGGTTTCCTCCTCCGCCCTGCGCATCAATGCAAATCATCTGCTTGACCTCGAAGGCCTCGCCGACAAGGGCGACGTCGATGAGGTGCGCCGCGCGCTCTTCGACCTGGTCGCTCAGATCCGCGGCGAGAAGACCGGCGCGGCCCCCGCCCTCCGGGTCGTCGCCAACGGCTAGACGCCGGGTCACTGGCGCTCGGCTCCAGACATCGCATCGCGCAGCGTAAGAGAGACTCATGGCGGTTATCCTGGTCACTGGTTCGGCGGGCTTCATCGGCTCGCACACCGCCCACCGGCTGCTGGATCGGGGCGACGAGGTGGTGGGCCTCGATGACCTGAACGCCTACTACGATCCGACCCTGAAGCAGGCCCGCCTGGCCCGGCTGGAAGCCCGCAAGGGTTATCGCCACGCCAAGATCGACCTGGCCGACCGTGCGGCCGTCGCCAGCCTGTTACAGGAGACCAAGCCGGACGGCGTCATCAATCTGGCCGCCCAGGCTGGCGTCCGCTACAGCCTGGAAAATCCCGAAGCTTATGTGGACGCCAATGTCGTCGGCTTCCTGAACATCCTGGAGGGCTGCCGGGCGGTCCAGCCGAAGCACCTGGTCTTCGCCTCCACCAGCTCGGTCTACGGCGCGAACGGCAAGCTGCCCTTTTCGGTGCGGGACGCGGTGCATCACCCGATCACCCTCTATGCGGCCACCAAGCTGGCAAATGAGTCCATGGCGCACTCGTACGCCCACCTGTTTGGGATCCCTTCGACAGGCTTCCGGTTCTTCACCGTCTACGGCCCCTGGGGCCGCCCTGACATGGCGCTGTTCAAGTTCACTGAGGCGATCCTCAAGGGCGAACCCATCGACGTCTATGGCGAAGGCAAAATGCAGCGCGACTTCACCTATGTGGACGACATCGTCTCGGGCGTTGTCGCTGCCCTGGATCGGCCCGCCGCCATCGATGCGGCCTGGGATCCGCTTGCGCCCAACCCGGCCACCAGCGGCGTCGCGCCCTGGCGCATCCTGAACCTTGGGAACAGCCAGCGGGTCGAGCTGATGCGCTATATCGAGGTGCTTGAGGAAAAGCTGGGCGTCAAAGCCAAGCTCAACCTGCTGCCCATGCAGCCCGGGGACGTCAGCCGCACAGAGGCCGACACGGCCGAAACCCAGGCCGCGCTCGACTACGCGCCCAGGACCCCAATTGAGACGGGGATCGGACGGTTCGTCGACTGGTATCGCGACTATTACCGGACGTAGATCGCTCGGCCCCTCGCCTTCCAGGATGCGGCATCTTCGCGTAGCGCGGGCGTGCGCTTGAGCCCCCCCAGAATGGGGTCTAGGACTTGCACCCTAGTGCTGGGGGGTGCTTCAAAATGATACGTGCGGTTTTCTGGTGTGGCTTGGCTTTGGCCGCCATCACAGCCTCGGTGGGTTGGGGGTCGGTGGATCGCTCCTTCACCTATTTCCGCGACAACGCCTATGAGCGTGAAGCTGCGCTACAGCAGTGCCTGGCTGGCCGGTTCAAAGGCCTCATCTGCCAGAACGCCGCTCGCGCGGCCCGCGCGGTCGCCGACCGGGAAGGCCTGCTCGGCCTCTATTCCCCCACCACCACAGCGGTCGCCACGATCCAATAGGGTTCCGCCCCACCCCAAGGACGACAGCCACGCGGCCTCGCGCCTATTCGCTGCGCAGGGCCGGCGCGGGTCGGCGTGAGAGAGCCTGGAGCGACGCTAACAGCCCCCCCAGGGCGGCCAGCGCGGCTGCGCCCCCGACCAGCGCCGCGATACCGGTCCAGTCGACGCTCCAGTCGGCCTTGAACACCAGGGTGACCACGGGCCAGGCGGCAGCGCAGCCCAGGGCGACGCCCGCAGCGCCCGCCACCACGCCGACCGCGCCGTACTCCAGGACATAGACGCTGAGGATCTGGCCGCGCGAGGCGCCTAGCACCTTGAGGATCGCGGCCTCGCGCATGCGCGACTGCGCTCCCGCCGCGATGGCGCCGGCCAGAACAAGCAGGCCGGCCAAGGCGGCGACCCCGGCCGCGCCCCGGATGGCCAGGGCCAGGCGTCCGAACAACTCCGTCGCGGCCTCGAGCTGCTCGCGCACGGAGATCACGTTCACCTCGGCGAACTCGGTTCCCAGCGCCCGGGTCACGGCAGCCTCCTGCGCCTTGCTGGCCTTGGCGATGGCCACATGCCGCAGATTGGCGCCTTCCAGGGCCCCGGGGTTCAGTACGAGGGGGAAGCTGGCTCCGAAGCCGCCGAAGTCCACCTTACGCAGCACCACGACGCGGGATTCGATCTCGCGCCCTAGGACCGACAGGGTCACCCGGTCGCCAAGCTTCAAGCCGCCGGCCTTGGCCACATCGGCCTCCATGGCCAGCAGGGGCGGCCCGGCATAGTCGGCGGGCCACCACCGCCCCTCGACGATGCCCGACGCAGGCGGTTCCGCGCCGATCGCAGACAGGGAGATGTCATTGTCATAGGCCCAGCGTTCGGAGGCCTCGATCTGGCTGGTGACCACGGGCCGGCCCTTGATGTGGCTGATCCGTCCGGTGACGAAGGGCGCCCGCAGATACATGTCTGCGGTCAGGGGAACGCCGAAGGCCCCGGCAAGGGCGGCGTCGAAGGCCGCGACGCGGTCGCCGGGGATTTCCGTGAAGACCAGGGCCGGGGCGGTGCGGGGCGCCACCTCGGACACCTGACGCAGCAGGCTCGACTGGATCAGCACGACCGCCGCCAGCAGGGCGACTCCCAGGCCGATGGCGGGCGCAGCGGTGCGGGCGGCGGAGCGCGGTCCGGCGAGGCTGGCCAGGGCGATGCGCAGCGCGCCTCTCGCCCCGATCCTGGCCCGGCCCGCCAGCCAGGCCCCGCCGAGCCCCAAGGCCCACAGGATGCCAAACGCGACCACCACGCCGGCGATCATAATCCCGGCCGCCAGGGGGGTCGGCGCGGTCACCACCGCCAGTCCGGCCAGGGCGATGGCCGCCAAGCCCGCGCCGATGATCTCCACCCCCCAGGCGAACCGGGTGGGCAGGTCGTGGCGGAACAGGGTCGCCGGCGACGTCAAGCGCGCCCGGGCCAGAGGCCCCAGGGCGAAAGCCGCCGCCGAAAGCAGACCAAAGGCTCCGGCCTTCAGGAGCGGGATGGGATAGACACCGAACAGGGCCGGGATCGGCAGATCGTCAGCGATGAGCGCGCCAAGCACCAGCGGCGCCGCGGCGCCCACCGCCAGGCCGATGGCCACGCCGAGGCCGGCCAGGGCCCCGATCTGAATCAGGTAGAGATTGCGCACCAGAGGCCCCTCGGCGCCCAGGGCCTTGAGCACCGCGATCACCGGCTTGCGCTGTTCCAGGAAGGCCGAAACCGCGCCATGCACCCCCAGGCCGCCGGCCACCAGTGAGGCCAGGCCGATGAAGCCGAGGAAGTATTCCAGCTGCTCGATCAGTCGCCGCACTCCGGGCGCCGCTTCGTCCCTTTGGCGGACGCGCGCCTCGGCGCCCTTCAACGCCTTGCGCAGGGTCTTGGCGGCGGGCGCGGTGTCGGCGCCGGGCGGCAATGCGATCCGCGCGGTCTCGCCGAACGGCAGGCCAGGCTCCAGGAAGCCGCCCTTCTCCACCACCGGCAAGGCGGTGAGGACGCGGGGCCCCAGCGCGAAGCCCCGCGACAGCCGGTCGGGCTCCTGCACCAGCACCGCGCGAGCAATGACAGGCGTGTTGCCCACCAGCAACCGGTCCCCCAGCTTCAGCCCCAGGCGGTCCAGCAAGACCTGCTCCACCGCAGCTCCAGGCACGCCATCGACCGGCGCCAAGGCCTCTGAGAGCGATGAGACGCCCTGCAGTTCGACCTTCCCGGCCAGGGGATAGCCACCACCGACTCCCCGTAGCTCCACTAGCCGCCGCTCGCCGGAGGGCGCCTCGGCCATGGCGCGCGCACTGACGGCGAGGGCGACTTGACCCATCCTCGCCATGGCCGCCCGCTCGGCCGGCGTGAACCGGCGCTGCTCCAGGGTGGCGGCCAGGTCGCCCCCGAGGATCTCCCGAGCCTGACCCGCCAGGCCTTGCCGGAACGCCTCCGCCGTCGAGCCCGCCGCGGCGATGGCCGCCACGCCGAGCGCCAGGCAAGCCAGGAAGATGCGGAAGCCCCGGACCCCGCCGCGAAGCTCGCGCAGGGCGAACGTCCAAGCGAGGGGACTCATGCGGCGGCGACCGTCCGGCCATCACCGATCACAACCTGCCGGTCAGCCCGCCGCGCGAGGATGGGGTCGTGGGTGACCAGCACCAGGGCCGCGCCAGTCTCGATCACCAGGTCGAACATGAGATCGGCCACCAGGGCCGCATTGGCGGCGTCGAGATTTCCGGTGGGTTCGTCGGCGAACAGCAGGGCCGGCCGCGGCGCCAGGGCGCGCGCCAGCGCCACCCGTTGCTGCTCGCCCCCCGACAGCTGGTGCGGATAGTGGCGACCGCGCGCGGCCAAGCCTACCCGCTCAAGCCAGGACCGCGCCAGTTCGGCGGCGTCACGGCGTCCGGCGATCTCCAGGGGTGCTGCGATGTTCTCCGCCGCCGTCATGTTGGGCAGCAGGTGGAAGGACTGGAAAACCAGGGACACCCGGCCCCGGCGAAGCCGCGCCCGACCGTCCTCGTCCAGCTTGCCAAGGTCCTGGCCAAACAGGCTCACGGTCCCGGCGGTGGGCAGCTCAAGCCCGGCAGCCACCGAGATCAGCGACGACTTGCCCGAGCCGGAGGGGCCCGTGACCGCCACCCGCTCGCCCGCCTCGACCCGGAAGCTCAGGTCCCGCAGAATCTCCACCGGGCCCGCCGCCGACGGAAGGCTGAGGAAGACTCCGTCCAGTTCCACCGGCGCACCGGCCTGCGTCGTCTGCGCCAAGTGAACTCCCATCTATTGAGCCGACATGCTGAGCCCTTAAATAGGACAGAGTCATGACCGACACACCTGATCCATGCTGACACGCCGCCATCTGATCGCCGCCG
Organism: Phenylobacterium sp.; assembly: GCF_031425575.1. Taxonomy (GTDB): domain Bacteria; phylum Pseudomonadota; class Alphaproteobacteria; order Caulobacterales; family Caulobacteraceae; genus Phenylobacterium. Next base: position 11,590 of record NZ_JANPJP010000355.1, read on the forward strand.
CCCTGGCCGCACCCCTCCCTGCCCTCGCCGCAGGCAGGCCCGTCGTGACCATTCTGGGGGATTCCATCACCGCCGGCTTTGGCCTGCCCGCGTCGGCCGCCTTCCCCGCCCGGCTCCAGGCCGAACTCGCCAAGCTAGGCAAGAGCGCGGTGATCCGACCCGCCGGCGTGTCTGGCGACACCACGGCCGGCGGCCTCGCGCGCGTCGATTTCAGCGTCCAGAAGGATACCAGCCTCTGCATCGTGGCGCTCGGCGGCAATGACCTGCTGCGCGGCCTGAATCCCGGCGCCACCAAGGCCAATCTCGACGCCATCGTGCGTCGCCTCAAGGCGCGCAAAATCCGGGTGTTGCTGGCCGGCCTCGCCGCTCCCCCCGCCATCGGCGGGGGCTACGCGCGGGAGTTCAACGCGGTCTTCCCGGCCGTGGCCAAGGCCCAGGGCGTCGCCCTCTACCCAAACCTGTTGGGCGGCGTCGCCGGCATGACGCGGTTCAACCAGCGTGACGGCATTCACCCCAACGCCCAGGGCGCGGCCCTGATCGCCCAGCGGCTCGCGCCGGCGGTGGCCAGGGTGCTGGGCTAGAGCCGCAGGTCGGCCTCACCCTTGGGGAACACTGACTTGACGTCGTAGAGCACCGCGCCGGTCTTGCCGAGCGCGCGGATGGCCGGCAGGCCCATCTCCAGGAAGGCCTGGTGCGCGACGGCCAGGATGATGGCGTCATAGGCGACCGGCGCCAGGTCGGACACCGGGCGGACGCCGTACTCCGCCAGCGCCTCCTCCGCGTCGACCCAGGGGTCATAGACATCGACCCCCACGCCATAGTCGGCAAGCTCACGGACGATGTCGATCACTCGGGTGTTGCGCAGGTCGGGACAGTTTTCCTTGAAGGCCAGCCCCATCACCAGGACCCGCGCGCCGCGCACCTTGGTGTCACGCTGGATCAGGGTCTTGATCAGGCTTTGGGCGATATAGGCCCCCATTCCGTCGTTGATCCGCCGCCCGGCCAGGATCACCTGGGGATCATAGCCGGCGTCCTGCGCCTTGTGGGTCAGGTAGTAGGGATCGACCCCGATGCAGTGACCGCCCACCAGGCCCGGCTGGAATTTCAGGAAGTTCCACTTGGTGCCCGCTGCGGCCAGCACCTCCTGGGTGTCGACCCCGAGGCGATTGAAGATCAGGGAGAACTCGTTGATCAACGCGATGTTCAGGTCACGCTGGGTGTTCTCGATCACCTTGGCGGCCTCCGCCACCCGGATCGAGCTGGCCAAGTGGGTGCCCGCCGTCACCACCGCCCCGTAGAGGGCGTCGACGAAGGCGGCCGCCTCCGGCGTCGAGCCCGAGGTCACCTTGATGATCGAGGCCAAGCGGTGCGCCCGGTCGCCGGGGTTGGCGCGCTCGGGGCTGTAGCCAGCGAAGAAGTCGGCGTTGAATTTAAGGCCCGAGACCTGCTCCACCACTGGCACGCAGTCTTCTTCCGTCGCCCCCGGATAGACGGTGGATTCGTAGATCACGACGCCGCCCTTGGAGATGGCGCGGCCCACCGTGCGGCTGGCGGCCAGCAGGGCTGAGAGGTCGGGCCGCTTGTGGCGGTCGATGGGGGTGGGCACGGTGACGATGAAGACGTTGCAGGCCGCAAGGTCGGCCTCGTCCAGAGAGAACGACAACGCGCTGGCGGCCGTCAGTTCCTCGGCGTCCACCTCCAGCGTGCGGTCATGGCCCGCCTTCAGCTCGGCGATCCGCTCGGCGCCAATGTCGAAGCCCACCACTGCGTAGTGCTCGGCCAGAGCCACGGCCAGGGGCAGGCCGACATAGCCCAGTCCGATCACGCCGATTTTCACGGGGGACTGGGTGAAGGGACTCTCTAGCATTCTTGTCTCGACCCCACCGCGGGCGTCTTCGCCGCGCCGGTCCTGACTAGCATGGATCGCCCGCCTGACAGCCCCCTAGGCGCCGGCGGCCTGGCGGGCCAGGGGGTTGGGGGTCGGCGTCGGGGTTGACGTCGAAGCCCATGTTTCTCTCCCAGATCCCCGCTAGGCCGGTCAGCGGGCCGAGGTGGGCGAGGGTTCGACGTCGATAATCTCCTGCTCGGAGAAAATGTCGTCGGCGACGTCGGTCATGGCGGATCCTGTCTGATGGCGCCCATGGTTCGTCTGACCGATCCGGGGAGCGTCAAGGGGAGGCGCCGGCGCCGGCGCACGGAACGCACGGGCAAGCGTGGGCGTTCACTGACGGCATCGGAGGGGCGCGTGGATCAGGCAAGCAGAGAGTATGGCAAGGGGCTCGCCCGCGCCTTCGGCGGCGCGCTGCTGTTCGCCCTCCCCCTGTTGATGACCATGGAGCTGTGGTCGCTGGGCGGTTTCGCCATCGACCGCGCAAGACTGCTCCTGTTCATCCTCGTCAGCCTGCCTATGCTGTTGGGCCTCTCCTACTACGCCGGCTTCGAGCCCACCTTCCGCCTCCGTGACGAGGTGCTGGACGCCCTGGCGGCGTTCGCCGTGGGCTTCATCGTCGCCACCCTCATCCTGACCACGCTCGGTGTCTTGACCCCGGACCATAGCCTCGCTGAGATGGTCGGCAAGATTGCGGTGACGGCCGTCCCCGCCTCCATCGGCGCCCTCCTCGCCGGCAAACAGTTCGGGAGCCGGGACCTGCAGAACACCCGAGAGCGCGACAGCGCCGGCTTCCTCGGGATTCTCTTCCTGATGTCGGTCGGCGCCATCTTCTTGGCTTTCAACATCGCCCCGACGGAGGAGGTGATGGTGATCAGCTACATGATGTCGCCGGGGCATGCGATCGCTCTAATCGCCGCCTCCCTCTTGGTCCTGCACGTCTTCGTCTACGCCCTGGGCTTTCGCGGCGAGCACAAGCGGCGGGGGTCCGGACGGGTTGTATCGACCTTCCTCCGCTACACCCTGCCCGGCTACGCCATCGCCCTGTTGATCAGCCTCTACTGCCTGTGGACGTTCGGCCGACTGGACGGGGTGGCCCTGCACGAGCAGGCGACCATGGCGGTGGTGCTCGGCTTCCCTGCCGCCCTGGGCGCGGCGACCGCGCGACTGGTGACCTGAATGGCCAAGAACGTCCGCCGCCCCTCTGCCGCCAAGCCGACAAAGCCCATCGCCAAGCAGCCGCCCTCTACGCCGCTGGTGGAATGGTTGGCGGCGGGGGTTGGGCTGTTCCTCGTCGTGGCGACGATCGTGTTGATCGCGTCTGAGGCCTTCTTGGCCGACCCTTCGCCGCCCCAGGTGGAGGTCCGCACGCTGGAGATTCGCAGCTCGGGGCCTGGCTTCCTGGTGGTGGTCGAGGCCGAGAATGTGGGCGGCTCCCCGGCGGCGGGCGTGCTGGTGGAAGGTGAACTCGAGCGCGGTGACGGTCCGCCGGAGACCGCCGAGGCCAGCTTCGACTTCATCCCGGACCATTCCGCGCGGCGGGGCGGCCTGTTCTTTGAGACCGATCCTCGGCTGGGGCGCCTGTCCCTGCGGGCGAAGGGCTATTCCGAACCCTGACGGTTGCAGCTGCGCCACTCGGCGCGCGCCGAGGCTTACCCGGTCTCCCCCAGGGCGACGACCCCCTGCCGGAGGCGCGCAGGGCCACAGCTATCGGAGCCTCCTTCGCCCACCCCAGACCCGGTTCGGATTAGCGGCCAGGGATGCACACGACGGGCCGAAAAATCTCTCCCGGGGGATGGAACTGCCGGTTGGCGATGAGCGTTTGGGGCAAAATGGGGGTATGGACAGGAGAGGGAATATCGCTCACGCGGATTCCGGCTCGCACGCCCTGAAGCCAGTTTGTCGCCAGGGGACGTGATGACCGCCACCACAACAGCTTCCAATGGAACCAAGCGCGCCGCGCGCGCCACCGGGCGCGCAAGCCAGGTCGAGGCCAGAGCCGAGGCGATAGATACCGGTGAACTTCTGGCCGCCCTGAGGGCGTTCCGGCGAGGTGACTTCTCGGTGCGCCTGCCGAAGGGTCATCGTGGCATCAACGGCGAAATCGCCGAAGCGTTCAATGATGTCGTCGAACTCAACGACAGGATGACCCGGGAGTTTGATCGCCTGGGCGAGACCGTTGGCCGCCAGGGCAAGATCAACCACCGCGCCCGGCTCCCCGCCGCGCAGGGCTCCTGGGCCGCCAGCGTCGAGGCGGTGAACACCCTGATCACCGACATGGTTCACCCGACCGCCGAAATGGCGCGGGTGATCGGCGCGGTGGCCAAGGGCGACCTGTCTCAAACCATGGACCTTGAGAACGAGGAGCGGCCCCTGCGCGGCGAGTTCCTGCGGATCGGCAAGGTGGTGAACACCATGGTGGGCCAGCTGGGCTCATTCGCCTCCGAAGTGACCCGGGTGGCGCGCGAGGTCGGCACCGAAGGTAAGCTGGGCGGCCAGGCTCAGGTGAAGGGCGTCGCCGGCACCTGGAAGGATCTCACCGACAACGTGAACTTCATGGCCGCCAACCTCACCGGCCAGGTGCGGAACATCGCCGAGGTGACCACGGCGGTGGCCAACGGCGACCTGTCGCGCAAGATCACCGTGGACGTGAAGGGCGAGGTGCTGGAGCTGAAGAACACCATCAACACCATGGTGGACCAGCTGAACGCGTTCTCCTCCGAAGTCACCCGCGTGGCCCGGGAAGTGGGCACCGAAGGCAAGCTGGGCGGCCAGGCTCAGGTGAAGGGGGTGGGCGGAACCTGGAAGGAGCTCACCGACAACGTGAATCTGATGGCCGGCAACCTGACCGGTCAGGTGCGCAACATCGCCGAGGTGACCACCGCCGTGGCGCGTGGCGACCTGTCCAAGAAGATCACCGTCGATGTGAAGGGCGAGATCCTCGAGCTGAAGAACACCATCAACATCATGGTGGACCAGCTGAACGCCTTCTCCTCAGAAGTGACCCGCGTGGCCCGCGAAGTGGGCACCGAGGGCAAGCTCGGCGGTCAGGCTCGAGTTGAGGGTGTGACCGGCGCCTGGAAGGACCTCACCGACAACGTGAACTTCATGGCCGCCAACCTGACCGGCCAGGTCCGCAACATCGCCGACGTCACAACCGCCGTGGCCAACGGCGACCTCTCCAAGAAGATCACCGTGGACGTGCGCGGCGAGATTCTGGAGCTGAAGAACACCATCAACACCATGGTGGACCAGCTGAACTCCTTCTCCTCCGAAGTGACGCGCGTGGCGCGCGAGGTCGGCACCGAGGGCAAGCTGGGGGGCCAGGCGCAGGTACGCGGGGTCGGCGGCGCCTGGAAGGACCTCACCGACAACGTCAACATGATGGCCGCCAACCTGACCGGTCAGGTGCGGAACATCGCCGAGGTGACCACCGCGGTGGCCATGGGAGATCTGAGCAAGAAGATCACCGTCGATGTGCGCGGCGAGATCGCCGAGCTGAAGGACACCATCAACACCATGGTGGACCAGCTCAACGCCTTCTCCTCCGAAGTCACCCGCGTCGCGCGCGAAGTCGGCACCGAGGGCAAGCTGGGTGGCCAGGCTCAGGTGCGTGGCGTCGGCGGGACCTGGAAGGAGCTGACTGACAACGTGAACCTGATGGCCGGCAACCTCACCGGCCAGGTGCGGAACATCGCCGAGGTGACCACCGCCGTGGCGAATGGTGACCTGTCCAAGAAGATCACCGTGGACGTGCGCGGCGAGATCCTGGAGCTGAAGAACACCATCAACACCATGGTGGACCAGCTGAACTCCTTCTCCTCCGAAGTGACCCGCGTGGCCCGTGAAGTCGGTACGGAAGGCAAGCTGGGCGGTCAGGCCCAGGTGCGCGGCGTGGGCGGCACCTGGAAGGAACTCACCGACAACGTGAACTT
>NZ_JANPJP010000356.1:0-9411 GCF_031425575.1 Phenylobacterium sp.
GGCCGCGTCGTGCGCGGCCGCCACCGCTCCCCTATCGGCGATCAGCTCGGTTCCGGCATCATGGACGAGTGCAGGTGATCGATCTTCCAGGCGCCGCCGTCGTACTTGTAGACGAAGGAATAGCGGGCTTTCACGGCGCGCGCTCCGCCGGTGGCGGGATCCTTCATATTGACGGTCCAGGTCCCAACGCGCGAGGCTGTGCGGCAGTCGATCTTCACGCTGCTGCTGTCAATCGTCGCCTGAGGACTGTTCTTCAGGAAGCTGACGAAATAGTCGCGCACGCCCTCGGGCGTGGTTCGCGGCTTGTTGGACACCGTCGCCAGCAGCACGGCGTCCTTGGTGAAGAGCCCGGCGACCTTGTCCGGGTCCTTTGTCGCCCAGGCGGCGTTGAAAGCCGTGAACTGCTGCGCGACGTCGGCTTGGCTCACGGTCGGGCACTTGGCGTCGTGCGCGGCCGCCGTCCCGCCCAAGGCCAGAGCCGGGACAAGGGTCGCGGCGAGAATGAAGCTTTTCATATTATGACACCCTCAAGGATCGTCTCATGGTTTGACAGCCAGACAGAGGCGCGGTGTCTCAGCATCCTGAGACGAGGTCCGGCCGCCTCCATTGGCGATGAGGGGCGTCTCTCCGCGGGGCAGCACAAACAACCGGACCCACACATCGAGATCACCCGATGCGGTCCGACATCACAATCGATGGCTCGATCGCCAGAGGGGCCCGTCCCGCGGTGAGGAGTTGGGTCGGCGAACCGCGATCTGCAAGGCCAAGCTTCAGCTTTGTTTCGCCCAGCGATGCGGATCGAGCATCCTCAAGGACGTTCAGCCCCGAGGGCGGCCGGGCCTGCGCCCGACCACGTGGGCTGGGGCGTCTCCCTTCGCGGCGGCCCCCCGGCGCCGAGGTCCGCGCGCCACCCGCTGTGGGACCTCAGCTCGTCAGCTGATCGGCAAGACCCGGTTCAAGCGCGGAACCGGTCGGGGCGCATGCGGCTTCCCAGCCTCACCACGACAAGCAGAAACGGAGCCACTCTAGCGAGCTAACCCTGTAAGCGGACCGAGTCTCCAAGCGGGCCTACGCGCCGCCGACGCGTTCAGCCGGGAAGACGAGCTGCACCGTCAAGCCTTCCGCGGACCAGTCGTAGGTGACCTCGCCCTGGAGTTGGCGAGTCAGATCAGCGATCAATCGCGAGCCGAACCCCCGCCGCTCCGGCTTCTGGAGATTTCGCAAACCGCGCTCGCCCCAAACAAGAGCGAGACGGCTCTGGATCAGGGACCAGGTCACGTGCAGCGAGCCATCAACCGACGAGAAGGCGCCGTACTTGCTCGCGTTCGTAGCGAGTTCGTGGACGATCATGCTGAGGGGCTGAACCTGCTCGGGCGCAAGCTTCACGGACGGGCCGTTGAGTTCGTAGGCGCCCGGACTGCCCAAGGCCTCGATGGCGTCGCCAACGATTTCTTCCAGCCGCGCCCCTTCCCAGGCGGTGCGGGCAAGCGAACCTTGAGCGCGCGCAAGCGCCTGGATGCGCCCGACCACCACATCCTTGTATTCCTTGAGCTGCTCGGCGCGGGTGAGCTGAACGATCGACTGAGCGACGGCCAGGACGTTGCGCGAGCGGTGGTCCACCTCGCGCATCAGCAATTCGCGGGCGGCTTCGTTGCGTTTCTCGGCGGAGATGTCGCGGACTTCGATGATGGTGCCGACGGTGCGGGCGTTGTCGTCGCGGATCGGACTGGCGGTGAAGGCCACGGGATAGAAGCCGCCGTCCTTGTGAACGAAAACCTCTTCGCCTTGCTCGTTGTGGTTTTGGGGGAAGGCCCGATCGATCGGGCAGTCCTCAAGCGCGTAAGGAGTGCCGTCCGGGCGGGTGTGGTGGATGACGTCGTGCAGCGGCCGCCCGAGGGTTTCCTGAAGCCTGTAGCCGGTCAGGCGTTCGGCGGCGCTGTTCATGTAGACGCACTGATGCCGCTCATCCATGAGGAAGATTGCGACGCTGGCGTTGTCGAGGACGGCGTTAAGACGGCGGTTGGTCTCGGCCAGGGCTACCTCCATCCGCTTGCGTTCGCTGATGTCGAGCAGGGCGATCGAGAGGCCGGCGATCTCGCCCGCGCGCCCAAGTATGTGGGCGGCGCTGATCTCGACCATGGCCCCAGAGCGGAGTTCGGCTTCGCAGCGGCCGCTCCGGCCAAGGGCGGCGGCGGAGAGGATGGCCTCCACAGCCCCTTGCGCGGGCTCCGTGAAGGCGTCCAGCAGGTTGCGCTCAGAGCCCGCCCAGCCAGGGCCGAGCAGCGCGGCGGTGGCGTCGTTCAGGCTGATCACGCGACCTTGGAGGTCTGCTGCGATGAGCCCCTGGGGCGCGAACTCCAGAACGCTGGCCAGATATCGCTCGGCTAGGGCGAGCTGTTCGCTGCGCTGCTGTAGCGCGGCGCGACCGACGCTAAGGTGACTCATCTGGCTGTTCAGATGATCGTAGAGGCCACGGGTCGCCCGGTCGCGCTGCGCCACGTCCATCAACTCGGTGACGACCGCGGCGTATTCCCTCTCGGTGGCCGTGTCGGCCACAACGACGGCGCCGGCGAGGTCTGGAATGAACGGCAGGCTAAGGCGGAGCTTCTCCACCTCTGCGGCCGGCGCCACGAACAGCAGCTTACTGGTCGGCCAGCGTTGTAGGGCCTGCCGGCCCGCGCTGGTGCGCCGCTGAACCCCGGGCCCGATGACCACGACATCGGGGGCGCCGGAGACCTCCGCGAGTTGATGGGGGAGGACCTGCTCATTGGGCAATGGAAGCGCCAAGGACGCATGCTCGCCAGCGATGACCAGGATCCTAGCCGTCTTCAGCGGCGCCATGATCATCTCAGAACGCCGGCAGGCCAAGAGCCGAACGCCCTAGCCAGGATTTCAAAAGGTGGGTGGTGGGAGACATGATGTGGGCGGCCTGTGCGTCGCGCTGCAGTCGGCCAAGCGCGCCGTTCTGCTGATACCCCTGGCCGCCCATGAGGGTCATGGCGGCATTGGTCACCCCGACAACGGTGTCGGCCACCTCAATCTTGGCGGCGAACAGCGCCGGTCCCGCGCTTGCGTCGCCTGCGTCATACAGGCTGGCCGCGTGATGCAGCAGGCTGCGGCAGCGCTCGACCTTCACCCACATGTCGGCGACCTGCTCGGTCAGGGCGGCGTTCTCGCTCAGCCGGGCGCTGGTGTGATCGTGCTGGCGCTGTTTCAGATGCTCGATGGCGAGCGCCATGGCCTGTCGCGCAATCCCGAGGTAGCTCCCGGCCATGGCGACGAGGAAGTAGGGCGCGACGATCTCGAACACGTACCAGAGTTGGTCGCCCTCGGCGCCCAGCAGATTGGCGCGCGCCACGGCCACGCTGTCGAGCTCAAGCGAGCGAGAGGAATTGCCGCGCATGCCAAAGCCGGCCCAAGGCGGACCCCAGGCGAGGTTCGGTGTCGCGGCGTCGACCAGCAGGCAGGTGAAGGTCCCTGGGTCCATGTCCTCGCCCGCCGCGACGGCGGAGACCACATAGGAATCGGCTTGGCCACCGTTGGTGACGAAGCTTTTGCGGCCGTTCAGGCGGAAGGCCTGGCCATCCGCCTCAAAGGTCGCGCGCGGCACATAGAAGTGCGCACCGGTGCCGGGCTCGCTCAAAGCCAGGGTGGTGATATGCTGGCCGGCCGCGATGGGTCTGAGATAGCGCTCGACCTGGTCGGGCGTGGCCTTCGCGGCGATCACAGCGGTGGCGACGCAATGCATGCCATAGCACATGGCCGTCGAGCTGCAGCCGGCGCCCAGCTCCTCAGTCACCCGGGCCAGGGTGAGAAGGCCCTCGCCTCGCCCACCATAGCCCACGGGCACGTGGAGCCCCATGAAACCCGCCTCAGCCAGCGCCCGCATGTTCTGGTCAGGCCAGGCGGCGTCCCGGTCGGTGGCCTCGGCATTCTGCGCAAGGAGGGTCTCAGCCAACCGTCGGGCGCCGGTGACGAGGTCATGGCCCGAGGATGTCGTGTTCGACGTGATCATCACCTGACATTAGCCCCCGACGAATCGCTCTAGCCGAGTGTAACGCGCTGAAGTGGAGAGGGTTCTCCAATGCGCGCCCCCGGAAGCAAGGCCCGCGGGACATGCGTCTAGAAGGCTAGGCGCCGCCTGGTCCGTCGGCGGGCCCACCGGTCTGACCGCTCAATTGACGCGCTTGAACGTCGCCTCGAAGGCCGCAAGGCCCGGAGCCGAGAAGGTCATCAGCCGCGTCCCCTTGCTGCGCCGCGCCCAGCCCAGCTCGTAGATCCGGGTCAACATCGCCGCCCCTAGCGAGCCGGCCAGATGGCTGCGGCGTTCGCTCCAGTCGAGACAGGCCTTGCAGACCGGACGGCGGCCGCGCGGGAGGCCTTCGGGTTCGACCCCGAAGGCGCACAGGAAACCGGTGTCAGGCCCCAGGCTGAGCGCGCCGCCCCGGTCCTCGATCACCCCACGAGCCAGCAGATTGTCCAGCATCGCCACCGCCAGCTCGCCGGCCAGGTGGTCGTAACAGACCCGCGCGCGGCGCAGGGCCGGCTCCTTGGGGCCAGGGCGGGTGCGCAGGTGGCCGGTCCGGGTGGCCAGGCCCATCAGGGTCTCCAGCAGGGCCGCCACGTCCTCGCCGGCCAAGGCGTAATAGACACTGCGTGACTGTCTGACCCTCACCAACAGGCCATTGTCGGTCAGCTTGGCCAGGTGCGAGGAGGCCGTCGAGGCCGTGATACCGGCCTCCCGGGCCAGTTCGCCGGCGGTCAGCGCCTGACCGCCGATCAGTGCGGTCAACATGTTGGCCCTCGCCGGATCCCCCAGCAGGGCGCCGATCCGGGCGATGTCGGGACCGAGTTTCATAGGCCCAGCCTAGCCTTTGAGATGCGCGACGACAATTCGATCACCATCGAAACATGACCGCCGCTCGACCGCCTATGAGAGGGGCCTTGTCTACCCTCCACGGAGACCAACACGTGACGATCACCTGCCACATCCGCTACGTCATCGACCCCTTCCAGCGCGACGCCTTCGAGGCCTACGCCCGAAGTTGGCTGACCATCATTCCGGCCTGCGGCGGCGACCTGATCGGCTACTGGCTGCCCCACGAGGGGACCAACGACGTGGCCCACGCCCTGATCTCCTTCCCAAGCCTGGCCGCCTACGAAGCCTACCGCGCCCGCCTGCGCACCGACCCGGCCGGCGCCGCCAACTTCGCCCTGGCCCAGCAGCAGCGGTTCATCCTGCGCGAGGAGCGCACCTTCCTGACCCCGGTGACCACCGGCTAGGCCTTGCCTGCCAAGGGTTCCGGCTCCATCGTCACCGCCTGGCGAGCCGCGATCAGACGGACACCAAGGGGAGCAAGAGACCATGTACCTGCCCGACCACGCCCGCCTGACACCCGACAAGCCGGCCCTGATCTCCGCCGACACCGGCGCGGTGGTGACCTATCGCGAGCTGGACGAGCGGTCCAACCGGGTGGCCCAGTTCCTCCAGGCCCGTGGCCTGCGCCGGGGCGACCACATCGCGGTCCTCATGGAGAACAACCTGGCCTTCATGGACCCGGTCTGGGCGGCCTTCCGCTCAGGGCTCTACGTCACCACCATCAACCGCTACCTGCCCCCCGATGAGGCCGCCTACATCATCGTCGACTGCGGGGCCAAGGCCCTGATCACCTCCTATGAGAAGCGCGAGACCGCCCAGGCCCTGGCCGACCTGATCCCCAACTGCCCCATCCGCCTGATGGTGGGCGGGACCATCCCCGGCTGGGAGTCCTACGAGGCGGCCCTGGCCGGCGCCTCGCCAGAGCCCCTGGCCGAGGAGTGGATGGGCGACTCCATGCTCTATTCGTCGGGCACCACGGGGCGGCCCAAGGGCATCCTGCGACCCCTGCCCCAGGTCACCCCGGCCCAGGGCTTCGCCACCCGCCAGGCGGTCAACCGCTATGGCCTGAGCCCCGTCAGCGTCTACCTGTCGCCCGCCCCGCTCTACCACGCGGCCCCCCTGGCCTATGTGATGAGCGTGCAGTCCTTCGGCGGCACGGTGGTGATGATGGAGCGCTTCGACGCCGAGCAAGCCCTTGCGCTGATTGAGAAACACCGCGTCACCCACAGCCAGTGGGTGCCCACCATGTTCGTGCGCATGATGAAGCTGCCGCCGGAGGCGCGCGCCCGCCACGACCTCTCCAGCCACAAGGTCGCTATCCACGCCGCCGCCCCCTGCCCGGTGGAGGTGAAGCGCCAGATGATCGAATGGTGGGGGCCGATCCTCTACGAGTACTACGCCGGCACCGAGGGCTCGGGCTCGACCTTCATCACCTCGGAGGACTGGCTGGAACACCCGGGCTCCGTCGGCCGCGCGGCGCTTGGCGTGCTGCACATCTGCGATGAGAATGGCGAAGAACTGCCGGTGGGCGAGACCGGCCTGGTTTATTTCGAGCGCGAGACCCCGACCTTCGAGTACCACAACGATCCCGGCAAGACCGCCGACGCCCGCCACCCCCAGCACCCCAACTGGAACGCGCTCGGCGACGTCGGCTACCTCGACGCCGACGGCTACCTGTACCTCACCGACCGCAAGTCCTTCATGATCATCTCGGGCGGGGTGAACATCTATCCGCAGGCCATCGAGGACCTGCTGGTGACCCACCCCAAGGTGGCCGACGTGGCGGTGTTCGGCATCCCGCACCCCGAGATGGGGGAGGCAGTGAAGGCGGTGATCGAGCCCGCGCCCGGGCATGCCCCGACCGACGACCTGGCCGAGGAACTGCTGGCCTACGCCAAGGCGAGGCTGGCCAGTTACATGGCCCCGAGGTCCATCGACTTCATCGCCGAGATGCCGCGACTGCCCACCGGCAAGCTCTACAAGCGCATCCTGCGCGACGCCTACTGGCAGGACCGCAAAATCTAGACGGCCGAGCCGTGGGTCTTCCGCCGTTCGGTGGACGCCAGGAGCTCGGCCCAGATGGCGTCATTGATGGCTTCGTCGCAGCCCTCAACGGCGGTCTGCAGGGTGATCAGGGCGGCGCGCAGGCGGCCGTTCTCAGCGGCCAGGGCCGAGAGGCGGAAGTCGTCCTCCGCGTGCTCCACCGGCGGCGGTACATAGGCTGCGCCCTTGGCCAGCAGAGTGCGGAAGGCCCGGTTCTCCATCACCAGGTGATGGGCGGCGCTATCCCAGCTCTCGGCGGCCAGCCCCATCAGCATGGCCGAGAGGCCGAGCGCGCTGGCGCGATCGACCGGGTTCACATTGGAGGCGGCGTTGGCGGCGACCTTGCCGGCGAGGTCCACGAGGACGGCGGGAACTGACGGGATCATAGCCGCCCCATGACTTGCAGCGCCGCCCGGTCCTGGGCGTTGGTCATGGCCCATGCGGGATAGACCATGATGGGTTCGCGGTTGCCGCCGTCCAGCCAGGCCCGGGCGCTGGAGACCCAGATCGCCTGGCCCTTCACGCAGTTGAACAGGGTCCACCAGTGCAGGGCGGCAGGGTCGGCCTGCATGCCGCTGGCCCGCTCCCAGATGGCGATGGCCTCGGCGTCCGGGACAAGGCCGCCGGCCAGGCCCCGGCCGAAGCTCCAGATGGGGTTGAGGCTCCAGCCCAGGTCCTCCAGCGGGTCCCCCAGATGCGCCATCTCCCAGTCCAGGACGCCGTGGATCTGCCCTTCCGTGTCATAGAGGAAATTGCCGGTGCGGTAGTCGCCGTGCACCACGCCGACCTTCTGGGCCGGCGGTGGTGGGTTCGCGCGCAGCCAGCGGATGGCCGCCCGGATGATCGGCAGGGGCTCGGCCTCGTCGTCATTCAGGACATCTTCCCAATAGGTCAGTTCACGGTTCCAGCAGTCGCCCGCCGCGACCGCGGGCATGATGTTGGCCAGACCATTGGCCACCGGATCGGCCTTGGCGATCTCGCCGAGGATGGTCCACTTGCGCTCGGCGAGTTTGGCGTGGGTCCCGAGATAGGGCTCGGCCCACAGCAGGCCCGGACCGGCCTGGAACCCCGCGATCTCCTCGGCGATGAAGAAGGGGTTTTCCAGCGGCCCGTCGCCCTCCTCCAGCCACAGCATCTCCGGCCCCGGAACGCTCGTCCCGTGGAAAGCGCGATAGGCCTCGAATTCGATGCGGCGCTCGGTGTCGATCAGGCTGGCGGGCGGATCACGGCGCAGGATCAGCTTGCGCTCGCGGGCCTCGCCGCCCTCGTTCCAGGAGCCCACAAAGCGATAGGTCTCCCGCGAGGCGCCACCGGAAATGCGCGACAGATCGCGGACGGCGACGTCGGTGGCGTGCGGCATACGGCCCGCCATATAGGCCGCGATACGGGGTTCGAGGGGATGGCTCACCGGGCGCTCGACGGGCCTTGCGCGACTGTGGACTGGGAAAACGTCGTGTCGGCTGCGCTCATCTGCACCTGGCCGCTTGTCGACCCTACGTAAGCTTACGCTAGGTCAGCAATCGACGCTCTCCCTTGTCTTGTTATCTTTGTTCACTTGATACTGCCCTGACACGCGCGGCGGCAATACCGACAACGAAAACACGCGCCCGGAGGAACCCCCGATGCTCACCAAGGCCGATGATTTCCCGATCCATCAGACCCCCGATCCCATCGCCTATTCGGGCACCGACCGGAACTTCTACGACCGCTACTTCTTCAACGGCTACCAGCCGGACGGGACCGAGTTCGTCGCCGTCGCCTTCGGAGTCTATCCCAACCTCAACCTCGCCGACGCCCACTTCGCGGTGGTACGCGACGGGGTGGAGCACTGCCTCCATGTCAGCCGCGTTCTGAACAGCGAGCGGATGGAACTCTCCTGCGGGCCGATCACCATCGAGGTTCTGGAGCCCCTGCAGAAGCTGAAGGTGACCGTGGCGAGTTCCGAGGGCATCGCCGCCGAACTCGTCTTCGAGGGCCGCACCTTCCCCATCGAGGAGCCGCGCTTCACCCGCCGCAACGGGCCGCGCGCCTTCATGGACTATACCCGCCTGACCCAGAACGTGCGCTGCACCGGCTGGATCGAGGTGGACGGCAAGCGGGTCACCCTGGCGGCCGGAAGCGTCGGGACCCGGGATCGCTCCTGGGGCATTCGGCCGATCGGGGCGCCGGATCCGCAGCCCGCCGTGCCGCAGACCATCACCGGCTTCTTCTGGCAGTGGACCCCGCTGAACTTCGCCGACCGCAGCGTCTTCTTCCACGTCAACGCTGACTCCGACGGCACGCCGTGGAACACCCGGGCGGTGATTCTGCCCGACGGCGCGGGCGAGGGCGGCGGCTATCACAGCGAGCACGCCAGGATCGACGACGTCTCGATGATCCCCGGAACCCGACACGCCCAGGGCGGCACCCTCAACATCCCTCTCGCCCAGGGCGCGGCCAGCGTGAAGTTCGAGCCCTTCCTGACCTTCCTGATGCGCGGAATCGGCTAC
>NZ_JANPJP010000357.1:0-2103 GCF_031425575.1 Phenylobacterium sp.
CGCTACCAGCGCGTCGAAATCCGAATGAAGTACTCACGTCCGTCTACTCCCAGGCCGCCGGCCTCTGTGAAGGGCCGCCCGTCATTAGAGCCGACAACCCGATCCCATACCCATCGGCCTGGTTGATCACACCCGCATGAAAGCGGACTCGATTAGCCGTTTCGCAGGCTAGGGGACATCCAGGGTCGCTCGGCTTGCGTCGGACGCAACGCCGGTTAGGCGATGGCGTAGAACAGCAGGGCCACGCCGATGAACACATAGGCGACCCAGGTGGCCAGGACCCCGATCACCCGGGGGAAGGAGGTGCCGCCGCTGTTGGAGAGGCCGACGGCGTGCAGGCAGCGGCCGGTGAACATCACAAAGCCCGCCAGGTGAATGGCCAGGCTGGGCGCGCTGACCACTGCCAGGACCGCGATCCCGCACATGGCGGCGGGGATGTATTCCGTGGCGTTGCCGAAGGCGCGGATGGCCTGGGCCAGTTCGGGGATGCCCTCGTCGCCCAGAGCCACCTTGTGCTTCTGCCGCTGGCGCACCACCAGCAGGGACAGCACCAGCAGCAGGAACAGGTGCAGCCCGACCCAAAGGGCGGCGGCGTTTCCCGAGAACGATGTTACGGCGTCCATAGTGTCACTATCCCCGATATGCGGCGGCAGTTGGGGTGGAAACGCCCCAAAGGGCAACCCCTGCCGCTATTTGACCGGCGCGCCGCCGCCCGGCAGCCCCAGGCGGGACCATTTCTCACTCACCAGCTTCACCGTCGCCTCGTCCATGCCGAGCTTTTCGCCCCACTCGCGATGGGTCTCGGGGGGCCATTTGTTGGTGGCGTCCAGGCCGACCTTGGACCCCAGCCCGCTCTCCGGCGAAGCGAAGTCCAGATAGTCGATGGGGGTGCCCTCGATCAGGGTGATGTCGCGGGCCGGATCCATGCGGGTCGACAGCGCCCACATGACGTCCTTCCAGTCGCGGGCGTCGATGTCGTCGTCTACGACGATCACCCACTTGGTGTACATGAACTGCCGCAGATAGCTCCAGACGCCCATCATCACCCGCTTGGCGTGGCCGGGGTAGGCCTTCTTCATGGAGACCACGGCGATGCGGTAGGAGCAGCCCTCCGGCGGCAGCCAGAAGTCGACGATCTCCGGGAATTGCTGGCGCAGTAGGGGTATGAAGACCTCGTTCAGCGCCTCTCCCAGCACGCTGGGCTCGTCCGGCGGCCGGCCGGTGAAGGTGGTCAGATAGATGGGGTTCTTCCGCATGGTGATGGCGCTCACCTGGAAGATCGGGAACTGCTCGACGGAATTGTAGTAGCCGGTGTGGTCGCCGTAGGGGCCCTCATCGGCATATTCATCGAGAAGAACATGGCCCTCGATGACGATTTCGGCGTTGGCCGGGACCATCAGGGGGACGGTCTTGGCCGGGACCAGCTCGACCTTGGCGCCGCGCATCAGGCCGGCGAACTGGTACTCCGATAGGGTTTCTGGGACCGGTGTCACCGCGGCCAGGATGGTGCCGGGATCGGCGCCGATGACGGCGCAGGCCGGCAGGGGCTCTCGCTTGCCGGCGCTCTTCCAGCGGCGGTGGTGCTGGGCGCCGCCGCGGTGGGCCAGCCAGCGCATGAGGGTGCGGTCCTTCCCCAGCAGCTGCATGCGGTAGATGCCGAGGTTGTAGTCGTCCTCCCGGTCCTCGGACGGACCTTTTGTCACCACCAGGGGCCAGGTGTTCAGGGGGGCGGGCTCGCCGGGCCAGCAGGTCTGGATGGGGAGCTTGTTCAGGTCGATCTGGTCGCCGGTCCAAACGATCTCCTGCACCGGCGCCTTCTTCACGACAGACGGCCGCATGGACATGACGGTCTTGGCCAGCGGCAGCATGTCCCAGGCGTCTTTGAGGCCGCGGGGGGGCTCAGGCGCGCGGAGGAAGGCCAGCAGTTCGCCCACCTCGCGCAGTTCGCCGGCGGTGGTGCGTTCCTGGTTGTCCAGGGTGACCCCCATGGCCACGCGTTTCACGGTGCCGAATAGGTTGACCAGGCAGGGCATCCCCGAGGGTTCGCCGTCGGCGCGGGTGACGTTCTCGAACAGCACCGCCGGGCCGCCGGTGGCCAGCAGA
>NZ_JANPJP010000358.1:0-60109 GCF_031425575.1 Phenylobacterium sp.
TTCATGGCGCCCTGGCTGCGATCGGTGGTCCCGCCGAGGTCGAGCCTGTCGCGCCCAAGGAGCCCGCGGTTCCGGTCAAGCGCTCCATCGCGCCCGATCACCTTGTGTGTCTTGAGGATGGTCGCAAGTTCAAGTCGCTCAAGCGCCATTTGCGCACCAAGTACGACATGAGCCCCGAAGAGTACCGGGCCAAGTGGAATTTGCCCAAGGACTACCCGATGGTGGCGCCCAACTACGCCAAGGCGCGTTCGGAGTTGGCCAAGTCGATGGGCCTGGGCCAGGGCGGCCGCAAACCGCCGCGCGGCGGAAAATAGCCGATTCGGATCAAGCGCTTGCCGTCGCGACGGCCTGAAATCATCGACGCCCGTCAGCCGAGTCGGCTGGCGGGCGTTTCGCTTGCTGGTTGACTCTTCACCGAAATCTTGGCTGGCGGCGTCGTTTTTGCTTGCCCGCGATTCGTTCCTTAAGCGATAGTGAATCGTCGTGATTCCAACGGCTTGTTAAGGAATCTGAAGATGAACGCGCAGTTGAGCGCATCGGCCTCGGCGGCCCGCGCTCACCAGGAGATGTTCGCCTACTGGGCGTCACTCCGACGGGGGGCATCCCTCCCGGCGCGCGGGGATCTGAGCCCGCTTGGCATCAAGCGCATGCTCCCGACCGTCAGTCTGATCGACGTGGTCAACCAGCCGCGTGACTATCGCCTGCGTCTGGCCGGTACTGGTCTGTACGGCCTCTATGGCCGGGAGATCACCGGCAAGGGTTTGTCGGATATCTACAACACAGCCGCCGCCGACTATTGGCGCATCGAGCTGGACAAGGTGGTCGATGGCCGCCGTCCCGGCGTCGGCGTCCACAGCATGGCCTGGCGCGGCGCGCCGCACATGTCGATCCTGTGGCTGCGCCTGCCTCTGGCCAGCAACGGCAAGGACGTCGACATGATCCTCGGCTACGACGCGGTCGTCGGCATCCAGGGGCAGACGAGCTCTAGCAGCGGCATCCGCGCCGCTTAGGCCGCCAGCACCTCGGCGTCCCGCCGGATACGACCCACCATCGAGGCTAACCCGTTCGATCGCTGCGCCGACAGGTGTCCGCTCAGGCCAAGCTGGTCGAAGGCCAACTTGGCGTCGAAATCGCGAATCGCGGCGGCTGTCTTGTCCGAATAGAGCCGCAGGACGACCGCGATCAGGCCGCGCACGATATGGGCGTCGGAGTCACCCCGGAAGCTCACAGTGCCGTCCGCGTGCGGCTCGGTCACCAGCCAAACCTGGCTGGCGCAGCCGCGCACCTTGTTGGCTTCGCTGCGTTCGCTGTCGGTCAGCGGCGCAAGGTCTTTCCCCAGGTCGATCACGTAGCGGTAGCGTTCCTCCCAGTCTTCCAGGAGGTCAAACTCCGAGACCAGTTCGGTGAGGTCGTCTTCTATGGTGCGCATGCTGTCGGCGACTTAAGCGGCCCTACGCCTGCGCGCAACCGCCGGCTCAGCCCGCAGGCAGGCGAACATTGGCCAACAGGCCGCCCTGCGGACCGGGTGTCAGCTTCAGGCGACCGCCCATGGCCTGGCACAGCAGGTTGACGATGGGCAGTCCCAGGCCGGCCCCCTCGCTGCGGCGAGTCAAGGCGCTGTCGCCCTGCTCGAAGGGGCGCAGCAGGCGGGCGATATCGGCCGGGTCGATGCCGGGACCCTGGTCGAGAACGCGGATGTCGATCTCGTCGCCGTCTCGCGTGGCGGTGATCTCGATAGCCGAGCCCTCCGGCGAGAACACTACGGCGTTGTGGATCAGGTTAGTGAGTACGGTGCGCAGGCCGCGCGGGTCAGCCTTCACCGACGGCAGGGACCCCTCCTCGCGCACGACCACCACCGTGTTGCGGTTGGCGATCTCCTCGCGCAGGCCGTCCAGGGCGTCATCCATGGCGTGGTCCAGGGCCTCGACCCGCAGGTCCAGGTCCATGGCCCGGCCTTCAAGGCGCGCGATTTCCAGAATCTGGTTCACCAGGTTCAGCAGACGCTGGCCGCTAGCCCGGATGATGCCGGCATATTCCTTGTACTGCGGCGCGCCGAGCGGGCCGTAGAGCTCCTGTGAGATGATCTCCGAGAAGCCGAGGATGGAGTTCAGGGGCGTGCGCAGCTCGTGGCTCACCATGCGAAGGAAGGAGCGCTGCTGTTCATCGAGAGCGGCTTGTCGGCGCGCTCGGGCGTTCGACCGCGGCGCAGGCGCGAGCGGCGAGTGGTCGTCATTGTTTGGAAGGGCCGCCGGGTGGGCCATGCAGACGTTCGCGCCTTTGACTGTTGGTCCCCAATGTGGGGCGCCGCCGCTTACGAATTCGTTTCTTCCTGAAAGATCATGGGCTTGGACTTCATCCCCCAGGACGCGAGGAGCCTCGCAGGGACTCACCTGCAAGCGTAATGTTCCGCACTGGCGCCGTGTGCGCACAGATGGGCGGAGGTCCCGAGACTAGACGTGGTCGAGAACGTGTCCACCCGACCCATGGGGACCTCCGGCGGACAACCGCCGCAGGAGCTCATATGGTGGCACGCGACCTGGCTCGCCGTGCTGGGCCTCGGCGTGGGCGTCATGCTGTTCGCCCCGATCCTCCAGACCGTCTCGGCCATGAGCGCCCTGGCGCTGGGTGCGGCGCCCGCCCTGACCGGCCTCGTGCTCGCCCGGTCACGGCATGTGGCGGCGCACAGCCTGATCCTGTTCAACTGGGGCGCGGGGGCCGTCCTGGCCGCCCTGCTGACCGGCGGAGTCGCCGGTCCCCTGGCCGTATGGCATCTGGCGCCCATGGCCGCCGCCGCCGCCATGGGTCGGATTGATCGCCTGGCCATGGGGGCCGCGATCAGTGTCGCGGCGATCTGCGTCTCCCTGCTGGCCGGCCTGACCCTCAGCCTGCCGCCCGCGCCGGCCCATGACCTCGCCTCAGGCCTGGGGGCGGTGGCGATCATCACCACCTCGGCGGGCCTTGGCCTGGCGCTTATCGTCCTGCAGCGGCGGGTGATCCTGGATACACGCCGCCGCGCCCTCATGGAGGTCCGCCTGCGGGAGGCGCTGGGCGACCAGCCACACCTGTTGCTGGTCGTCCAGCCCAGCGGCAAGCTTGTCACCGCCTGGGGGAATGCTCCGCGCGGCCTGAAGGGCCAGGTCCTGGCGGGCCGCCCCCTGGCGCAGCTGGCCACCCCCGCCGACCGTCCCCGTCTGGAGGCCGCCCTACGCGAGGCCGTCCTCGAGGGACGTTCCGAAGTCGGCTTCGCACCCGCCGGCGCGCCGGCCCTCTGGCACGAACTGTCGCTGCGCCGGGTGAACCCGCAGCGGCTCACCGGTTCGATCCGCGACGCCGGCGCCCAGCGAGCCCGCGAGCAGGCCCTCGATCAGGCCCGCATCGACGCCGAGACCGCCAATGCCGGCAAGTCTCGCTTCCTGGCCAATATGAGCCATGAGCTGCGCACGCCGCTGAACGCGATCATGGGGTTCTCCGACATCATGCGGCAGTCGCTGTTCGGGCCGATGCCCGAGAAGTACGGCGAGTATTCGGCCCTGATCCACGAGTCCGGCGAACACCTACTGGAGCTCATCAACGACGTCCTCGACATGTCGAAGATCGAGGCCGAGCGGTTTGAGCTCTATCGCGAGGAATTCGACGCCCGAGACGCCATCTCAGCCGTCATGCGCCTGATGCGAGGCCAGGCCGATCGCGCGGGTGTCAGCCTGCGGGGCCTGATGCCCAAGGAGCCCCTGGAGGTCATCGCCGACCGCAGGGCCATGAAGCAGATCGCCCTCAACCTGATCTCCAATGCGCTCAAGTTCACCCCCAAGGGCGGGACCGTGACCGTGACCGCCCATGCGGAGGGCCCCATGCTGGAGCTCATCGTCGCCGACAGCGGCGTGGGGATCAGCGCCACCGACCTGCAGCGCCTCGGTAAGCCCTTCGAACAGGCGGGCGGGGCCGATCAACGCGCGGCGGGGACGGGACTGGGCCTTTCCCTGGTCCGCGCCTTCGCCGAGTTACACGGCGGCGATATGGCCATCGAAAGCCAACTGGGGGAGGGCGCCACGGTGACGGTGCGCCTGCCGGTGATGGAGATGGCGGCGGTTGAGCCTGAGCCCCATCCCGAAGAGACTGCGAGCTAACCTTATCCCGCTCATCCCGGCGAAGGCCGGGACCCAGATACATCCGCCGTATTCAGAATTCCTGGCGCAGGCCGTGACCTACGACCCGGGGTCCCGGCCTTCGCCGGGATGAGCGGGGTTTGTTGTTACCGGCTTGCGGTCTGCAAGAACGCCCTGCCAGCCGCGAAATCTCCGACCTCGACATAGGCCCGGCGCGTGGCGTCCCCCGCGAACAGGAACTCCACCATCACCGCCTCGCGTGGGTCGAGGCCCGACAAGGTGCGTGCGGCCTCCGCCGGAAAACGGAAAGCCCAGCCGCTCTTCACGTCCTTTGGCAACAGATCAAGACCGGCCCGGCTGCGCGCCTCGGCGGCGTATGCGGTCTGGGCGGCGGCCGGCGGCAGCCGCCGGGTCAGGGGCAGACGGTCGAGGGGCTCGCCCCGGGCGTCAAGATAGGGGCCCAGCGTCAGCGTTACATCGCGCAGGACCAGACGCGCGGCGTAGGGCTCGGCGCCGTCGGTGAAGGTGGCGACCGCCATCAGCCGGTTGGCGCCGGCCCGTCCGGCCAGGCCGAAGGCCATGCGGCCGCCGTCGAAGGCGCCGTCCTGGATGAGGCGCCAGCGGGCGCCGGCGGACGAAGAACTGCGGTCGGCGCGCCACGCCGAGACATCGCCGGGATAATCCATCTTGATGAGCTTAGCGTACCCCTCGAAGGCGGTGCGCACGCGGCTGGCGGCGGAATCGATGTCGGCGGAGTCGCACGCCACCGCCGCGGCCTTCTGCGAGGCTCGGCGTTCGACGGCGTTGAGGGTCGCACGGTCGGTCCCGGCGCGCAGGGCCGTGCCGCGGGCCTGGGCCTGGGCGGCCGCCAGGGCCGAGCCCACGGGCCCTGAGAACAGGCCGCATCGGGCGTCGGCCGCGGTCATCACGGTGCGTTCGTAGAAGAGGTCGACGCTGCTTGCGCTCGCCAGTCCGGGCGCGGCGCAGATCGCCACGGCCAGGGCAGTCCCCATCCACCAACACGCCGGGCGCCGCACTTTGTTGTGCGTTGGGCTCGTCATGCTCTCTCATTGTCCCTTATGGTCGGGACGTTGAGCCCACCCTAGACGCTCGCCCTTTCCGGTCCGTTACGAGAGACCTTGCTGCGACATGATGCTGTCCACGGACATCTGGGTGGCCGCCCTGATCCGCCGCGCCGAACTGGCCGGTGGGTTTGGCATCGTGGCGCGCAAGGGTGACGCACGGGCCGGCAGCGTGCTGGTCAAGGTGCTGAACCTGGAAGACAAGACCACTAGGCTCTACTCCGAGGCCACCCGTGGCGATGGCGAGCGGATCTGGATGCGGCCCTCCCTGTTCGACAACGAGGCCGATCTCGACCGCTATATCCAGAAGTCACTGCGTATCGACCCCGATCTCTGGGTGGTGGATATCGAGGATAAGCAAGGCCGCCACTTCCTGACCGAGCCGGTCGAGGACGCCTGAGGGCAGGGTGAAGCGGCGATTCACCGCCTTTGTGCACCAGCCCTAAAGTCAGCCATGCGACCTTGGGCTGTGCTCCTCCCAGCCCAGCTCTCCGCGTAGCCGCCGATGCTTTTCCTGATGAACGACGTGGTTCTGAACCTCGACGGCCTGAAGATGACGCCCAAGATCACGAACCGCCGGTTTCGTGACCTGCCCTTCAACGCGGTCAGCCGGCTCGGGCAGGAACTCTACGCCGAGAGCCCCCTGCTGCATCATCGCAGGCCTGAGCGGGCCAAGCGCCTGGGCCTGCTGATCATGGCCAAGGCCCCGGCGATCAACGCCGCCCTGTTCGTCGCGCCCCATTTCGGGTGCAACCCCGAGGAGGTGACGATGCGCTACGTCAATCTCGACTTCGAGATCATGGCCCGCCTGGCCAAGCGCCAGAACGAGGGCCAGATGGACAGGATCTGGACCGACCGGCAGGTCTGGAAGCGGCTGGCGGCCTAGCCGGAACGACTCGGCGGCCGGGCTGTTGCGGAGTCTTCGACCGGAGCCTCCCGTGACCCTCAAAGTCCCTCTCGACCTGCCGCCCATGGAGGCCAAGCTGGTGGCCGCTTTGCCTGACGAGCCGGGCTGGCGGTTCGAGCCTAAGTGGGACGGCTTCCGCTGCCTGGCATTCAAGGACGGGAGCGACGTGCAACTGCAGTCCAAGTCCGGCAAGCCCCTGACCCGGTATTTTCCCGAAATGGCGGCGGCCTTGGCGGCGTTGCCGATCGCGCGCTTCGTGCTGGATGGCGAACTCACCATTTCCGTGGACAGCAAGCTCTCCTTCGACGCCCTGCAGGCCCGCCTGCACCCCGCCGCCAGCCGGGTGGAGAAGCTCAGCCGAGAGACGCCCGCCCAGTTCATCGTCTTCGACTGCCTGGCGGGCGAGGACGGCAAGTCCCTGGTCGGCCAGCCGCTCAGCGCGCGGCGCATGGCGCTCAAGACCATCGCCGCCAGCTTCAAGGGCGCTGACGCCATCCGTCTCTCTCCGGGGACGGAGGACCGCAAGGCCGCGGAGGACTGGCTGGCCCAATCCGGCGGCGCCCTCGACGGCGTCGTCGCCAAGCGTCTGGACGAGGCCTACCAACCCGGCGAGCGCGCCATGCTAAAGGTCAAACAGCTGCGCAGCGCCGACTGCGTGGTCGGCGGCTTCCGCTATGAGAGGGACTCCGAATTCGTCGCGTCATTGCTGTTGGGCCTCTATGACGCCGCCGGCCTGCTGCACCACGTCGGCTTCACCTCGATGATCAGCGACGCCGAGCGGCCCGACCTGACCCGGAAGCTCGAGGCCCTGGCCGGTCCGCCCGGTTTCACCGGCAAGGCCCCGGGCGGACCCAGCCGCTGGACCACAGACCGGACCGCCGAGTGGTCGCCGCTGAGACCCGAGTTGGTGGTGGAAGTCCGCTATGACCAGATCACCGGCGCCCGGTTCCGCCACGGGACCCGCCTGCTGCGCTGGCGGCCCGACAAGGCGCCCGCCCAGTGCACCATGGAACAGCTGCAGCCGGAGGCCGCGCCGGCCGAGGTGATCGCCGCGATCGGCTAGCTTCGCGGCGCTTGCTGCGCTAGTCCCCGCCCATGAGCAATTCTCCCGCCGCCGAGGCCGCGCGCCGGCGCACCTTCGCCATCATCTCCCACCCGGACGCCGGCAAGACGACCCTGACCGAGAACCTGCTGCTGGCGGGCGGCGCCATCCGCGCGGCCGGCGCAGTGCGGGCGCGCGGCGAGAACCGCCGGACCCGGTCTGACTGGATGAAGATCGAGCGCGAGCGCGGCATCTCCGTCTCGGCCAGCGTCATGACCTTCGACCACGACGGCCTGATGTTCAACCTGCTGGACACCCCGGGCCACGAGGACTTCTCGGAAGACACCTACCGGACCCTGACGGCCGCCGACGCCGCGGTCATGGTGCTGGACGCCGCCAAGGGCATCGAGCCCCAGACCCTGAAGCTGTTCGAGGTCTGCCGCCTGCGCGACATCCCCATCGTCACCTTCATCAACAAGATGGACCGCGAGGCCCAGGATCCCATCGAGCTGCTGGACGAGATCGCCTCCAAGCTCGCCCTCGATCCGGCGCCGCTCTACTGGCCGGCCGGTTCGGGCGGGCGGTTCAAGGGGATGCTGGACCTGCGCAACCAGCAGTTCCTGCCCTTCGCCAAGAAGACCGCCGACAACAAGGACGAGGGCCACCCCGCCGCCATCGGCTTCGCCGGCAATGCGGTGTCCAGCTATCTCGATCCCGAGGAACGCGCTGAACTGGAAGAGACCGCCATGCTGGTGGGAGAGGCCTCGAAGCCCTTCGACCCCCAGGCCTTCCTAGAGGGCCACATGACCCCGGTGTTCTTCGGTTCGGCCCTGCGCCATTTCGGCATCGACCAGCTGCTGGCTGGCCTGGGCGCCTACGCCCCGCCGCCCAAGGCGGTGGCTGCGTCCAAAGGCGGCGACGCCACCCATATCGTCCCGGGCGACCCGGAGGTCACCGGCTTCGTCTTCAAGGTCCAGGCGAATATGGACCCCAACCACCGCGACCGCATCGCCTTCCTGCGCCTGTGCTCGGGCAAGTTCGCCCGCGGGATGAAGCTGAAGGTGCAGAACACCGGCCGCCAGCTGTCGGTCAACGCGCCGATCATGTTCTTCGCCTCGGACCGCGAACTGGCCGAGGAGGCCTTCGCCGGCGACGTCATCGGCATTCCCAACCATGGCGTCCTTAGGGTGGGCGACAGCCTGTCGGAGACCGGGACCATCCGCTTCGCCGGCCTGCCCAACTTCGCACCGGAAATCCTGCAGCGGGTCCGCGTGAAGGACCCCTTGAAGGCCAAGCACCTGAAGAAGGCCCTGGAAGGCCTGGCGGAGGAGGGGGTCACCCAGCTGTTCCGGCCCCAGTTCGGCGCGGACTTCATCGTCGGCGCCGTGGGGCAACTTCAGTTCGAGGTGATGGCAGATCGGCTGGCCAACGAATACCAGCTCGACGTTCAGTTCGAGGCCAGCCCCTTCGCCGAGGCCCGGTGGGTCACCGGGACCAAGGTCGAGATCGAGGACTTCACCGCCAAGCACAAGACCGCCATGGCCACCGACATCGACGAACAACCGGTGTTCCTGGCCAAGTCGGCCTGGGAGCTGGGCTATGTGGTCGAGCGCTATCCGACGGTGGCCTTCCACCGCACCCGGGAGCGGGGCTAGGGCCGTGGCCGGCGCGATCGTCTACGGGACCCCGCCCCACAACCTGGTCGACGTGCCGACCGGCGCCGTCCAGGTTTCCCCCATCCTGCCCGGCTCCACGGCCCTGGAGAGCTTGGCCGAGGCCAGCCTGGACGAAGCGGTGGTCGCCGCCCCGCCCGGCACCGCCGAGCGCGACTACGCCCTGGCCCAGGCCCTGCGCGTGCTGAAGCCCGGCGGCCGGCTCACCGCCTTCGCCCCGAAGGACAAGGGCGGGTCGCGCCTGAAGAAGAGCCTGGAGGCCTTCGGCTGCGAGGTCTTCGAGGAGTCCCGCAAGCACAACCGCATCTGCACGGTCGCGCGGGCGCAGACCATCGCTGGGCTCGACACTGTCCTGGCCAAGGGCGCGCCCCAGCAGATGGGCCAACTCTGGAGCCAGCCAGGCGTCTTCAGCTGGGACCGGGTCGATCCGGGCAGCGCCCTGCTGCTGGCCAGTCTGCCGCCCCTGAAGGGCAAGGGCGCGGACTTCGGGGCCGGTATCGGCATCCTAGCCCTCACGGTCCTGGCCAGCCCGGACGTGAAAAGCCTCGTCCTGGTGGACGTTGATCGTCGCGCCGTCGAGGCCGCCATCAAGAACGTCACCGACCCCCGCGCGACTGTCGTCTGGGGCGATGTCCGCCAGGCGGGCCTGAGCGATCTGGACTTCGTGGTGATGAACCCGCCCTTCCATGATGGCGGGGCGGAGGATCGGGCCCTGGGCGTCGCCTTCATCGAGACCGCGGCCAAGGCCCTGCGCAAGGGCGGCGCCTGCTGGCTCACCGCCAACCGCCACCTGCCCTATGAACGGCCCCTGGCGGCGGCCTTCTCCAAGGTGGAGCTGCGGGCCGAGGCGGGCGGCTACAAGATCTACGAGGCCCGGAAGTGAGCAAGGCCCCGATGGCCAGGCTGGATCGCCTGCTGGCCAATCTCGGCTACGGCTCCCGGCGCGAGGTCAACGCCCTGGTGCGGGCCGGCGGCGTGGTGCTGGACGGCATCACCCTGAAGGACGCGGGCGCCAAGGTCCCTATCGTCCGCGAACTGCCGGCCCGCATGACCATCTCCGGCGTCGCGGTCGATCCCCCCGCGCCGCTGACGCTCATCATGCACAAGCCGCTCGGCGTGGTCTGTTCCCACCGCGAGGCCGGCCGCAGCGTCTATGAGCTGCTGCCCACCCGCTGGCGCGCCCGCATGCCCGGGCTCTCCACCATCGGGCGCCTGGACAAGGACACCTCGGGCCTGCTGCTGATCACCGACGACGGGGATCTGCTGCACCGGGTCATCTCGCCCCGCGCCCACGTGGCCAAGCGCTACCTGGCCACCCTCGACCGGCCGCTGAGCGGGGAGGAGGGGGCGATCTTCGCCGCAGGCGACCTGATGCTCGACAGCGAGGAGACGCCCCTGGCGCCCGCCGAGCTTGAGGTGATCTCGCCCATGCAGGCCGCGCTCACCATCACCGAGGGCCGCTACCATCAGGTCCGCCGCATGTTCGCCGCCGTGGGCAACCACGTGAACGCCCTGCACCGCGACCGCATCGGCGGCCTGGAATTGCCCGCGGACCTGGCGGCCGGCGAGTGGCGTGTGCTGGACGAGGCCGGCGAGACGTCGATCTTCGCCTAGGCCCGCAATTCGCCCAAAACGCGAAAATTCGTACTCCGTTAACCATAACGCACTGATTAACCACTTGTTTACGATCTCGGACCCGGCTTTGCTCCTTCCGGTCTGAACCCAAGACAGGCGTCCCGTGTTGAGACGCTAGGGTGATCGGAGCCGCGTCATGTTCGAGTTCGGTCGTGAACTTAAGCGTCTGTTCGGCGCCGAGGGCCTGAACACCCCGCGGGACGGCCTGACCGGCGGCGACTCCTCGCTGCTGGAATTGCTGGACCTGGAGCTGTTGAAGACCGAGGCCAAGGCCGCCGATGTCGCCGCCGGCCGCGTCGGCGCCGCCGACCGCGCCCAGCGCCGGCTGGAGGCCGCCATCGTCTGGCGCGAAGTCGCCCGCCGCTCCGGCGACGCGGTCGCCCTGCGCAAGGCCGCCGCTACCGCTGAAGCCGCCGCCGATCTCTTCGACCGTAATCGCCGTCCCGACGGCTGGGCGCGCGCCCGCTGCGAACAGGCCTTCTGCGCCATGCTGGGCGCCGAGCTGTTCGGTGATGACGGCCTCAACGCCGCCGCCGATCTCGCCTTCCGTGAAGCCCGCGCCGCCGCCCGCGGCGGTCTGGCCCTGCCGCTGGCCGATGTCGGCATCGCCGCCCTGGAGGGCCGTTCCCGGATGGCCGCCGGCGACGCCCAGGCCGCCCGCGTCGTGGCCGCCCGCTTCACCATTCCGATCCAGGGCCTCCAGGTCCTCACCAAGCGCTGCCGGGCCGCCCGCCTGCTGGCCGTCGAGGCCCGCCTGGTCCGCGCCGACCTGCTGCTGGGCTGGGGGGCGCGCCTGAAGGACCGCGACCTGCTGCAACAGGCCCTGGAGGACGCCGAGACCGCCGTCGACGGCCTGGACGCCGCCTACGAACCCTTGAGCTGGGCCCGCGCCGCGGCCTTGCGCGGCCAGGCGCTCGCCCTGCTGGGCGACGCCGCCGGTCAGATCGAGGGGGTCGCCGAGGCGGTCAACGCCCTAGCCGACGTGCTGGGGGAGCTCAGCCGGGAGCACAGCCCGATGGACTGGGCCCGCGTCCAGACCGCGCTCGCTGAAAGCCTCCAGACCCTAGGCGAGGCTGGCGCCAGCGAGCGAGCCTACGAACAGGCCGTCACCTGCTACGATCGGGCCGCCATGGTGCTGAAGGAGATTCCGGCCCTCGCCCTGAGCGCCTTCGGCGCCTCCAACCGCGCGCTGTGCCTGGCGCGTTCGGCCGAGCTGACCGGCGATCTCAATGTGCTGGACGCCGCCGAGACCGCCTTCCGCATAGAGCTCACCACCATGTCGCCGGGCCGCGACCCCACCGCCTGGGCTCTGCTGCAGGTGAACCTGGCCAGGCTCTATGAGGCGCGCCTGGACATCACCGGCCGCGACCGAGGCGAACGCGCCGCCGCCGCCCACGCCCTCAACGCCGCCCTCGACGTCTTCGCCGAGCAAGGCCTGCGCTCGCTGAGCGTCATCGCGTCGGATGCCCTGGACCGCCTCAGCCACATCAGCCCGCGCCCGGCCTACTAGGGCGAGGCTCAGGCGGCGGCGACGTCGCCGGTCTGGCGGCGCATGCGCCAGAAGCGGATGGTCCGTTGGGCGGCTTCGCGGGGCAGGTTCTCGTAGAGCTCGCCATATTCGCGCGCCCGGCCCATGGCGTTGGAGTCGCGGTCCAGGATCAGGACGGCGAAGGTCAGGTATAGTGACCGGTCGAACCCCGCCGCCTTGCAGACGATGGACAGGGCGTCCAGTTCGCGGCGCTCCAGGATCCGTCGCGCGGTGTGGAAGTCGATCTCGGCCAGTTCGCACAGAGCCACCAGGAACTTGGTTGTCTCACGGTTGCGCAGGAAGCCAGCCAGCACCGGCGGGGTGATGGCCCCGCGCAGGCGCAGGATGCGCACGGCCTTCTCGGCCTCCACATAGTCTGCGGGCAGGGCTCCGTCGCGGGCGGCCAGCGTCTTGCGGCCGGCGGCCAGGGCCGCGTCCAGCTCGTCGGGGTCGATCTCGCGGTTGCGCTCCAGGATCTGGTCGCGCAGGCGAGCCTCCACCACGAAGTACATCTCGTTCAGCAGGTCGGCCGGCATCGACTTGCGGGCGACGACAGCGGCGTGCAGGGCCGGATTCTCGGCGGCGCGGTCCACCACTATCTCGTGGGTCTCGCGCGACATCTCGGCGCCCTGGTTTGCCAGCAGGGCTCCCAGGGTCTCGTCGTCGCCGCGTTCCACGATGGCCTCGGAGACAGCCTCGGAAACCACCTGCCGCTGGCTGATGGCGCGCAGGTGGTCCTGGCCGCGCGTTCGAGCCACCGACAGCAGGTCGTCCTCGGTCAGCGCGGTTGAGCCCTCCAGCAGGGGACGAGCCACCTCAATGGAGGCGTCGCGGGCCAGGCTGCGGATCAGGCCGGCCGGGGCCAGCTCGACGCCCGACATGCGCTGGGCCAGCTCAACCCGGACGGCTTCCTCCATTTCGCCGGCGAGCTGGGTCAGGACGTCGTCGAACAGCGACATTTCGCCGGGCGCGCGGGGCTCGTCGGTGGTGAAGAACAGGTCGGTGACGCCGCGTAGCAATTCCCGCCGCCGGGAGCTTGAAGGCTCCTGAGCCAGTTCGATCAGGTCGTGAAGCTTCGTGCGCGTCATCAGGGTCTCAGAACGGGCGACCGTCGTCGGCCTTGTCGGAACTGTCGTCGTCGCCGCTGTCGGTGTTCTTGGGGGCTGGCGCATCGGGGGGGCCGATGAAGACATAGCGGTCGCCGCCTTCGACGGCGGGGATCACGTCGGGCTCCAGGCCATAGGCCCGGTGCATCGAATAGAGTTTTGACGAGCCGCCAGCGTGGCGGGCCGTCGCCGAGGCGTCCACCACCTTCTGGCCGGCGGCGATCGCGGCCTGCTCCGGCAGGGGCGGCGGGCCGCCATAGAGGCTGGAGGGCGGCGGCGCATAGATCGGCGGCGAGGAAGATGTCTGGGGATCGACGGCGGGCGCCGGCGCGCTCTGGCGCGGCGCCTGATAGGGGGCCTGGGGCACGAAGGGGGTGTAGGCCGGCGGCTGATAGGTCACCCGGCTGCTCTCGCCGGGGGGCGGGGGCAGGTCGCGATCCTGCGGCGCCTCCTGGCGGCCGCGCGTGAACTGTCCGGCCAGGGCCATGGGCTCGGGGCGCTGCAGCATCCCGGGCTGGCCGCCGGTGGTCGGATAGGCGCGCTTGTTGGACCATCCCAGCATCGGTCCGCTAGGCGCGGGCGCGCGCTGTTCATAGGCCGGACGCTCATAGGGTCGGTCCCGGTCATCCTCCTGGGAGCCGGGCGTGATCGCACGGACAACGGCGGCGATAGCGTGGCCGAGGTTCATCATGCCACGACGCTAGCGGTGGTCGCTTAACCCTGAGCTAACGGGCGTCTTTAACGGCCACGCCACCAGGCTAGGCCCGTACGCTCGGCCCGCTCCAGCAGGGCGTGCAGCACCACCCCCATCAGACCCAGCACCACTAGGGCGGCGATCATGCGCGCGGTCTGAAGCTTGTTGCCGGCGTCGAGAATGCGCCAGGCCAGGCCGCGCACCCCGCCCGACCCCGCGCCGAACTCGGCCACCACCGCCCCGATCACCGCCAGGCCCGCGCCAACCTTATGACCTTCCAGCAGAAATGGGACGGCGGACGGGAGCCGCAGGCGCAGGACCCGCTGCAGCCGGCTCGCGCCATAGAGATCAAACAGCCGCTCCAGATCGGGATCGGCGGCCTTCAGCCCCGTGACCGCGCCGGAGAAGATCGGGAAGAAGGCCACCAGGACAGCCAGGGCGACGATGGCGCGTTCGGGGTGGTCGATGCCCGCCCAGATCAGCACCAGGGGGGCGATGGCCACCACCGGCGTCACCTGCAGAACCGAGGCCAATGGCCGCACCGCGCGGTCGATGAGCGGGCTCAGGCCCACCAGCAAGGCGATCGCCTGGGCCAGGATACTGGCGATCATCAGCGAGATAAGCGCCACCGACAGGGTGTTCCAGGCCGCCTGCATCAGGCTGGCGGTGTCGGTGGCCAGGGCCACGGCGACGTCGGAGGGCGCGGGCAGGAAATAGGCCGGCACGCCGGTGACCCGGCAGGCGATCTCCCACCCGGCCAGCAGCAGGCCGATGAGGGCGAAGGGCGCCAGGAAGTCCAGTACGCGGTTCACGCCAGCGCCTCCGAGCCCTTGACCAGCAGGTCGGACACGGCCTCCGCGGCCTGCCGGAACTCCGCGGTGGCGCGGAAGCCGATCAGGCGCGGCAGGTGGCCAGGCACGCTCACCTCGCCGGCGACGCGGCCAGGCCCTCGGGTCATCACGGCCACGCGGGCGGCCATATAGGCGGCTTCCTCGACATTGTGGGTGACGAAGACGATGGCGGGCCCGGTCTCGCGCCACAGCTTCAGCACGTCATCGGCCAGGGACCGCCGGGTGATCTCGTCCAGAGCGGCGAAGGGTTCGTCCAGCAGCAAAAGGCGCGGCTCGGTCACCAGGGCGCGCGCCAGGGACGCGCGCATGGCCATGCCGCCGGAGAGCTGGGCGGGGCGGGCTTCCTCGGCGCCGGCCAGGCCGACCCGGGCCAGGGCCTCGGTGGCCCGCGCCCAGGCGGTCTTTTTCGGCACGCCCGCCAGTTCCAGGGGCAGGGCGACATTGGCCTGCGCCGTCATCCAGGGCGCAAGGGTCGGCGCCTGGAACACCACCGAGGTCTCGCCGCGCCCGGCGGTGCGCGTGACCATTCCTCGCGTCGGCTGTTCCAGGCCGGCCAGCAGGCGCAGGGCTGTGGATTTGCCGCAGCCGGACGGCCCCACCAGGGCCACGATCTCTCCCGCCCCGATGCTCAGGTTGAAGGGGCCCAGCGCGCGGCCGCGCTTGGCGTAGTCGACTTCCACGGCCTCAAGGGCGACGACCGGCGGTGGCACGCTACTTCGCGGCCGGGGTCACGAACTGCAGGGTGTAGGCCTTCTTGTAGTCGAGGGTCTTAGGATAGACGCCCTGTTCAGTGGCCATTCTGAAGAACTCAGCCCAGCGGGCGTCGCTCATCGTGCCGATGCCGCCGGTCTTGGCCTCGCCGCCGTCGACGATGCCGTAGGACTTCATCTTCGCCCGCGCCTGGTCCAAGACGTCTTGCCCCATCTCCGGATTGTCCTTGCGGATGAGGGCGTCGGCGGGCGCTGCGTCGCCGTTGAGATAGTCGTTCCAACCCTTGGCCGAAGCCTCCACGAAGGCCTTAACCGCCGCTGGGTTCTGATCGATCAGGCTCTGCGGAACCAGGATCATGGTGGCGTAGCTGGGATAGCCGTCGTCGGCCAGGAGGAAGACCTTGGCCTTCAGCTTGGCCTCCTTCTCCAGGGTGTAGGGCTCGCTCGTGACGTAGCCCTGCTGGGCCACGCGCTTGTCGGCCAGGAAGGGGGCGGAGTTGAAGGTGTACTTGCGGATCTGGTCGTCGCTGAACCCGTACTTGGACTTCAGCCAAACCCAGAAGGCGGTGACCGAGGCGTCCGATAGCAGGATCGGGTGGCTCTTAAGGTCGCTAATGCTCTCGATACCCTGATCTGGGTGAGCGATCAGGACCTGCGGGTCCTTCTGCATCATGGCCGCGACGGCCCTGACCGGCACGCCCTCCTGGGCCATGTTGAGCGCAATGAAGCTGTTGGAGCCCATGCCGGCCTGGACCGCGCCCGACGCC
Organism: Phenylobacterium sp.; assembly: GCF_031425575.1. Lineage (GTDB taxonomy): Bacteria > Pseudomonadota > Alphaproteobacteria > Caulobacterales > Caulobacteraceae > Phenylobacterium. The sequence continues at coordinate 16,099 of NZ_JANPJP010000358.1, forward strand.
AGCAGTTGCGGCACGTTTACGCCCGGCCCGCCCTGGACGATCTGCACGTCAAGGCCGCGCTTGGCGTACTCCCCGGTGGCCAGCGCCTGATAGAACCCGCCGTGCTCAGCCTGGGCGCGCCAGTCGGTGGCGAACTTGATCACCGTGGGCTGGCCGGCGACCGGCGCGGTCTCGGCCTTCTTGGCCGGCGAGCAGGCGACGGCGAGAACCGCGAGGGCGGCAAGCGCTAGGCTGCGAAGGGCGTGCATGATCTTTCCCCAACTTGGATCAGCGCAAACCTAGGGCGTGACGGCCCCGCTTCCAAGATGGGGAGCGAACTTAAGGTCGAGATGGACTCCAGATCCGCTTAGGCCGCCGCCTCCCGGGCGTGCGCCAGCCACTTGGCCAGGACCGCATGCAGGGCCTCGATCTGGATCGGCTTGCCGACAGCGTCCACCATGCCGGCCTTCAGGCAGCGCTCCTCCATCTCGGGCATGACATCGGCGCTCATGGCGATGATCGGCACGGCGGCGCAGCGGCCTCCCAGGGCCCGGATCAGGCGGGTGGCTTCCAACCCGTCCATGCGCGGCATGTGGACGTCCATCAGGATCAGGTCGCAGGTTCCGTCGCGGGCGGCAGCCACGGCCTCCTCGCCATTCTCGGCCAGCACCACCTCACAGCCCAGCAGGGTCAGGACTGTGGCGCCCAGTTCGCGGTTCACCGGATGGTCGTCCACCAGCAGCACCCTGGCCCCCAGGTCGCCGATCTTGCGCATGCCTGGACCGGACGGGTCCTCGGCTTCGGCCCGCGGCGCGTCGATCTCGAACCAGAAGACCGAGCCATAGCCCGCGGCGCTGTCCAGGCCGATGCGACCGCCCATCAGTTCCGTCAGCCCCTTGCAGATGGCCAGGCCCAGGCCGGTGCCGCCGTGGCTGCGGCTGACCGTGGAGTCGGCCTGGCTGAAGCGCTTGAACAGCTTTGTCGCTTGCTCGGTGGGGATGCCGATCCCGGTGTCGGTGACCACGAAGCGCAGGGTGGAGATTCCGCCTTCGATGGTGACCTCTAGGTCCAGGCGCACCCGGCCGCGCTCGGTGAACTTGATGGCGTTGGACAGCAGGTTAAGCAGGATTTGGCGCACCCGCAGGTCGTCGATCATCACCGCGCGCTCGACCTCACCGCTGGTGTTGAACTGCAGGTCCAGCCCCTTGCGGCGGGCCACCTCGGCGACGATGGCCAGGGTGTCCTGCGCCACGGCGCGGGACTCGACGGGGCGGGGCGACAGGTCCACCTCGCCGGCCTCCATCTTCGAGAAGTCGAGGATGTCGTTGACCACGGTGAGCAGGGAGGAGCCGGCCCGATCGATCAGGGTCAGCTGGCGGCCCGCGCCCTCCGGCAGGTCGCTGCGCTTCATCAGCACCTCGGTGAATCCGATGATGCTGTTCATCGGCGTGCGGATCTCGTGGCTCATGGTGGCCAGGAACTCCGCCTTGGCCTTGCTGGCGGCGACCGCGCGGGCCTGGGCGGCGCGCGCCACCCGCGTGCGGCTGGCCCAAAGGCGCTTCAGGCGCTTCTGGTCGGCGATGGCGAGCGCTGTGGCCAGGCTCGTGAAGAAGTTGATCCCGATCAGGAACTGGATGCCTCGGGTCTTCTCCAGCAGGGTCCAGGTTGCTCCGGTGTGGGTCTCCTGCGAGCCCAGCACCAGGCTGGAGGAGATCGACGCCAGCATCATCGCCGCCACCGCCGCGCCGCGCGGGCCCAGGCGGAAGGCGATCAGGGCCATCATCGGGAAGATGATCACCGGGGTCGGAAACCGCACCGGCACGAAGGCCAGCACGCACACCGCGGCCATCAGGCAGGAGAGGCCGAACTGCTCGGGCCACTCGCGATGGAAGTCGCGCACCGTGTCCGAGCGCGCGATCAGCAGGACCGCCGGCAGAGCGATCGCCATGCCCAGGCCGTGGGCGTAGAACCAGGTGCTGAGCACCACATTGAAGCTGCGGTCGAAGAGGGTCAGGACATCGGCCGCCAACACCGAGCTGGCCGCCGTGGCGGGGACGATGGCGAACAGCAACAGCTGGGCGACCCGTTTGAGGCTGGTCAGGCGCATTGTCTCGCCGCAGGCCTTGCGCGCCAGCCACGCGGTGGCGAAGGCTTCGGCGAAGTTCAGCACGGGGAAGACCAGGCCGACGCCCAGGGGATTGCCGAGCCATAGGCCCGCCAGCCAGTTCATCAGGAAACAGACGGCGCCTGCCGGGAGGCTCAGGCGCCACGGCAGCAGCAGGAACATGGCCGCCAGGATTCCGTTCGACAGCCAGATAGCGGCGACCCCGGCCTCGCCCCTGGTCAGGGCGAGACTGAACAACGTGGCCGCCACGAAAGTAACGGTCAGGCTGAGGGTCAGAATCAGGTCGCGCGAAGGCTTGGCCAGCATCGAGGATCCCTACGAAGCCGGAGGATTATGCCGCATCGGGATGGCGAAATGTTTAAGCTGTGCCAAGTCGGGACAGAATGCCGCACCAAAATGGGTGGCGCCCATAGCAAGAGGGCGGCGCAGCGGTTTCCCGTTGCGTCGCCCTCTCATCCAGATCCGTTGGGGGATCTGTGCCCAAAGGTCGGCTTGCGACTTCGAACGCGGGGTTACCCGCAGGTTTCCGTCGCCGACCGGTGTCCCGCGGAGATGAAGGTCCCGGCTTGCGCCGCTTCCCATCCTCCGAGAACCTTCTGCCCGCTTCGTCGAACCCGTTTCCGTGTCCGTCTGCGCCGCAGTCCCTCTCGACCCCTTGACCTTCGTCCCGAACCCTCTATGAAGCAAGCGCCGCGACTCGCCCCGATGTGGGCGGAGCGCCCGATCTCCGGGGATAACCTGTGGATGACTTGGGGGCTTATGGGCGTTTGGCCTTATAAATCAGCACAATAACTTATCCACAGCTAACCTGTGGCGCGACGAATCAGGCGCTAGCGCCCGGCTTCCAGCGCTTCGCGCATCTCTTCCAGGGTCATCCAGTCTTCCTCGGCCTTAACCAGTTCGGCCTGGGCGGCGGCGTGAGCCTTGGTCAGCTTGTCGAAGCCGGTGGGGTCGCGGGCGTAGAGGGCCGGATCGGCCATGTCGGCCTCCAGCTTGGCGATCCTGGCCGGCAGGCTGGCCATTAGGCCTTCGGCCTCCTTGAGCCGGTGCTGGTCCTTGAAGGACAGCTTGGTGGTCTTCTTCGGTTCCGGCGGCTTGGGGGCGGCCTTCGCGGTAGGCGGCGCGGCGACCGGGCTGGCGATCGCGCCGAAATAGCCGGGGTTCTGGCGCAGGAAGTCCTGCCAGCCGCCGGGGGTCTCCACCACGTCGCCGCGGCCGTTCAGGGCGATGGTGGACGTCGCCAGCCGGTCGATGAAGTCGCGGTCGTGGCTCACCAGGATCAGGGTGCCCTCGAAGTCGGCCAGCAGATCCTCGAGCAGATCCAGCGTGTCCATGTCCAGGTCGTTGGTGGGTTCGTCAAGGATCAGCAGGTTGGCCGGGGTGGCCAGGGCGCGGGCCAGCAGCAGCCGGTTGCGCTCGCCGCCGGACAGGCTGCGCACCGGTTGGCGGATCTGGGCGTCGGTGAACAGGAAGTCCTTGGCGTAGGCGTTCACGTGCTTGGGCAGGCCACGCACCATCACCTGGTCGCCCCCCAGCGGGGTCAGCACGTCGCGCAGCATCATGTCGGGCTTCAGGTCGGCCCGGGCCTGGTCGATATAGGCGGTCTCGAGATTGGCCCCCAGCTTCACCGAGCCTTCGTCCGGCGCGATCTCGCCGAGCAGCATCTTCACCAGGGTGGTCTTGCCCGCCCCGTTGGGACCGACGATGGCCACCCGGTCGCCGCGCAGGATGCGGGTGGAGAAGCTCTTCAGCAGGGTGCGTTCGCCGAACCCCTTGGCGATGCCGCGGGCCTCGATCACCCGCTGGCCCGAGATGCCGGAGGAGGCGATGCCCATGTTCATCTCGCCGCGAACCTCGCGCAGGCGTTCGACCTTCACCTGCCGCAGGTCCATCAGGGCGCGACGGCGGCCCTCGTTGCGGGCCCGACGGCCGGTGACCCCGCGCTGCAGCCAGTGCTCTTCCTGCTCCAGCTTCTTGTCGATCTTTCGGCCTTCCTCGGCCTCGGCGGCCAGGACCTGCTCAACCCAGGCGTCGAAGGCGGCGAACCCCTTGTCCAGGCGGCGCACCTTGCGGTGCTCCAGCCAGAAGCAGCGCTGGGTGGTGCGCTCCAGGAAGGCGCGGTCGTGGCTGACGATGACCATGGCCGCGCGGCTGGAGGACAACTCCTGCTCCAGGGTCTCGATGGCCAGGATGTCCAGGTGGTTGGTGGGCTCGTCCAGCAGCAGCAGGTCCGGGTCCTCGGCGAAGGCGCGGGCCAGGGCCACGCGGCGGATCTCGCCGCCCGAAAGGCCCGAGGTGGATTTCTCCGGATCGATGCCGAACTCGGTCAAGGCCGCCTGGGCCCTGTGCTCGGCCGCGCCGCCGGCGGTGCAATGGTCCAGCAGGGTGGCGCCGACAATCTCCGGCTCCTGCGGCACATAGGCGATGCGGGTGGCCGGCTGCACGGCGCGCTCGCCGTCGTCGGGGGTGATCTGCCCGGCCAGCATCTTCAGCAGGGTGGTCTTGCCCGCCCCATTGCGCCCCACCAGGCAGGCGCGCGACCGCGGCTCCACCGACAGGTCGACGCCGTCGAACAGCATTTTCGGTCCGTCGGCGAGGCGGACGGCCTTCAGGGCGAGGATGGGCGGCTTCATTCGGCGTTCGACATAGCGAGGCGCGGGCGCGAAGCAAGCGCTAGAGCAGCATTGAGCCGCGACATCCGCAATCTTCCCCCAAACCGCTCATCCCGGCGAAGGCCGGGACCCAGATTCATCTGGAGCGGCTCGAGATGATCCTCGGTTCGGCTGGGCGATACGAGGACCAAGCGGGCTTCACCTGAATCCCGGCCTTCGCCGGGACGAGCGGAAGACTAGAATGGAATCTCCTCGATCGGCGGCGGCTCGATCTGCGGCTTGGGTTCGATGGCCTCAGGCGGGATCGCCGCCTGGGCGTCGCGGGCGGCCGCGGAGAATTCCTCGGCCAGGCCCTCATAGAAGTCATTGCGCGGATCGGCTTCCAGTTCGGGCTCGGGATCGGGCAGCAGCCAGTCGAAGTCCCGGACCGGCAGCTTCTCGTGCGCCACCATCATGAATTCCCGCCAGATGGAGGCCGACATGACCCCGCCGGTGATCTTGTTCATCGGCTTGTCGTCGTCGTTGCCCACCCAGACCCCGGCCACATAGTCGGGCGTGAAGCCCACGAACCAGGCGTCGCGCCAGTTCTGGCTGGTGCCGGTCTTGCCCGCCGCCGGCCGACCGAAATTGGCCCGCGTGCCGGTGCCGCCGGTGATCACCTTCTTCATCATCTTCACCATCATGCTGGCGCGGGCGATGTCGTAGGCGGGCACGGGCGAAGAGGTCTGGTGCAGGAAGACCGGCTGGCCGCTGATCGTCTTGATCTCGTCGACCATGTACGGCGTGATCCGGGCGCCCCCGGTCTGGAACACCTGGAAGCCCGAGACCATCTCGATCAACGGCACTTCATAGGAGCCAAGCGCCACCGATAGGTTCGGGTTGGCCGGGATGGTGGTGATGCCGAAGCGCCGCGCCAGTTCGGCCACGCCCGGACCGCCGACCTCCTGGGCCAGCTTCACCGCCACCGTGTTGATGGAGCGGGCCAGCGCCGTGTCGATCGTCACCGCGCCGCGATAGCCGCCGCCGTAGTTCTCGGGCTTCCAGTCGCCGAACTTCACCGGACCGTCGATGCGCACATCGGTGGGCATCACGCCCTTTTCGAGGGCTGCGGCGTAGACAAAGGGCTTAAACGACGAGCCCGGCTGCCGTCTGGCCTGGACCGCGCGGTTGAAGACGCTGGCGTTGTAGTCGAGGCCGCCGACCATGGTGCGGATGGCGCCCTCCGAGGAGATCGCCACCATGCTGGCCTGGGAGGCCCCGGCCGCCTTGCCGTCGCCGGCGACGGCCTTGCGCAGGATCTTGGCGCCGGTGGCCTGCAGCTTGGGGTCGATGGTCAGCCGCACCATCAGGTCGGGCGAGTTGGGGCCCACCAGCTTCAGAACCTCGTTGGTGGCGTAGTCCAGCGCGTAGCCCATGTCCCCGTCATTGGCCAAGGCGGTGGGGCTGATCAGCGGCGGCCGTGCGGCGGCGGTCGCGGCGTCTTCGGCGGTGATCCAGCCCTCGCCCACCATGCGTTCCAGCACCAGGCGCTGGCGCTCCAGGGCGCCGGACATGTTGCGGTTCAGCGCCATGCGCGAGGGCGCCTTGGGCAGGCTGGCCAGCAGGGCGGCTTCCGACAGGTTCAGCTGGCTGGCGGGCTTGCCGAAATAGGTGCGCGAGGCGCCGTCGATACCGAAGGTGTTGGCCCCGAAATAGATGCGGTTGAGGTACAGCTCCAGCACCTCGTCCTTGGTCAGCATCTTCTCCAGGCGCTGGGCCATGACGGCCTCCTGGATCTTCCGCGTCATGGTCTGGTCGGGCGTCAGGAAGAGGCCCTTGGCCAGCTGCTGAGACAGGGTCGAGCCGCCCTCGACGACCCGGCCCGCGGCATAGTTGGCCCGCGCGGCGCGCAGAATGGCCCAGGGGTCGACGGCGCCGTGATGGTAGAAGCGGCGGTCCTCGGCGGCCAGGAAGGCGCGCGGCACATAGTCGGGCAACTGGCTCAGCGACACCCGGTCGCCGTACTTGGGCCCGCGCGCGGCGATCAGCACCCCGGTCTTGTCGAAGAACTTGATCGCCGGAGCCCGGTTGATCGCATACAGCGCCTCGCGCTCGGGCAGGGCGGGAATGTCCTTCAGATAGACCTGCTGCACATAGACTGCGCCGCCCAGTAGCAGCAGGGCCGTGACCGCGGCCCCCACCACCAGGGTGGTCCACAGCCATTTCAGGTTCCTGGCCTTGCGCGGCGCGCCGCCGCCGAACCCGGAACCCCCCCCGCCGGAGCCGCGGCCGCGCTTGGCCTTGAGCGGCTTTTCCGTCTTCACCTTGGCCTTTTTCGACTTCGGCAGGTCGGCGCGGAAGTGTTCGTCGGCCGCGGGTTCAGGCGCGGGCTCGTGCGCCGGCGCGCCCTGTGACTGCGGGCCGGGCCTGGAGTCCGGGAACTTGTAAGGGTCGAGATTCCAGTCGGGCACGGGTCAAACTAACAAGGGGCGGCAGGGACGCTTTTGGTTTAGGACGCCCATAGCATGGCGACGAGACCTTACTGGGAAACGAAATCACTCCGCCAGATGACGGGGCCGGAGTGGGAGAGCCTATGCGACGGTTGCGGGCTTTGCTGCCTCGTTCGCTTCGAGGATGAGGATTCCGGCGATATCATCCCCACCCGCGTGCATTGCCGTTTGCTCGACGCCGGAACCTGCACCTGCAGTAACTATGTTGGACGAAAGAAACATGTCCCCGACTGCATAAAACTGACCCCGCAAAACGTCGACCAACTCCAGTGGATGCCGCTGTCGTGCGCCTACCGGCGGGTCAATGAGGGCCGGGGTCTGGCCGACTGGCACCCGCTGATCTCCGGCGACCCGGAGAGCGTCCACCGCGCCGGCGTCTCGGTCCGCGGCGAAACCATCAGCGAGGACGAGCTCGAAGACCCCGAGGACGCCATGGCCTACGTCGCCTACGACCTCATGGAAGAGCGCGGCGACGACTAGGCCTTCGTCTTGGCCAGCCCGATCCACAGGGTCGCGCCCAGGAACACGGCCATCCCCGCCAGCGGCCCGAAGAACCCGATCATCGTGGTCGGCGCCGGTCCGCGTCCATCCAGCGCCCCCACCAGGAAAGCGACGCTGGCCAGGCCCGCGATCAGCAGCGCCGCGGGAATCGCCGCCAGGAACCTTGAGCGCCCGGCGTCCTCCAGCCGCTTGGCCGCCAGACAGAGCCAGACGAACAGGCAAGACAGGGCCAGGTAGAAGCGCATCTGCAGCGGATGGAACATCCCGGCCATGTTGTTGGCGAGGTTCGCCGCGAATGCCGCCAGCAACACCACCAGCAGGCCGCGCCAGAAGCTGATCCGGCCGATGCGGCCCCGCGGCCAGAGGAAGAGTTTGACGATGCTCATGGCACCCCGATCCGGATAGGTGGAGGCTAACGGTTCGGCGTCGGCCCGCGTATGTGGCATTTTTATCACATCCGCTCTTGCGTCCGGGTCCAAACAGCCTAATTGAAGGCCACGCGTTGTCCCTGCGAACACGAAGGTTTTTCTCACTTGGCTGGCGATCCCTATCAGGAACTTGGCGTGACCCGCGGCGCGAGCGCCGACGAGGTCCGCAAGGCGTTCCGCAAGCTGGCCAAGAAGCATCACCCCGACACCAATCCGGGGGACAAGGCCTCTGAAGAGAAGTTCAAGCGGGTCAGCGCCGCCTTCGACATCGTCGGCGACCCCGACAAGCGCAAGAAGTTTGACGCCGGTGAGATCGACGCCGACGGCCGCGAGACCTCGCGCGGCGGCGGCGGCGGCGGCGGCGGTCCCTGGGGCCAGCCGGGCGGCGGCTGGAGTCCTCGCGGCCAGGCCGAGGGACCCGACGTCGATCTCAACGACATCCTCGGCGAAATCCTCGGCCGCAGCGCCCGCGGCGGCGGCCAGGGCGGGCAGGGCGGCGGCTTCGGCGGCTTCTCCCAGCGCGGCGCCGACGTGCGCGCCAAGCTCGAGATTGACCTGGAAGACACCATCCACGGCGCCAAGAAGCGCATCGCCTTCTCCGACGGCCGCACCATCGATGTCTCCATCCCCAAGGGGGCCGAGGAGGGCCAGGCCCTGCGCCTCAAGGGGCAGGGCTCGCCGGGACGGGCGGGGCCGGGCGACGCCTTCATCGAGCTGACTCTTCGGCCCCACCCGATCTTCCGGCGCGAGGGCGACAACCTGGTCATGGACCTGCCGGTCTCGATCCCCGACGCCGTCCTCGGCGGCAAGGTCCAGGCGCCGACCCCCGACGGCCCGGTCAATGTCTCGGTTCCAAAGGGCGGCGGCTCATCTCTGCGCCTCAAGGGCCGCGGCCTGTCGGACGCCAAGGGCAAGCGCGGCGACCTGGTGGCCCGCATCGTCCTGATGCTGCCGGAATCCATCGATGCGGAGCTCGAAACCTTCGCCGAAAAGTGGCGCGCCGAACGGCCCTATACGCCCCGCAAGCGCTGAAGCGCGCTTCAGGCCGCGTCGGCCCAGTCGAAGGTGATCTCCACCTGCATGCCCTCGCCGGGGGACGAGGTGACCTCCATGTGCGCCCTGGCGTTCTGCAGCAGGGAGCGGACGATCAGGGCCGAGAGCTTGCCCTGCTTGGGCCAGACATAGCCGTCAGGCAGGCCCACCCCGTCATCAGCCACCAGGACGCGGCAGCCTCCGCCGGTCTCGCTGGTGCTGTGCAGGGTGATGGTTCCGCCGTCCCGGCCCTGGAACGCGTGCTTGAGCGTGTTGGTCAGCAGCTCGTTGACCACCAGGCCGGTGGGCATGGCGACATCGAGGGAGACCAGCCAGGTGTCCACCTGCAGGTCGAGATGGATTCCCTCGACCGCATGGGCCCGCATCACAGCCGATGCGATCTCACTGAGATAGATGCCGAGGTCGACAACGCCTTCACCGGCTGAATCCCCCAATGCGCGATACAGCAGACCCAGGGCCTCCACCCGCCCAGCCAGCCGGTCAAAGCCCTCTCCGGTGGAAAGGTCGGTGACCCCGCGCGCCTCCACCCGGATCAGGGCGGTGATCATCTGCAGATTGTTCTTCACCCGATGCTGCAGCTCCAACAGCTGGGTGTCCTTTTCCCTGACCTGCTCCTCCAAAGTGGTGAGCATGGAAGGGTCTCGCTTGGCGGCCGCGAGCAGCGCCACCAGCCGGAAGGCGGGGGCGCCTTCGTCGTCCTCGATGACGTTGGACCAGGCGTCGACCATCATCCCGACATCGCCATGCGGCATGTTGAAGGACCCGAGATAGTCGCGCCCCTTGGCGATCGCCTCGCCCATCGACCGCGGGGACTGAGGCGCCGCCGCCTCTCCGGGCAGGCTCTGCCATCCATGGCCGAGGACGGTGGTGTTCAGCTGGCCCGACAGCCGCTCGAACTCCAGATTTGCGTAAATCACCCGTTCGTCGGGGTTCAGTTCCGAAACGGCCACCGCGATCGGCACCTGGTCAAGGAACTGCTTGAAACGTTCGTTTCCGAGGGCTGCGGCGAGGTCAGGGCTGTCTAGCAGCTGCTCGAGGCTGGTTTGGGACTCGTCTGTGGGCATCTGTACCGTGGGCCTGCCGGTATGGGGCGCTTCTGCCGTCCGCTTCTAGGGGGTCTCGCCGGCTTAGGCTATCGGCAGCCGTGAGGCTGGCCCCCCAAGGGAGCCATCGCGGTGGAACCGGCCAGGTCGGCGGTGGCTCCGCCCCTTGCGTTCGCCTTCCACGCGGCTTCGGCGTGACAGAGCGCCGCACCGCCTGCATAACCCCTCTCATTCAGGCTGGGTTCAGTCGCGGAGCTCTAAACCTCTGGGCATGAAGCGCTCACTCGCCATAGCCGTCCTTCTCTTGGCGCTCACCCCGGTGGTGTCCCAGGCGCAGGGCTATCCGGACTACGGGCGGCCTTCCTATGGCGCCCGTGGGGACCAGGATCAGGCGCGCGCCGCCGTCCGCGGCGGTCGTCAGGTGCCCTTGTCCCAGGTCATCAGCCGTATCGCCGCGCGCACCCCGGGCCGTCAGCTCAACACCACCATGGGCGACTATGCCGGCCGCCCGGCCTATTTCGTTCAATGGCAGACCCCCGACGGGCGTGTGATGATCTTTATCGTCGACGCCGAGAGCGGTCAGATTCTGTCGCGCGAAGGCGGCTAGACTCTATAGTTTGAGCGTGACGGGCGCCGGAACGGGCTTCCACTTTCGGCTGTCACGCTCTGGAGGGACTCCATGCGTATCCTACTGGTCGAAGATGATCCGGACCTCTCGCGGCAACTGAAGGCCGCCCTGGGCGACGCCGGCTACGCCGTCGATCACGCGGGCGACGGCGAGGAAGCTCAGTTCCTGGGCGAGACCGAGCCCTATGACGCCGTTATCCTCGATCTTGGCCTGCCCAAGGTGGACGGGGTGTCGGTGCTGGAGCGCTGGCGGCGGGGGAACATGGCGGTCCCCGTGTTGATCCTGACGGCGCGCGGCGCCTGGAGCGAGAAGGTCTCGGGCTTCGACGCCGGCGCCGACGACTATCTCACCAAGCCCTTCCACACCGAGGAGCTGCTGGCCCGCCTGCGGGCCCTGCTGCGGCGCTCCGCCGGCCACGCCGCCCCCAGCCTGTCGGTGGGCGGCCTGCGCCTGGATCCCCGCGCGGCGCGCGCCACGGTCAATGGCGAGCCCCTGCGGCTCACCTCCCTGGAGTACCGCCTGCTGCACTATCTGATGATGCATCAGGGCCGGGTGATCAGTCGCACCGAGCTGGTGGAGCACCTGTACGACCAGGACTTCGACCGGGATTCCAACACCATCGAGGTGTTCATCGGCCGGGTTCGCAAGAAGATCGGCGCCGACCGCATCGATACCGTGCGCGGCCTCGGCTATCGCCTGACCGCCCCGCCTGAAGAGCTGGAGGGCCAGGCGGCCGGCTCGTGAAATTCGAGTTCCTTCGCCGTCCGTCCCTGGTCCGCCGGCTGGTGATCCTGGCCGCCGGCTGGTCGCTGGCGGTGCTGCTTGTGACGGCCCTGGTGCTCTCCATGCTGTTCCAGCAGGCGGCGATCCGGCGGTTTGACCAGGGCCTCGCCGAGCTGATCGACAACCTCACCGCCGGGTCTACAATCGACCAGGCCACCAAGCGCCCGGTGGGGCCGGCCTTCACCGACCTGCGGGCCCTGCGCGCCTATTCCGGCAAGTACTGGCAGATCAGCGAGCCGGTGAACGGGGTGCTGCGGGCCCGCGTCCGCTCCCGTTCCCTTTGGGACAGCGAACTGAAGTCGCCGCCGGATCTGGCCCTGCGGCTGGCGGCCGACCCCGGCAAGCCGATCTTCTACGACACCCGGGGCCCCCTCAACGAGCCCCTGCGCGCCATGGCCACCCGGGCCGAGCTGCCCGGCGGCGAGGCGCCGGTGGTGTTCATGGCCGCAGAGGACCGCAGCCCGGTCGACCGGGATATCCGCAACTTCGTCACCGCAACGTCGGTGGCCTTCCTCCTGCTGGGGATCGGCATGGTGGCCGCCGTGGTGATCCAGGTCCGGGTGGGCCTGAACCCGCTCTTCGCCCTGCGCCACGAGGTGGCCTATGTCCGGCGTGGCAAGCGCGAGCGGATCGAGGGCGCCTATCCCACCGAACTGAAGCCCCTGGCCGATGAGCTCAACGCCCTGATGGCCCACAACCAGGAGGTCGTGGAGCGCCAGCGGACCCACGTCGGCAACCTGGCCCATGCGCTCAAGACCCCGCTGTCGGTGATGCTGGCCGAGTCCCAGGCCCAGCCCGGCCCCTTGGCCGAGGTGGTGACCCGCCAGTCGGAGGCCATGCGCCAGCAGGTCGACCACCACCTGCGCCGCGCGCGCGCCGCCGCCCGCACCCAGGGCTCGGGCGAGCGAACCTCCGTCGCCGATGTGCTGGACGAACTCTCGCGGACCCTGGAGCGCATCTTCCAGGACAAGGGCGTCACCATCGACTGGGACGCCGCCGACGACCTCTATTTCCTGGGGGAGCGGCAGGATCTGCTGGAGCTGGCCGGCAACGCCATGGAGAACGCCGCCAAGTGGTGCGCGGCCCGGGTCCGAGTCCGCGCCGACATGGTTTCGCCCGATTGGCTGAGGCTCTCGGTCGAGGACGATGGGCCGGGTCTGACCCCCGCCGAGCGCGAGGCCGCCGTGCAGCGCGGCGCCCGCCTGGACGAAAGCGCGCCGGGCTCCGGCCTCGGCCTCAACATCATTGACGAGCTCGCCCGCGCCTATGGCGGCGCGCTGAAGCTGGACCAAGCCAGGCTTGGCGGCCTTTCCGTTGTTCTGGAGCTGCCTCGGGCCGAGTCTTGATTCCTCAGTCTTTGGAAAGCCTTAACTCGCCTCGAACCATGTTCTCCAGTGACGCGTGCCCCGGATCGCGTCTGGAGCGTACCCATGTCCGGTCTGTCTGACCGCAAGATCGAAATCGTGCGCCACCTCGTCGAGTCCGCTCCGGACAAGATAGTGGGCGGATTGCAGAACGCGTTGGCGTCGGCCTCCGGCGACTCGGTCCTGGCCGGCGTCCGTCGCCTGGTGGAGAGCGAGGTCGCCGACCGCCGCCTGCGCAACGCCGTCCTGTCCCCCATCGCTCCCCTCTGCGTGGCCCGCGCCGCCGAGCTGGGCCAGATCAGCTTCCCGCCCCGGGTCCTGGCCCTCATCTGGCGCGGCCTGAAGGAGACCTGCCCAACCGAGGTCCTGAAGGCTGAACGGACCCTCACCGACTATCGGGCCGACGAGACCTCCACCGAACCCTTCGACATCCTGGCCGCCGCCGCCGTCGACGCCCTGCGCGAGCGTCAGCAGCGCGACTTCACCGCCGCCGCCGACCTGGCCGACGCCAGCCGCGAGAACGGCGCCGAGCTGCTGATCTCCTGCCTGGCCCTGTCGCCCATCATCCGCGAGGCCACCCTGCGGCTGCCTGAGTGGATCAGCCGCACCACCGACGAGCGCGCCGCCGCCGCCCGCCTGGCCTACAAGGACGCCGTCGCCATCTCCCACGACGCCGGCCCCCGGTTCTTCAGGATGCTGGCCGCCCAGCTCGCCGAGCCCTGGACTATTCTGCGCATCGTCTCGGCGGTGATGGACCGCCCCACCGAACACTACCTGGCCGCCTCGGAGTTCTCGACCTTCGCCGAGCAGCTCATGGACGAGATCGACAAAAACCTCACCAGGGTGGCTCAGCTTGACCTGGCCGGCGGGCCCCAGGCCGGCCGTGACGCCGGCGCGGTCGTCGAACTGATCACCCTGCAGATCGCCGAAATCGAGAACTCGGTCGAACTCGGCAAGGAGGGCGGCTGGGGCGGCCGCGTCCAGAAGCAGAAAAAAGGCCTGGCCAGCGTGGTCGAGGGCCGCCTGCGCGAGTGCGACAAGATTATCGGCCAAGCCCTGCCGTCCCACAGTGTGCGCGTCGCGCGCATGATGAAGAGCCTGCCCCGCCTGACCGGCGAGCCGGACGAGAAGGCGGTCACCCGGGCGATCACCCTGCTGACCTTCCTGGAGTCGGTTCGCTCCAGCGCCAACTATGGCGGCTTCGCCTCCACCCGCACCAAGGTGGTGGAGAAGGTCGGTGAAACCATCGACGACTATGTCGAGGAGGTCCTGGCCCTGTTGCGCGAGGGCGAGCTCCCCGATCCGGGGTTGGCTCGCGCCTTCCTGGGCGTCGCCGCCGACTGCTCGACCCTGCTCCGCGACGCGCGCGCCGGCGACGTGATCCGCCGCCGCGCCACCGCCGCCCTTGGGGCGATCAAGCCCGCCGAGGGCAGCGCGGCGGCCTAAGTTTACGGGTCTAGGTTCCTCCATTCCACCCGCTTTCGCCACCTCGACCAGAGTGAGCCCGCTGGAGAACGCGGTCAGCTTAGCGCCTGTATGCGCCAGTCTGACGGCGTGACGCCGCTTGCGGCCTTGAAGGCGCGGTTGAACGGCCCGAGCGAGGCGAAACCGACCTCGTAGGCGATGCTGGAAACCGGGCTGAGGGCGCGGTCGGGGTCGGCGAGCGCGATCTTAGCGGCAAGGATGCGGCGCTCGTTCAGATAGGCGCTGAAGTTGCGGTAGCCGAGCTCGGTGTTGATGAGGCGCCGCAGGCGATGCTCAGGCGCGCCGACCTGTGTGGCGAGATCGAACATCGTCAGGGCCTCGGTGCGCCAGATTTCCTCCTCGTCCATCGCTCGGCTCAGGCGTGACAGGAGGGCCTGGTCTATGGCGTTCCCGGGCGGGGGGGAGACGCGCGGCGCGGACTGGAGGAGATCGCTGTTGAGGTGAAGGAAGACCGCCATGCCCGACAGGCTCAGGATCAGCAGCGCAATTGCGCCGACGGGCGCGAGTTCCGGCATCGGCCGCCAGAGCATCTGAGCGACCTCGAGCACCACCACCAGCAAGGCGTAGCCCGCCGCGCTGGCCAGCACAGGGCCGCGAAGCTTTCGCCGGCTTTCCACCAGGTCGTCCCGCCAGCCGCGGGCGATGACATGTAGGGCGTGGCCGATCATGCCGATGGCGACGATGGAATAGATCACCCACGCGGCTTGCGCGAAGGTTGGCCGGACCAGGAGGCCCGCCAACGCCAGCAGGAGGTTTGCGGCGGCGGGCGCGAACCGGCGCCAGAGCGGCCGTGCCTCGTCGGAAAACAGGTCGGTGGCGAAGGTCCAGAAAAAGCCGGCCCCCGTGATCGAGAGCAGCCAGATGACCGGGAACGCCGCACCGGTCACCAGCCGCGCGGACGGCGACTGGCTCAGGACGTGACCGGCGGCGGTGAGGCAGAATAGGACCCCGCTCAGGCGCAACCGCGCCGGGTTTGCCCGCCCAAAGCAAAGCGCCAGGCCAAGGAAGCCGCCCATGGCGGCGCCGCGCACCAGAAGCTCGATCAACACCAGTTCGCCCATGGTTCCCTTAAAGGTCCGCCAGGTGCGTCCGTCGACGCCGAGGGCTCGCCGATTTGTCCGAAGCTTCGCCTGAAATGAAATCTCTAGCCGATTTTCGTCCACGGCGAGCGGCGGCGCGGCGGCAAGTTCAGGGACGGGTCCTCAAAGGAGGCCTATCCCATGTCCCATATCGAAGAACTGGCCAGCGAATGGCTGCGCCTACTGAACGGTGACCTGATCCGCTACGCGGTCTTCGCGATCGCGACCTGGTTTTTGCTCTGGATCGTCCTCGCGCGGCCGCTGGCCGGGCGAAAGCTCAGGGCCGAACGGCCGCCTGCGCGGCGGATGATCGTCGAATTTCTCATCTCCCTCCGATCCGTGGCGATCTTCTCCACGGTTGGCCTCTCGCTGGCCGTGCTGGATCGGGTCGGCCTGGTCTGGGGTCCGGGGGTGGCGGAACGCCTGGGACCGGTGTGGTTCTGGGCGTCGCTCGGGTTGATGATCGTGGCGCACGACGCCTGGTTCTACTGGGCGCACCGGCTGATGCACCAGCCGGCCCTGTTCCGCACCTTTCATCGTCGGCATCACCGATCGAACAACCCGTCACCGTTCACGGCCTACAGTTTCGATCTGGCTGAAGCCGCTGTGCAGGCCGCCTTCGTCCCGCTGTGGATGCTGGCCACGCCGACGCCGTGGGGCGTGATCGGTCTGTTCATGATCCACCAGATCTTCCGCAACACCATCGGCCATTGCGGCTACGAGCTGTTTCCGGCGCGCCGGGACGGACGGCCGTTGATGACGTTCCTGACGACCGTCACCCACCATGACCTGCACCATGCGCAGGCAGGCTGGAACTACGGCCTTTACTTCACCTGGTGGGATCGGTGGATGGGCACCGAGCATCCCGAGTATCTTGCGCGGTTCGCCAGGGCGGCCGGTCGCGCACCGTCAATGAAGCCCGCTTTGGCGGCGATCCTCGGATTGTCGCTGCTGATCACCGCGCCTTCGCCGTCCCAGGCCCAGACGATGACGGCGTTCACGCGGGATTGGGCGGCCGAAGGGCTCGGCGGGGTCGTCAGGCTTGGTCCCTGCGCGGAAGACGGGTCGAAGCTGTGCGGGCGGCTGCTCTGGGTTTGGGATGAGAGCCGCGTGAAGCAGGGGATGGTCGGCGCCGAGATCCTCAAGGGCTTCGTCTGGCGCGGCGGCGCTTGGCGGGACGGGACGATTCTGAACCCTGTGGACGGCAAGACCTACAGGGGCTCGATCCGGGTCGGCGGTGGATCGGCGCGCGTCTCGGGGTGCGTCGCGCGATGATGCGGCAAGCAGGTCTGGCGGCCGCTGGCGTCCACACCCAGCCCCTAGGCAAAGGCGTCTGTGGGGGGTGGCGACGTTGACCGGCAGAGGGTCCGCCTCCCACCCTCGCCAGGCCTGAGATACGCCCGCTTTCCGCCATGCGGACCCTCGCGCTCCCTTGCGGTTTCCGCTAAACGCCCCTCATGATCGCCTTCTGGGTCGCAGCCGGCCTCATCTCCGCCGCCGCCGCCGGCCTTGTCCTGCACGCCGCCGCGCAAGCCGCGCGCAACGCCGGGTCCCAGGATCCGACGCTGGACCTTTATCGCCGCCAGCTCGGCGAGATCGACGACCTCGCCGACCGGGGCCTGATCGCCGAGGGCGAGCGCAAGGGCGCCCATGCCGAGGCCGCCCGGCGCCTGCTCCACGCCGCTGACGCCGCCGCCCGGCCCTGGACCGCCGACACCGGCCTGCGCAAGCCGGTCCTGGCCGTGGCCGCCGTCGCGCCGCTGATCGCGCTCGTCCTCTATTTCTGGGTCGGCTCCCCCGGCTTCGCCGATCAGACCTTCGAGTCCCGCCTCGCCGCCTGGCGCGCCACCGATCCGGCCGCGCTCTCGCCGCCGGAGATGGCCGCCGTCCTCCAGGCCGTGACGATGGAGCGGCCCAAGGACGCCGAGGGCTTCCACTACCTGGCCATGGCCCACGCCGCCTCCGACAACCCTTCGGCCGCCGCCCGCGCCCTGCGCCGCGCCATCACCCTGGATCCCAAGCGCCCCGACCTCTGGAGCCTGCTGGGGGAGGCCCTGGTGGCCCAGGGCGGCGGCGAGGTCACCCCCCAGGCCCAGCGCGCCTTCCAGCGGGCCCTGACCCTCGACCCCAAGGCCGTCACCGCGCGCTTCCACCTGGCCCGCGCCCGCATCGAGGCCGGCGACAAGGCCGGCGGCGTCGCCGCCTGGCGCGTCCTGCAGGCCGATCTGCCAATGACCGATCCCCGCCGCGGCGCCCTGGCCTCGGCCATCTCCCAGGCTGAAAACGCTCCGGCGCCCTCCGCCCCCGCCATGCCGCAGATGGACGCCATCCGCGGCATGGTCGCCGGCCTCGCCGCCAAGCTGGAGGCCAACCCCAGCGACGGCGAGGGCTGGGTGCGGCTGGTGAGGTCCTACGCCGTGCTGGGCGACACCGAAAATCGCGACACGGCGCTCGCCACCGCCCGCAAGCGGTTCGCCGCCGATCCCGACCTGCTCCAGGCCCTCGACGCGGCCGCCAAGACGGAACCCATGACATGAGCGGCTGGCTGCCCAAATCCCCCAAGGCGCGCCGCCGCCTGACCCTGCTGGCGGCCATCGCGCCGGTCCTGGCGCTCGCCGTCGGCCTGACCCTGTGGGGCCTCTCGGACTCCATCTCCTTCTTCTACACCCCCAGCCAGGCCGACGCCGCCAAGCCGCCGGCCGGCCGCACCGTCCAGCTGGGCGGGCTGGTGGAGGCGGGCAGCGTGGTCAAGCACCCTGACGGCCGGGTGGAGTTCACCGTCCGCGACTCCCTCGCCGCCGACCGCATCGTCTTCCAGGGCGACCTGCCCGACCTGTTCCGCGAGGGGCAGGGCATCGTCGCCACCGGCGCCTACCGCGAGGACGGCGTCTTCCAGGCCAAGCAGGTCCTGGCCAAGCACGACGAGCGCTACATGCCGCGCGAGGTCTCCAAGGCGTTGAAGGAACAGGGCGAGTGGCGCGGCGACGGCGAAAAGCCCGGCTACGACACGCCCGCCAAGCGCCCCGTCACATGATCGCCGAGACCGGCGCCTACGCCCTGATCCTCGCCCTGGTGCTGTCCCTGGCCCAGGCCGTCCTGTCCGTGGCCGGCCGCTGGCGGCGCGCCAGCGTCCTGGCCGGCGCCGGCGCCGGGGCGGCGCTGGCGGCCTTCGCCTGCGTCGCCGTGGCCTTCGCAGCCCTCATGCACGCCTTCGTCACCTCCGACTTCTCGGTGGCCAATGTCGCGGCCAACTCCCACACCGAAAAGCCCATGCTCTACAAGGTGGCCGGAACCTGGGGCAGCCACGAGGGCTCCATGCTGCTCTGGTGCCTGGCCCTGACCGGCTTCGGCGCCGCGGTCGCGGGCTTCCGGCGCGGCCTGCCGCCGGGCCTCAAGGCGGTCACCGTGGCCACCCAGGGCGCCATCGGCACGGTGTTCCTGGCCTATACGGTCTTCGCCTCCAACCCCTTCCAGCGCCTGGCCCA
Organism: Phenylobacterium sp.; assembly: GCF_031425575.1. Classification (GTDB taxonomy): domain Bacteria; phylum Pseudomonadota; class Alphaproteobacteria; order Caulobacterales; family Caulobacteraceae; genus Phenylobacterium. The sequence goes on from NZ_JANPJP010000358.1 coordinate 35,153, forward strand.
GATCCCCATCGAAGGCCGCTCCCTGAACCCGCTCCTGCAGGACCCGGCCCTGGCCTTCCACCCGCCCGCCCTCTATGCGGGCTATGTCGGCATGTCGGTGGTCTTCTCGCTGGCGGTCGCCGCCCTGGTGGAGGGCCGCGCCGACGCCGCCTGGGCCCGCTGGGTCCGGCCCTGGACCCTGATGGCCTGGAGCCTGCTCACCGTCGGCATCACGCTCGGCGCCTTCTGGGCCTATTACGAGCTCGGCTGGGGCGGCTGGTGGTTCTGGGATCCGGTGGAGAACGCCAGCTTCATGCCCTGGCTGATCGCCACGGCCCTGCTGCACTCGGCCATCGTCACCGAAAAACGCGGCGCCCTGGCCGGCTGGTCGGTCTTCCTGGCCCTGGCGGCCTTCACCTTCTCCATGCTGGGCGCCTTCCTGGTGCGCTCAGGCGTGCTCACCAGCGTCCACGCCTTCGCCGTCGACCCCACCCGCGGCGTTCTGCTGCTGATGATCCTGGGGGTCACCGCCGGCGCGGGCTTCACCCTCTTCGCCTGGCGCGCCCCGGCGCTGAGCCCCGGTGGCGTCTTCGCCCCCGTCAGCCGCGAGAGCGCGCTCGTCCTCAACAACATCCTGCTGGCGGCGGCCACGGTCACCGTCCTGCTGGGCACCCTCTATCCCCTGATCCGCGAGGCCGCGACGGGGGAGGCGATCTCGGTGGGCCCGCCCTTCTTCAACCTCACCTTCACCCCCCTGATGGCCGCCCTGCTGATCCTGCTGCCCGCCGGCCCCCTGCTGGCCTGGAAGCGCGGCGACGCGCTGGGCGTGGCCCAGCGCCTCTGGGTCGCGGCCCTCATCGCCGTCGCCTGCGGCCTGCTGGCCTTCGCCGTGGTCAGCCCGCGCAAGGCCATGGCCAGCGCCGGTCTTGCCATGGGCGCCTGGCTGATCGTCGGCGCCCTGGTGGAGCTGGCCGAGCGCACCCGGGCCTTTCGAGGCTCCGGCGCCGAGACCTGGCGCAGGCTCACCGGCCTGCCGCGCGGCGCCTGGGGCATGACCTTCGCCCACCTCGGCCTCGGCGTCTTCGTCCTGGGCGCCTGTTTCGAGACCGCCTGGAAGGCCGAGGCCGCCGAGACTCTGGCCATCGGCCAGACCCTCAATGTCGGCGGCTATGAACTGACCCTGGACCGCATCCAGGGCGTCGATGGCCCCAACTACGACGCTGAGCGGGCCACCATCACCGCGCGCCGCGACGGCGCCCTGGTCTGCACCCCCAGGCCCGAGCGGCGCTTCTACCCCACCGGCGGCCAGACCACCTCGGAGGTGGCCATCTGCAGCCAGGGCGCGAGCCACCTCTATGTCGTGCTGGGCGAGCGCCGCCCCGGCGAGGTCTGGCTGGTGCGCGCCTACTGGAACCCCTGGGCCCTGCTGATCTTCCTGGGCCCCGCCATCATGGCGCTGGGCGGCCTCATCTCCCTGTCAGACCGCCGCCTGCGGCTGGCCGTGGGACGCCGGGCGGTCGCCGAATGAAAAAGCTGCTGGTCCTGCTCGCCGCCGTCTTCTGCGTGGCCGCCGCCTCCGACCCCTCCGAGCGCCTGCCCGATCCCGGCCAGGAGGCCCGCGCCCGGGCCATCTTCGCCGAGGTCCGCTGCCTGGTCTGCCAGAACGAGTCCATCGACGACTCCTCGGCCGAACTGGCCGCCGACCTGCGCCTCCTGGTCCGCGACCAGATCCGGTCGGGCAAGTCCGATGATCAGGTCCGCACCTATCTCACCGACCGCTACGGTGAGTTCGTCCTGCTCAAGCCGGCCTTCTCCTGGGGCAACGCCGTCCTCTGGGGCGCGCCCTTCGTCGTGGTGATCTTGGGCGTTCTGCTGCTGCTGCGGAACCTTCGCACGCCGCGTCCGTACGCCGAATTGTCCGAAGCCGAGGCCGCCCGCCTCGCCGCTCTCGCTGACAAGGAACAGACGTGACACGATTGCGCCCAATATCGGTCGCCTTGCTGCTGACAGCGTGACCTAAACGTAACTTGCCGAACGGTTGCACCCTCAGGCATCGAACCTAAGTTGTTGGTGTCCCGTCCGGGCCCACAGGAAAATTGAAGGCGTTATGACCTCGAAGAAGAACGGCTATCTCTGGGGCGCCATCGCCGGCGTCAGCATCGCCACCGCCGCCGTCGCCGGGGCCCGCGTAGGCCAGCCCGAGAGCACGCTGGACCGCACCATGCTGCTCAAGACCTCCACGGCCCCGATCTTCGCCCCGCCCCCCGGCGCGCCGCTGTCCTTCGCCGACATCTTCGAGAAAGTCTCCCCGGCGGTGGTCTCCATCAACGTCACCTCCAAGGTCGACGCCTCGGCCCTGCGCCGCCAGATCCCCGGCCTGCCCTTCGACATCGTTCCCCGCGGCGCTCCCGAGGGTGAAGACGGCGACCAGGGCGGCGCCACCGAACGCGGCCAGCCCCGCCTGCCCACCCAGCAATCCTCGGGCTCGGGCTTCTTCATCTCGGCGGACGGCTACATCGTCACCAACAACCACGTCGTGGAGAACGCCGAGGAGATCAAGGTCGTGCTCAAGGACGAGCGCGAACTGGAAGCCGTCGTGGTCGGCCGCGACGAGGGCACCGATCTGGCGGTCCTCAAGGTCAAGGGCGGCAATTTCCCCTTCGTGAACTTCGAGAACGCGGCCAAGCCCCGGGTCGGCGACTGGGTCATCACCGTCGGCAACCCCTTCGGCCTGGGCGGCACCGCCACGGCGGGCATCATCTCGGCCTATGGCCGTGACATCGGCGAGACCTTCGTCGACTACATCCAGATCGACGCCCCCATCAACCGGGGCAATTCCGGCGGTCCGACCTTCGACGTCTATGGCCGGGTGATCGGGGTCAACACCGCGATCTTCTCCCCCTCCGGCGGCTCGGTGGGCATCGGCTTCGCCATCCCCGCCAACGTGGCCGACTCCACCACCAAGGCCTTGATCTCGGGCGGCAAGATCACCAGGGGCTATATCGGCGCCTCGATCCAGAACTACACCGCCGAGATGGCCGACGCCCAAGGCATGCCCGGCCAGAAGGGCGCCATCGTCGCCGACCTGGTCCCCGGCGGTCCCTCGGCCAAGGCCGGCCTGACCCCGGGCGACGTCGTGGTGGCCGTCAACGGCGTCACGGTGAAGACCTCCTCGGAACTGACCCGCGAGGTGGCCAAGGCCCGCGCCGGCGACACCCTGAGCCTCGAAGTGCTCCGCGACGGCAAGCGCCGCACGGTGGACATCCGCTCGGGCGTGCGTCCCACGGAAAAGGAACTGGCCGCCAACGACAATTCCGGCAGCCCCCGCAGCTCCGGCGGCCCCTCCGGTCCGGCCGTCCAGCTTCCGGCCGTCCTGGGCCTGAAGCTCACTCCCCTGGACGCCGCGGCCCGCACCCGCCTGAACATCGACACGCCCCTGCGGGGCGTGGTGGTGGACAGCGTCGACCAGTCCTCCGACGCCGCCCAGCGGGGCCTACGCAAGAACGACGTCATCACCCAGGCCGGCGGCCGTCCTGTGGCGTCGGCCTCGGACTTCTCGGCGGTGGTCGAGGCCGCCAAGCGCAGCGGTCGTCCCAGCATCCTGATCGGCGTCTACCGCGCCGGCCGGACCACCTTCCTGCCGATCAAGGTTTCCGGCTAAACTGGCCGGGAACTGACAGGAGCGTGACAGCCAGAAGTGGACACCGGTTCTGGCGACCGTCACGCGACAGACGAATATGAAAGCCACTGGCTGGTTCAAATGGCATCATTTGAACCAGGTAGGCTTTGGGGGGTTGTGATGCGGATTCTGATCGTCGAGGACGACCTTGAGGCGGCCGAGGCTATGGATCGCGGCCTCACCGAGGGCGGCCACGCCTGTGTCCGCGCCGCCGACGGGGAGGAGGGCCTCAAGGCCGCCCGCGACGGCGAGTTCGACGTGATGATCGTCGACCGCATGATGCCCAAGATGGACGGCATCACCCTGGTGGAGACCATCCGCCGCGAGGGTGACCAGACCCCGGTCCTCTTCCTCTCGGCGCTCGGCGAGATCAACGACCGCGTCACGGGCCTCCAGGCCGGCGGCGACGACTATCTGGTCAAGCCCTACGCCTTCGCCGAGCTCAGCGCCCGGGTCCAGGCCCTGTCGCGCCGCCGCGAGACCGGCTCGGTCCAGACCCTCCTGCGGGTCGGCGAGCTGGAGATGGACCTCATCGGCCGCTCTGTGCACCGCCAGGGCAAGGAGATCGACCTCCAGCCGCGCGAGTTCCAGCTGCTGGAATTCATGATGCGCCACGCCGGCCAGTCGGTGACCCGCACCATGCTGCTGGAGAAGGTCTGGGAATACCATTTCGACCCCCAGACCAACGTCATCGACGTCCACGTCTCGCGCCTGCGCTCCAAGATCGACAAGGGCTTCGACCGCGCCATGCTGCAGACCGTCCGCGGGGCGGGCTACCGGCTGGAGCCTTAGGCGACCGAGCGATGCCTCCCCACTCCGCTCATCCCGGCGAAGGCCGGGACCCAGATTCATTCAGGGTGGTAGGAGGTGATCACTTCACCGCGTCTCGGCTTGGTCTGAGCGTGGAGTGGGTTTCACCTGGATCCCGGCCTTCGCCGGGACGAGCGGGGTTTGGCGTGCACGCGCCGCACGCCGCTGGAGCCCACTGATGTCCCCCGGCATGCGCCTCCCGCGGCTGTTCCGCACGACGCCCTTCCGGCTGACCCTGCTGTTCCTGGCCCTGTTCGGGGCCGCAGCCAGCGCCTTCCTGGCCTATATCTATGTCGCCACCGCCGGCGAGGCGACGCGGCGCACCGACCAGGACATCACCCGCGAGATGAATTCCCTGGTCGCGGCCTATGAGCGGGCCGGCGTCGATGCGGTGAACCAGTCCCTGATCGAGCGGGCGGCCAGCGAGCGGCCCTTCCTCTACCTGCTGATGAAACCGGACGGCACCCGCATCTCCGGCTCCATCGCCGAGTCGCCCCTGGAGGACATCAACGCCGTCCCGGCCCGCGCCAGCTTCTCGGTCACCGACTTCGACGCCCAGGGCCGGCCCATCAAGCATCCGGCCCGCGGCTTCCAGGAACATCTGCGGGGCGGGGAGATCCTGTTCGTCGGCGCCGACGTCAGCGAGGACCAGGCCTATGTGGGCAAGATCGTCAACGCCCTGCGCGGCGCGGGCACCCTGGTGGTGGTCCTGGGCCTGATGGGCGGGGTGCTGGTCAGCCGCAATGTCAGCCGCTCCATGGCCGGCCTCACCGATGTGGTCACCGCCGTGCGCAACGGCGACCTGGGCGCACGCGCGCGCGTGCGCGGCACCCGCGACGAGTTCGACGAACTGGCCGAGGGCCTCAACGAGATGCTCGACCGGCTGGAGCGCTCCATGGCCGGCCATCGCCACGCCGGCGACGCCATCGCGCATGATCTGCGCTCGCCGCTCACCCGTCTGCGCGCCCGGCTGGAGGTGGCCTATCTGGACGTCGAGGCCGGCAAGGGGGACCCCGAACAGGCGCTCGGCCAGGCCCTGGAAGACACTGACGGGGTGCTGAAGACCTTCGGCGCGGTCCTGGCCATCGCCCGTCTGCAGGCCGCGGGCTCGGCGCCCGATCAGATCCTCTTCGATCCCGCCCAGCTCGCCGCCGACATCGCCGAGCTCTATGAGCCCCTCTGCGAGGACGCCGGCCTCGACTTCCAGGCCGAGATGGCCGAGGGGCTGCAGGCGCGCGGCAATCAGGAGTTCCTCGCCCAGGCCCTGGCCAACCTGCTGGACAACGCGGTGAAGTACACCCCCTCCGGCGGCGCCATCATGCTGCGGGTGCGCCGCCGCTCCTCGGGCGAGATCGAGTTCTCCATCACCGACACAGGCCCCGGCGTGCCGGAGGAGGACCGTCCCCGCGTGGTCGAACGCTTCGTGCGCCTCGAAAACAGCCGCAGCCAACCCGGCGCGGGCCTCGGCCTCTCCCTGGTCGGCGCCGTCGCCGAAGCCCACGGCGGCCGCCTGGAACTCGCCGAAGGCCCCGGCAAGGTCGGCGAGATCGGGCCCGGCCTGCGGGTCGCGCTGATCCTGCCGCGGGCGGGGTAGGTCTCTCGGCTATCGCACCCCACCCACCGCTCATCCCGGCGAAGGCCGGGACCCAGATTCATCCTGGGCGGTCTGAGGTGATCCCAAGCCGAACCCAAGGTCCGCATGACGCGGGAGAGGGTTGCACCTGGGTCCCGGCCTTCGCTGGGATGAGCGGTTTTGGGGGCGGCCCCACTCTAATTGTGTATACAAAATGCTTGCGCTGCCCACGCCAAGGAGATGAGACGCCATGGCCCCGCATGAGGCCGGCTTCGACGAAGACAATCCTGAATGGACGGACGAGGTTTTCGCCCGAGCCAGGCCGGCGAAGGATGTCCTACCCGAAAAGGTCTTCGACGCCCTGACACGCCGCCGTGGGCCGCAGAAAACGCCGGCCAAGACGCCGATTTCTCTTCGCCTCAGCCCCGAGGTGATCGAACACTTCCGCGCTGGCGGCGCCGGCTGGCAGACCCGCATCGACGAAGCCCTGAAGCAGGTGATCGCACGTAGTTCAGCAGTTCCAGATTCATAGTCAGCGGTCGGCGTTGACCCACCCGTGCCCTGTCGCCGAAGGCCACCGGAGTTCCGCAATGCACCTTAGTCCGCGGCTTCGGCGAACGTGGTAATCGGAGCCGTGTGGTCAGACGAATCCATCCTTGAGCTGCTGATGCGCGGCGGCGCTGTGGGCGCCTTCCTGGGGCTTGCGGTCGTGATCGCGCGCGGTCCGCTCGCGCCGGCGCGGGTCACCGGATTCCTGTTCTGCCTGGCGGCGGCGGCCCACACCCTGACCCAGCAGGGTGGCCTTGAATCGGCGCTAGGGGTGAGTTGGCCCGTGATCTGGGCTCTTTCGGCGATGGGCGCGGGTCTGTTCTGGGCCTTCGCCACGGAGCTGTTCGGGGACCGGCCACACCTTCAAGCTGCCCGCCTGGCCCCGGCCGCGCTGCTGCTGGTGATCGCCGTCTTGGCGGCGAACGGAGTTTGGCCCAAGGGGCTGTGGCTGGCCCACAACCTGGTGGGCGCCGCGCTCATGGCCCATGTGCTGGTGGTCATCTGGAGCGGCTGGCGCAACGATCTCGTGGAGTCCCGGCGGCGGCTCCGTGGGCCCATCTTGGCGGCCGCCGCGATCTATGCGGTGGCGGTGATCGGCGTGCAGGTTTCCGAGATCCTCTGGCGGCCCGCTGACGACCTCTCGCCCATCGCGGCGGCGATGCTGTTCGTGCTGGGCCTCGCCGGCCTGGGCGCGCTGCTTCAGGCTGAGCCCGACCTCTTCGCGACCGCCGCCGCGCTACGCCCGCCGCCGCTCCCGGCGGTGGCGGCGCCCCTCTCCGCCGAGGACGCGAAGCTCGCCGAAAGGCTCGACCCGTTGATGCGCGTGGACCGTCTCTATCGCGATGAGTCCCTGTCGATCTCTGCGCTGGCCCTCAAGCTCGGCGTGCCGGAATACAGGCTTCGGCGCCTGGTCAACCGGCAGCTTGGCCACCGCAACTTCAACGCCTTCATCAACCAATGGCGCCTGGGCGACGCTCGGCAAGCGCTCTCTGATCCTGCACAGCGGGAGGTGCCGATCTCCACGATCGCGCTCGACGCCGGCTTCCAGTCGCTCGGGCCCTTCAACAGAGCCTTCAAGGCCGAAACAGGCCTCACCCCGTCGGAATTTCGCGCAACGGCGCTCGGCTCGGGCGCCAAGGGCGGCGCTAACACATCGGGCGCAACAACCTGAATTGACATTGAAATTCCGGAATCGGCGAGGTGCCGCCGCATTCGGCTAGCCGCGTTTGGAACCCGGCGAGCCAAGCACGCAGGCTTCGAGGAGCTTGGCGAGGCCGCCGCAACGGTGCGGCCATCAGCCTGCGAGACGCAACATGCCCTGGCTCCAAACCCTGTGGCGCGAGTTCACCGCCGTCTTCCCAGCTATTCTCGCCATCGAGGCCGGGCGCTACATCGTCACAGCGGGGCTGGTCAGCCTCGTCATCTCGACCTTCTGGCGCGCGCGCTTCCACGCCCGCAAGATCCAGGCTCGGACCGCTGCGCCGATGGACTATCGCCGAGAGATCTTCGCCTCCCTCGGGACGGCGGTGATCTTCTCCCTGACGGGTTTCGGCATGCACCTCGCGGCCAAGGCCGGATGGCTCACGATCCACCATGGCTTCACCGAGCGGGGACCGCTCTATCTGGCGCTCAGCCTCGCGGCGATGGTCGTCGCCCACGACGCCTACTTCTACTGGACGCACCGGGCGATGCATCACCCGCGCCTGTTCCGCGCCTTCCACTGGACGCACCACAAGTCCAAGGCGCCGACGCCATGGACCGCCTATGCGTTCGACGCGCCTGAAGCCATTCTGACCGTCGCCTTCGTCCCCCTGTGGGCGGCCATCGTGCCGATGCACGAGGGGGCGCTCTTCGCCTTCGTGACCTGGCAGATCGTGCGCAACGTGATGGGCCACGCTGGCGTCGAGCTGTCGCCGGTCTCCGGGCGGCCCTCCCGCCTGTTCGGCTGGCTCAGCACCACCACCCACCACGACCTGCACCACCAGCATGGCCGCAGCAACTATGGCCTCTACTTCACCTGGTGGGACAGGCTGATGGGCACTGAGCATCCCGACTATCAGGCGAGGCTCGCCGAGATCGCTGAGCGCAGCCGGTCGGCCGCCAGGTCCGCGCCTTCGGTCGCAAGAGTGGCCGTGCTGCTCCTGCTGGCGATCGCCGGCGCCGGCGCCACCGTGGCCGCGGCCCAGGCGGCGGGAGCGTGAACGTCATGCGCCGTCCTCCCGCCATCGCCGAACAGGCCCGAAATGCGCGTGGCCTCTTGGGTCGCCTTGTCGCCTTCATCATGGCGCGCGAGACCTGGGCCGATAACCAGCGCGCCATCGAGGCTCTGGACATCCGCGACGGTGACCACGTGCTCGACATCGGCTGCGGCCACGGGCGCAGCCTCGCGGCCCTGGCGGCCCGGACGCCGAGTGGACGCGTGGTGGGCGCCGATCCCTCGGTTCTGATGGTCGACATCGCGGTGGCGCGAAACCGAAGCCTGATCCGGCGCAAGCGCGTGGATGTCATCGTGGCCGGCGTCGACGCCCTGCCGTTCGAGAGCGCCAGTTTCGACAGGGCGCTCTGCGTCCATGTCATCTACTTCTGGAAGGACCTGGACCTGGGGCTGCGCGAGATCGCCCGTGTGCTAAAGCCCGGCGCCAAGCTGGCGCTGATCCTGCGCACCAGTGCCGACACCGCCGCGGTCAGCCGGTTTCCGGCCGAGGTGTACAGCTTCCGATCGTTGGACGAGGTGCTGTCGGCGCTCAGGGCGGCGGGCCTCGAAACCGAAGTCGCTGATCACGGTCGCGAACCAGCCCTGGTCGTCGTCCGAAAGGTGCTGTCTGCACTCTAACCGTCAATCGGCCGTCTTGCGGAACAGGCACCGGACGAAGTCCTGAGCCACGCCGCTCGGCGTGATGTGCGTCTCGAAGCTCGTGTCGAGAAGCCGGAAACCGTCGCCCAGCGCCGCCTGAAGGGTCTCCGGCGAGTAGCGTTGCACGGGAAGGCCGCTACAGCGCTCCGGGCCGCTCAGGGCGAACGTTGCGAGGATGAGATAACCGCCGTCCCGTAGGCCCTGATTCAGCGCGCGCAGGTAGGCTTGGCGATGGATGTCCTCGACCAGGAAATGGAAGACGGCGCGGTCGTGCCAAAGCTCGAAGGCGTGCGGAGGTGGCGACCAGGTGGTGATGTCCTCGACCAGCCAGGCGACAGTGTCGCCGCGCCCGCCGAGACGCGCCTTGGCCGCCGCCAGAGCTTGGCTCGAGACGTCGAGGACGCTGATCCGCCCGTAGCCCTGGTCCAACAGACGGTCGACCAGGAGCGAGGCCCCGCCGCCCACGTCGATCACTGACGCGGTCGGCGCGACGCCGGCGGCCGCGAACATGGCGAGCGAGCGCCCAGGTTCATCCTGATACCAACTCACCTGGGTGGTCGGGCGGGTGGTATAGACATGCTCCCAGTGCGTTTGCGCTGCGTCGGACATTCTGGACTCCCGGCCACGGCCGCCTTGGATGGGTCTTGACGCGGTGACGGCGCGCGCAATCATTCAAGAACTCTCTTGATTGATGGTCAAGCCTGATTGGAGCTTCAGCCTGTCGGCAAAACTCGACCTCTTCGCCGCCTTCGCCGACGTCGCGCGCGCGCTCGGCAACGCCCATCGCCTCGATCTGCTAGAGCACCTCGCCCAAGGCGAGAGGAGCGTGGAGGCGCTGGCGGGGAAGGCGGGGCTCACCGTGGCCAACGCCTCGCAGCATCTGCAGGCCCTGCGCCGCGTCGGACTGGTGGTCGGTGAGCGCCGGGGCAAGCAGGTCGTCTACCGGATCACCGAGGATGACGTCCTCGACCTTGTCGCCGCCCTTCGGAGGGTGGGCGAGCGTCATACCGACGCGGTCAAGGTGGTGGTCGGCGACTACTTCCAGGCTCGCGACTCCCTCGACGCAGTGGGGTTCGCCGCTCTGGAGCAGATGGTGACCGACGGCTTGGCGACGATCCTCGATGTCCGCCCGCCCGATGAGTTCGCCGACGGTCACATCCCCGGCGCGTTGAGTATCCCGCTGACCGAGCTCAAGGCCCGGCTGGACGAAGTGCCGACGGGACTTGAAGTGGTCGCCTACTGCCGCGGCCCCTGGTGCGTCCTGGCGTTTGAAGCCGTCGCCCTGCTGCGGGAACGAGGGCGCCTGGCCAAGCGTCTGGAGGGCGGGCTTCCGGAATGGCGGCGCGCTGGACTGCCCGTCGCCACCCTGTAAGCCGCGGGTTACGCCCCTAGCACCAGCTGGCCTGGTCGGACTGGGGCTCGTGCAGCAGTTCCTGGACGTTGGCCTCCAGGATGCGGAAGCCGACATTGCCGTAGAGTTTCTGGCGGCCCTCGTTGAGCACGAAGCTGGGGCTGCCCTGCAGGCGCAGGGTCTCGGCGTCCTGATGGTCGGCGGCCAGGGCGGCGAAGGCCCGGCCGTCGGCGATCAGGGCCTCGACGCGGGCGAGGTCGGCGCCGGCCCGGGCGCCCACCTCGCGCTGGACCTCCCAGGTGGCGATGTCGCGGGCCTCGGCGAAGAAGGCGTGGCGTAGGCCGCGCACCGCGGTCTCCCCCGCGCCCGGCGGGCCGCCGCCAGCCGCCTCTGCCAGCTGCACGGCCTTGAGGAACAGGTGGGCGCCCCAGGAGGAGGCTGGCCGCACGGTCAGCCAGACGGCCGGGTTCAGCTCGATCTCGGGGAAGGCGGCGGCCGACTGGCGCAGGTGGGCGTTGAAGCCCTCATAGCCGCCCTTGTCGCCCCAGGCGGCGGGGATCTTGCGGCTTGTGTCGCCGAACACCGGGCAGAACCGGTACTTGATCTGCACCCGGTCGCCGAAGGCCCGCCTCAGGGCGTCGAGCCGCAGCTCGGCGATATAGGCCCAGACGCACAGGACGTCGGTGAAGCAGACGATGGGGACGGGGGTCACTTGGGATCTTCCTTGCGGCTCTGACCCCGGTATAGCTCACCCCGCGCGACGGGGCAGGGGTGGCGCACGCTTGAAGATCAACACTTGGCGGGACCTCGACGGTCACTTGTCGGCCTTGGTGGGCGGGCCGTGGCCGCCGCAATCCCTTGCGTCCCAAGACTTGGTGGCTGGCTGACCGGTTTTAAACAGCCTTGTCTTCCATCCCTGGCCGCCGACAATGTGCGGATGACTCGCCTCATCGAGCGCCTGACCCCCTGCGGCCCCGTCGCCGACCCCAAGGCCGCCGAGCGCGCCCACAGCGTCGTCCGCGCCGCGGCCGAGGAGGGCGGCTGGACCGAACTCCTGGAGCGGGCTTGGCCGGCCCTGGCCCCGGTCTTCGGCGCGTCCCCCTACCTCACCAGCCTGGCCCGCCGCGACCTGCCCCGCCTGCGCGACCTGCTGGAGGCCGATCCCGACGCCCGCTTCGACGACCTCCTCGCCCGCACCGCCGCCCTCGCCGGCGTCAGCTACGAGGCCGCCAAGGTGGGCCTGCGCAAGCTCAAGGCCGAGGCCCACCTGCTCATCGCCCTGGCCGATCTGGGCGGGGTCTGGGACCTGGACGCGGTCACCGGCGCGCTCGCCCGCTTCGCCGACGCGGCCCTGACCACCGCGCTCACCGTGGCGGCCCAGAGCGAGGTCGAGGCCGGCCGCCAGATCGCCGTGGGGGAGGGCGCCGCCGGCCCGGTCCCCGGCTACTTCTGCATCGCCATGGGCAAGCACGGCGCCTACGAACTCAACTATTCCAGCGACATAGACATCTCGGTCTTCTACGAGCCCGAGGCCCTCCCCCTTGTCGAAGGCGTTGAATCCCAAGGCTTCGCGGTCCGCCTGACCAACAAGCTGGCCGAGCTGATGCAGGACAAGACCGGCGACGGCTACGTCTTCCGCACCGACCTGCGCCTGCGTCCGGACCCCTCTTCGACGCCGCTGGCCGTGCCCGTCGCCGCGGCCATGGACTACTACGAAAGCGTCGGCCAGAACTGGGAGCGGGCGGCCTTCATCAAGGCCCGCGCCTGCGCCGGCGACATCCCCTTGGGCGAGGCCTTCCTCACCGAGCTGACCCCCTTCATCTGGCGCAAGAACCTCGACTTCGCGGCCATCGCCGACATCCACTCCATCAAGCGCCAGATCCATGTCCACAAGGTCGACGACCGCCTGCAGGCCAAGGGGATGGACCTCAAGCTGGGGCGCGGCGGCATCCGCGAGATCGAGTTCTACGTCCAGACCCAACAGCTGATCCTGGGCGGGCGCCACCCCGACCTGCGCTCGCCCCGCACCCTGGCCGCCCTGGCCGCCCTCCTGGCCGCCGGCCATGTCGCCCCCAAGGCCGCGCAGGAGATGACGGAGGCCTATGGGGTGCTACGGGCCATCGAGCACCGTATCCAGATGCTGGCCGACGAGCAGACCCACAAGCTCCCCGACTCCGACACCGAGCGCGCCCGGGTCGCGGCCCTGGCCGGCTTCGCCAAGCTCAAGGCCTTCGACGCCGACATCGAGAAGACCCTGAAGGCCGTCAACCGCCGCTACGGCGAGCTCTTCCCCGACGAGGAGCAGCTCTCATCCCGCTTCGGCAGCCTGATCTTCACCGGGGTCGACGACGATCCGGAGACCCTGGCGACCCTTGCCCGCATGGGGTTCTCGCAGCCGGCCAAGGTGTCCCAGACCATCCGCGGCTGGCACCACGGCCACATCTCGGCGACCCGCACCGAGCGGGGCCGGGAGCTCTTCACCCGCCTGGCCCCGCGCCTGCTGGAAGCGGCCAACGCCACCGGCGCGCCGGATATCGCCTTCCACCGCTTCAGCGACTTCTTCGGCAAGCTGTCCTCCGGCGTGCAGCTGCAGTCGCTGTTCCTGGCCCAGCCGCAGCTGTTTGAGTTGATCGTCCAGGTGATGGCCTACGCCCCGCGCCTGGCCAACACCCTGGCTCGCAGGCCCGCGGCGCTGGACGCCATGCTGGACGGCGACTTCTTCTCCGACATCGCCATTGAGGAAGACCGCCGGGTCATGGCCGCGGCCGTGTCCCAGTCCGACGGCTTCGAAGGCGCCATGGACGCCGTGCGCCGGGTGCATCGCGAGCAGGCCTTCCGGATCGGCGTCCAGGTGATGAGCGGCTCGGCCACCGCCGAGATCGCCGGCCGCGCCTTCGCCGACCTCGCAGACCTCTGCATCGACACCCTGGCGCCGGTGTCCCTGGCTGAGGCCGAGCGCCTGGGCGGGACCTTCCCCGGCCAGGTCGCCGTCGTGGCCCTGGGCAAGTGCGGGTCGCGGGAGATGAGCGCCGGCTCGGACCTGGATCTGATGACCGTCTACCGCGCCGACGAACCCGCCGCCGCCTCGTCGGTGAAGGAGTGGAGCGCCGACGTCTTCTACGGCCGCTTCACCCAGCGCCTGATCGCGGCCCTCTCAACGCCCACCGGGGAGGGGGAGCTCTACGAGGTGGACATGCAGTTGCGACCCTCGGGCACCAAGGGGCCGGTGGCGGTGAGCTTCGCCGCCTTTGAGGACTATTACGACCGCGAGGCCGAGACCTGGGAGCTGCTGGCCCTGACCCGCGCCCGGGTGGTCTGGGCCAGTTCGGCTGAGTTCGCCCAGGCCGCGACCCAGGCCATCGACACGGCGTTGCGTCGCCCCCGTGAGGCCGGCAAGACCGCCGCAGAGGTCCGCGAGATGCGCCAGTTGCTGGAACAGGAGCGGCCGCCGAAGGGCGACTGGGACCTGAAACTCTCGCCCGGCGGGCTGGTGGACATCGAGTTCGCCGCCCAGTTCCTGCAGCTGGTGCACGCCCCGGCCGGGGGCCCGCTTGCGCCCAACACCGCCGAGGCCCTTGGCCTGGTCCTGGCGGCCGGCCTGACGCCGAAGGGGCCCCTCGCCGACCTGCAGGAGGCCTGGCGGCTGCAGCAGAACCTGACCCAGCTCCTGAAGGTGGCCCTGCCCGACGGCGAGGACCCCGGCGAGGAACCCAAGGCTTTCAAGGCCCTGCTGGCCCGGGCCGGAGGCGTGAAGGACTTCAAGGGCCTGCGCGCCAAGCTCGCCCGCGCCCGCGCCGCCGCGCGGCATGCGTACGACATCATTGTGCAAACTTGAGCGACGGATATGGGCTGACGGACCGTTGAACTTGTGACGGTCCGCAAGCTCGTCGAAAGGACCCTATGAAACGCCTCCTGATCACCGCCGCCTTCCTGGCCATGGCCAGCTCAGCCCACGCCCAGATGGGCCGGGGGCCTGACCTCGACCTGGACAACGACGGCAAGGTCACCTTGGCCGAGTTCAAGAAGGTCCAGGCCGACTCCATGCTGGGTCGGCTGGACGGCGACAAGGACGGCAGGATCACCAAGGCGGAAAGCAAGTCGATGGAGGCCCTGGCCGCACGCTTTGGCGGGGCGAAGGCGACCACCCGCATCGCCGAGATGTGGAGCAAGGGCGACGCCAACAAGGACGGCGCCCTGTCGCGCGCCGAACTGGACGCCGGCTCGAAGCGCCGCTTCGATCAGGTCGACGCCAATCGTGATGGCTGGCTAAGCAAGGACGAACTGGCCACCATGCGCCAGAACCGGGGCCGTGCTGGATAGCCCGCCCATCACCACCGCCCGGGGCGAGGTCGGGTTTGGACTTAGATCCGGACGAAGAGCTGCTGGCGCGCGTGGCGCGGGGAGATCCCGCCGCGGTGCGGGCGCTCGCCGCCCGCAAGCTGCCGCGCCTGCTCGCCTTGGCCGGGCGGATGCTCGGCGAAGCGTCGGAGGCCGAAGACGTGGCGCAAGAGGCGATGATCCGTGCGTGGCGTCAGGCGCCGACCTGGGCGCCGGGCGCCGCGCGTTTCGACACCTGGCTGCACCGGGTGACCCTCAACCTCTGCTACGACAAGCTGCGTCGCCGCCGGGAAATCCCCACCGAGACGCCACCCGAGCAGCTCGACGAGGGGCCGGCGCCCGACCGGGGGCTGGAGGCCTCCGATGTTGGCCGACGGGTGGCTGCGGCTATGGCGGTCCTGCCCGACCGGCAGCGGGAGGCGGTCGCGCTCTGCCACTATCAGGAGATGACAAATATCGAGGCCGCCGCGGTCATGGGGGTCAGCGTCGAGGCCTTGGAAAGCCTGCTGTCTCGGGGGCGGCGGGCCCTGCGGTCAGCGCTTTCGGATATGATGACGCCTTGAGGGAGCAGGCATGACGCGGGAGCGGTTCCTGGAACTGGCGGAGGCCCATGGCGGGTCGACGGCGCGCTGGCCGGCCGCCGAGCGTGACGCGGCCGCGGCGCTTATGGCGGCCGCGCCCGATTTCGCCCGCCAGGCTCTCGCCGGCGCAGATCGCCTCGACGCGGTTCTGGACACCTGGGCGCCGCTCAGCGTCCCGTATGGGATGCGCGAGGCCGTGATCGCGGCAGCGCCGACCGTGCGGGCGCGCTGGAGCCCGCGGACCTGGCTCCTGGGCGCCGGTGTGGGCGCGGGGCTGGCGGGCGCCTGCGTGGCGGGCCTGGTGTTTGGGGTGGCGCTGTCGGTGAACCTCTCCTCCGCCACCGACGCGCCCGAGGCGCTGAGCGCGGCCATGATCGGCTATGACGATCTCCCTGAGACAAGCGAAGGCGTCTGATGCCCAGCCAACGCACCCTCACCGTGGCCCTGGTGGCGTCGGTCGCCCTCAACCTCTTCGTCATCGGCGCGGTGGTGGGCGGTGTCGTCGTCGGCCACCGGGTGCGGGAAGTGGCGCAGGGTCCCGAGCGACCGCGCCAGCCGCTGTGGAGGGCCGCTGACGCCCTGTCTCCCGAGCGTCAGCGAGCCTATCGCCAGCTGCTGCGGGCCGAGGCCGGTGGAGTGGGCGGCCAGATGCGTGAAGCGCGTCAAGCGCGGCGGGAAGCCTGGACCGATCTCGGCGCCCAGCCTGTGGACGGCCCTGCGATCTCCAGACGCCTGGCCGAGGCGCGGGCGCTCGAGATGACCGCGCGCGGCGGTGTGGAAGATCGCATCGTCGCCTTCGCCGCCACCCTGCCGCCAGCCGAACGCGCGGAGCTGGCCAAGGGCCTGGCGCGCAGCGGACCGGGCGGCCGCGGCCCGCGCGAACGCCGGCAGCCCTAGCCTCTAGGCGGCGGCGACCCCGGCCAGGGCTGCGCCCGTCTGGCGGATGGGCAGGGAAAAGCTGACCATGGTGCCCTCGCCGGGGGCGCTCTGCATATCCAGCGATCCGCCGTGCATCTCCACCAGGGATTTCGTCAGCGCCAGGCCCAGGCCTGTGCCCTGGGTGGTCTTGGAGTGCTGGTTCTCCACCTGCTCAAAGGGCCGCGCCAGGCGGGCCAGGTCGTCCTCGGCGATGCCGATGCCCGTGTCCTGCACGCTGATGCGGATGCGCTCACCCAGGGGGTCGTGGCGGCCCTCGGCGCGGATGGTCACCCGGCCGCCGCGCGGGGTGAACTTGATGGCGTTGGAGAGAAGGTTCAGCAGGATCTGCTTGACGGCCCGGTAGTCGGCCTCGATCTCCGGCAGGTGCTGCGGGAAGTCGATGGCCAGGGCCAGGCCCGTCGCCTCGGCGCGGTTGCGCACCAGCCTCACAGCGTCCTCCGCCACTTCCTCAAGGGCGATAGGCTCGAACTTCAGGCTCATCTTGCCCGCCTCGATCTTCGACATGTCGAGGATGTCGTTGATCAGGGCTAGCAGGTGCTGGCCCGAGGACAGGATGTCTTGCGAATAGCCCTTGTAGCGCTGGTCGCCGAGCGGCCCGAACATCTCCTGGACCATGATCTCGGAGAAGCCGTTGATGGCGTTCAGCGGGGTGCGCAGCTCGTGGCTCATATTGGCCAGGAACTCGGACTTGGCCTTGTTGGCCCCCTCGGCCCGGACCTTCTCCATCTCGTACTTGCGGGCCAGTTCGGAGAGCTGTTCCTGGCTGCGTTCCAGACCGACGACGGCCTTCTGCAGCGCCTCTTCGTTTAGGCGCCGCGCCTCTTCCTGGGTCTTGATGGCGGTGATGTCAGCGGCGCTCATCACCAGGCCGCCCTCGGCGGTGCGGCGCTCGGAGATCTGGATCCAGCGGCCGTCATTGAGCTCGGCCTCGCGCACGCCCTTGCGGCCGTCGGACGCGTCCATCTCCTGCCTGATGGCCAGCTGGGCGAAGCGGTTCACCTGCTCGCGCGACGCGCCGGGCTTCAGCAGCCGCGGCTCCAGCGAGAAGAAGGTCCGGTAGTTCTTGTTGCACATCAGCAGGCGGCCGTTGCGGTCCCAGAGGACGAAGGCCTCCGATACGCTCTCGATGGCGTCGCGCAGGCGGTTCTCGGCGGCCTGGGCGCGGGCCTGGGCCATGCGCTCCTCGGTGACGTCCAGGGCGACACCGATGATCCGAGAATAACCATCGCGGTCCTTGTCGCCAAAGGCCTGGCCACGGGCGTCGATCCAGGTGGGCCTACCTCCCTGCATCGACGGCACGCGGAACGAGACGTCGAAGCCGCCATAGACCGCGGCGGTGGACAGCGCCTGGCGCAGGCGGTCGCGATGGTCGGCCGACACGCGTTCCAGCACCGCCTGGCCATCCACGATGCCGCCGCCGCCCCAGCCGAAAATGGCGCCGGTGACGTCAGACATGAACATCCTGTCGTTGGAGAGGTCCCACTCCCAGATGCCGCAGCGCGCCGCCTCCACCGCCAGCCGGAACCGTTGCTCGGAATCGACGAAGGCCTTCTGGGCGCTCTCCACCCGGTTGCTCTGGTTGAGCAGCAGGAGGCCCAGCAGGAAGGCCGCGGCCAGCGGGGTCAGCAGCCAGGCCAGTTGCTCGGTGGAGGTCTGGATCTCCATGGGCGCCGAGCTCGCGGCGGCTAGCACATAGAGGCTTCCGCCGAGGGCGGGGCGAGCGGCGAGGTCCAGCGAGGCGCCGTCCGGCCCCTGGGCCCGGCTCAGGCCGCCGTCCAGCTTCAGCTCTTCCGGCGTGGTGGCGAAGGCGGCGTTGACGGTGTCGGCCGCGCCCACGCCGTTGGCCGGGCTGGCGACGAGGATCCGCCCCTCCGGGGTGGAGACGGCCTCGGGCCTGGTCTTGGAAAGCCAGGCGCCCAGATGTGTCGGATCTCCAGCCGCCACGATCCAGCGCTGGCCCTTGGTGGTGGCGGCCGAGGTGGCGGCGGCCAGGGCGGGGGCGCTTTGGCTGGTGACGCCCTGCCAGACTTCACGCCTGGAGCCCTCCGCGCCCTTGGCCATTTCCTGCCAGTTCAGGCCACCCGGCGGGCCGGCGACCGCCACGATCTCATCCTCGGAGATCACCGCGATGGCCACGGCGGCGCCGGCGGAGGCGCGCAGGCCGCTCTCGGCGGCGGCCATGGGTTGGTCGCCGTCCCGCTGGAGCGCCTCGCGCGCCGCCAGCAGCCCGCCGCGTAGAGCCGCCGCCTCGGCGTCAAGGTGAGCGGCCACGGCCTCGGCCCGGCTGGGCAAGGCGGCGTTGGCGGCGGTGGTGATCTGCGGTTCCCGCTGGATGCGGGCCACCGCAAAGGCCGTGTAGACGGCCAGCAGCAGCAGGGTGGAGAGGATGGCGATGCGGGCGAAGGTCTGGGTCGGCAGCGCTCGGACGCCGGGCGCGTTGTCGCGCCCCTGAGGCCGAATGGCCTCGGCGTCCTCACCCCCGCGTCTGGCCAACGCCCGTCGCTCCTAAACCCGAGTCACCCAATATGCGAGTCTAGGCGAGCGCTCCCCCCGCGTCACGAGAGTCATAGGGTCACATCGCTGTCGAGCGTCGCTATTTACGCCTGCGATCCTTGCGGCGCTCGGGACCCTTGTACTTCGGGTCGTCCACCCGCCGCCGGTCGGGACCGAAATAGCCCGAGCTCGACCGCACATAGGCGCGCGGATGATCGATCACCGCCATGATCCGCTTCATCAAATCGGCGGGTGTGAAGGGCTTCACGCAGAACTCGTTCACCCCGGAGTCGCGGGCGGCGTAGACCCGCTGGCGATCGGCATGGCCGGTGAGCATGATGATCGGAACATAGGGCGTCGGGCTGGTGTCTTCCTTACGCAGCCACCGGGCCAGAGTGACGCCTTCTTCCTCGCCCATCATGTAGTCGAGAATGATGATGTCGATCATCGCCGCGCCCGGCAGGGTGCTGGCTTTGATCTTGGCCCTCGCCTCGGCGATGGTCTTGGCTTCCACGACGGAGTCCACGCCGAACCCCCGCAGCATCGTCTTGACCAAGTCGATGGCGTGGATGTTGTCGTCAACGACCAGGAAATTGATGCGGCTGAGCGAGATGGACATCTACGGCAGTTTCCCTAGGTCAGGCGGGTGGGCGCCGGTCTGCGCCAGCATCGTCCACAGGGCTGATTTTCAACAAGATTCGGGTCGGCGGCAATCGCCGATACCGGGCCTACTCCGCGAGGGCCTTGGTCGCCAGCTCATAGACGTTCTTGGATAGACCTTCGGTCGCGGCGATACGCTGGAGCTCCGCCTTCATCAATGCCCCCAATTCGGGGGCATAGCGACGCCAGCCGCCCAGCGGCTCCACGAACCGCGCGGCGGTCATGGGGTTGAACCCATCCACCGCCAGGATGATGTCGGCCAGGAAGCGGTAGCCGGCGCCGCTGGGGTCGTGGAAGCGGGCCGGATTGCCGGTGGCGAAGCCGGAGACCAGGGCCCGCAGGCGATTGGGGTTCTTCTGGTCGAAGGCGGGGTGGGCGGTGAGCCCCATGACCCGACCAAGAGCCTCCTCAGAAGGGTCGCGGCCCTGCAGAGAGAACCACTTGTCGATGACCAGGGGCTCGTTCTTCCAGCGTTCGTAGAAGTCCGCCAAGGCTGAGTCGAAGGCTTCGCCGCCCAACTGCATGAGGGCGTTCAGGCCCCCCATGGTGTCAGTCATGTTGATCGCGGCCCGGTAGTGTCCGTCAGCCAGGGTGGTGATCTCGGCGCGGGGATTGGCGGCGAGCAGGTCCAGGGCGGCGTTGCGCAGGGCGCGACGCCCGGCGCTCGCGGCGTCCGGTGAGAACTCTCCCAGTTCCTGTAGGCCGATATGCAGGCGCTTCAGGTCGTCTTCCAGGTGTAGGGCCAGCCGTGTGCGCAGGGCCTCGCGCGCCTCATGAATGGCGGCGGGGTCGGCGGGCTTCATGGCCATGGCCAGGTCCGCCTCGGACGGCAAGGCGAGCAGCAGCGCCTTGAAGGCCGGATCGGCGGCCTGGTCGGCCAGGCCGCGGCCCAGGGCCTCGGCATAGCGTTCCTCGCCCACCTCGTCGGGCCGGCCGGCCGCGCGGCTGGAGATCAGGGCGCGGGCCAGATCCTGACCGGCCTCCCAGCGGTTGAACAGGTCCGGGTCGCCGGCGAGTTGGACGTAGCGGTCCTTGGGCTGGGCGTCGGTCTCCAGGGTCACGGGCGCCGAGAAGCCGCGCAGGGCCGAGACCACGGGCGGGGAATCAACGCCAGTGAAGGTGACGCTGGTGGAGGCGCCGTTGAGCACCACCACCGTCTCGTCCAGGGCCGTCCCGTCGCGCACGAAGGCCTGGGTGCGGCCCTCGCCGTCCAGCAGGCCGATGCGGACCGGCAGCGGCAGGGGACGTTTGGTGGGTTGGCCGGGCGTGGGCGCGGTGGCCTGGGTCAGGTCGATCTTCAGGGTGCGGGCGTCGGCGTCATAGCTGTGCTTCAAACTTACCTCCGGCGTGCCAGCCTGCTCGTACCAGGCGAAGAACTCGGTGAGGTCCTCACCAGTGACGTCGGCGAAGCAGCGGATGAATTCCTCCACCGTGGTGGCATGGCCGTCCCAACGGTCGAAATAGAGGTCCATGCCCTCCCGGAATTTCTCATCACCGATCAGGGTTTTGAGCATCCGGATCACTTCGGCGCCCTTCTCGTAGATGGTCGCGGTGTAGAAGTTGTCGATCTTCAGGTAGCTGCCGGGGCGCACCGGGTGCGCCAGCGGGCCCTGGTCCTCGGAGAACTGGCGGGCGCGCAAGGTCTTCACGTCCTTGATGCGCTGGACCGCCTCGCCGCGCATGTCGGCGGAGAAGCTCTGGTCGCGGAAGACCGTCAGGCCCTCCTTCAGGCACAGCTGGAACCAGTCGCGGCAGGTGATGCGGTCGCCGGTCCAATTGTGGAAGTACTCGTGGGCCACGACGCTTTCGATGCGCTCATAGTCGAGATCCGTGGCGGTCGCCGGGTCGGCCAGCAGCAGGGAGGAGTTGAAGATGTTCAGCCCCTTGTTCTCCATCGCCCCGAAGTTGAAGTCGCGTACGGCGACGATCATGAACAGGTCCAGGTCGTATTCGCGGCCGAACACCTCCTCATCCCACTTCATCGAGCGCTTCAGCGCGTCCATGGCGTAGGCGGCGCGGTCGGACATGCCGGGGTCCACATAGATCTTCAGATCGACGGTGCGGCCGCTCATGGTCACCAGCTTGTCGGCCAGTTCGTCCAGCTCGCCGGCCACCAAGGCGAACAGATAGGCGGGCTTGGGGAAGGGGTCGTTCCAGACGGCGTAGTGACGACCGCCAGGCATGACGCCGGATTCCATCAGGTTGCCGTTGGAGAGCAGGCGGTGGAAAGCCTTGTCGGCCTCGACCCGCACGGTGAAGCGCGACAGCACGTCGGGGCGGTCGGGGAACCAGGTGATCTTGCGGAAGCCCTCGGCCTCGCACTGGGTGCAGAAGCGGCCGCCGGACATGTAGAGCCCGTCGAGGGCCTTGTTGGCCTCCGGGTCGATCTGGACCTCGGTTTCCAGCACGAAGCTGTCGGGGACATTGGGCACGGTGAGATATTCGGCGTCGATAGTGCGCTCGCTCTCGTCCAGCACCTTGCCGTCCACGGCCACCGAGATCGGCTTGAGCCGTTCGCCATTCAGCACCAGGGGCTCGGCGTGCTCGCCGTTGCGGGTGATCGACAGGCGCGCCTTCACCCGGGTGGCGTTGGGCGCCAGGTCGAAGACCAACTCGGTCGTGTCGATCCGGAAAGCGGGCGGGCGGTAGTCGGTGAGCCGGATGGGCTGGGGTGTCTCTGTGCGCATCCCCAAGGATTTAGGCCATCCCGGTCGCCAGGGCGAGCGCCGCGGCTGCGAAAGTCGCGCCGACCGCCATGTCGCCTGCGCGACGAACAACAGGCGTCAAACGGTTGTTTGAGTTTTGTCAAAGCTGAGCTTGCGAGATGGCGCGATGTCCCCACCAGCACGGCGCTCCCTCCGTGCCTTGAGGGGAAAAGAAGATGAAAGTCACCACCTACGCCCTGGCCCTTGGCGCGGCGCTCGCCCTGGCCGGAACCGCCCAAGCCCAGGACTTCCAGGTCAAGGAAAAGGGTCTCCTGATGCTGAACGTTCGCGCCACGGCGATCTCGCCGACGGCCGACGACGCCATCACCACCGCCGCGGGCGCGCCCACCGGCCTGCACGTCGACGTCAAGGACGACTACAAGCCGTCGCTGGGCCTGTCCTACTTCCTCACCGACCACGTGGCGGTCGAGGTGATCGCCACCACCAGCCAGCACACCATCAAGGCGCAGGGGCCGGGAACCGACGTCACCGTGCACAAGACCTGGGTCCTGCCGCCGGTGGTCTCGCTGGAGTATCACTTCGCACCGACCGCCAAGGTCAGCCCCTATGTAGGCGCCGGCGTGAACTACATGCTGTTCCACAGCGGCAAGGATCAGAACGGCTTCAAGGTGGAGCTCGACGACGGCTTCGGCTACGCCCTGCAGGCTGGCGTCGATGTCGCGGTCAAGGGACCGTGGAGCGCCAACGTCGACGTCAAGAAGGTGTTCTTCGAGACCGACGCCAAGATCAATGGCGGCGCGCTGAAGTCCAAGGTGAAGCTTGACCCCTGGGTGCTCTCGGTGGGCTTCGGCTACAAGTTCTAGCCCGCTACTCGGCGGCGTGGGGAGCCGATTCAGCTATCGGCTCATCCACGCTGGCCGGGACCTCCTTGAGGTACTGGTCGATCTTCATCGCCTGTTCGGCCAGGCGCTGCAGCTCGGGCGGCGCTCCGGGGGTCTCTTCGATCATCGCCATCAGGCGCCGGGCGACGGACAGCAGGCGGGGCGACGAGGCGATCAGCCGGGCCTGGAATTCGATCTTGTGGGGATCGCGGTCGTACTCGGCGCCCGGTGTGCGCCAGCCGCCCCAATCATTGGCGTCTGTGACCACCACCGGGTAGCTGCCGGGATAGGGGTGGTGGCGGCAGTTGTCCGGCGTCTGCCACTTGTTGCGGGCGCGCAGCAGCCGCCAGTTGGCGCCGTCCTCGGCCAAGGTGTCCTCGGAGTCCTGCTCCGGCTTAAGCTCATGGGCCTGGAAGTCGCGGCCCAGGCCGACGTCGTAGGTGACCCGCACGGGCTCGTCGAAGCCGCGCGCCCAGACCGGCACCAGCTTTTCGACGATCGCCCAGGCGCCAACGCTCTCGACCCAGACGCGCTGGTTCTTCTGGAATATCGCCTTGGCCATCCGCACGCCCTTCGAGCTCGCCCACAGGTGCGCATAAGAGCCTGAAATCCTTGACGCGAGGTCAATCTTTCCACGGCGCGCGAGGCGCGTATGTTGACGCGCGAGGAAACTTCAACCGGCCGGAACCGGCGGATGGGCGAGCATGAATTTCGATTTTTCGGATGACCAGAAATCCCTGAAGGGCGAGGCGCGCAGGTTCCTCGAAGCCAACTGCCCCACCAGCCGCGCCCGGGGCGTGCTGGAAAACAGCACCAGCGGTTATGACGCCGACCTGTGGAAATCGGTGGCCGGCCAGGGCTGGCTGGGCGCGGCCATTCCCGAGAAATTCGGCGGCCTGGGCCTTGGCCACCTGGAGCTCTGCGTGATCGCCGAGGAACTGGGCCGCGCCGTGGCGCCAATCCCCTTCGCGTCGACCGTCTATTTCCTGGCCGAGGCCATCATGCTGGCCGGCAACGACGAGCAGAAGACCTACCTGCTGCCCAAGATCGCCGCCGGCGAAGTCATCGGCGCCATCGCCACCTCCGAAGGGCCTGGCGCCACGACGGCGGCCACGCTGCAGGCCACGGTCACCGACGGCAAGCTGACCGGCGTGAAGATCCCGGTGACCGACGGCGACATCGCCGACGTCGCGCTGGTGCTGGCCAAGGAGGGCGGCAAGCCCGGCCTCTATCTGGTGGAGCTGGCCGGCCAGGGTGTCACCTGCGAGGCGGTGAAGACGCTCGATCCCACCCGCGACGCCGCCAAGCTCACCTTCAAGGATGCGCCCGTCCGCCGCGTGGGCGCGGCCGGCGCCGGGATCGAGCTGGTGGAGCAGGTCTTCGACCGCGCCGCTGTCCTGATCGCCTTCGAACAGTGCGGCGGGTCAGACCGCTGCCTCGAGATGGCCAAGGAATACGCCCTGGAGCGCTACGCCTTCGGCCGGGTCATCGCCTCGTATCAGGCCATCAAGCACAAGCTGGCCGACATGTACGTCAAGAACGAGCTCGCCCGATCCAACGCCTATTACGGAGCCTGGGCGCTCAACACCAATGCGCCCGAGCTG